>CALRYE020000010.1:0-76632 GCA_943372275.1 Janthinobacterium lividum
GTCATCCCCGCGAAAGCGGGGACCCATGCTGAGCATGCAGCACTATGGAAGCCGGCTCAGCATGGGTTCCCGCATGCGCGGGAATGACGGTTTTGAAGTTGGTGGCCTAGAGTTACGTTACCTTTCGCGACACCCTCGAAGGCGAGGACCCATGCTGAGCCAGCATTCCCCATACCGCATGCTCAGCATGGATCCGCGCTGTCGCGAGGAAGACGTTGACAACTGTAGTGGCTGAGTTGCGCTTTCAGCGTCGTCGACGCTTGCCTCCCGGTGACCTCTGCGGCTTCGTCGATATCGTCAGCCTGAACAGCATCAACAGAAATTCCGGCTGCTGGTATCGAGCCGCCCCATCATGTGCGACAAATCCACCAGCCGCTTGGCCACCAGGTGGCGCACCGACCCTTCGCTCTGCCAGATCCCATACACGCCCAGCAAGGTAGCGCCCAGCACTTCCTTGCGCTGCTGCTCGACCAGGCTGGGCCAGACAATCACATTGATGTTGCCCGTCTCATCTTCCAAGGTGACAAACAGCACGCCCTTGGCCGTCGCCGGCCGTTGCCGCACCGTCACGATGCCGCAGGCCCGCGCCAGCTGGCCGTTCTTGTAATCATTCAATGTCGATGCCGGCATGAAGCGTTTCTCCAGCAATTGCGAGCGCAGCAGCGCCAGCGGATGGCGTCCCAGGGTCAGTCCCTGCGACCGGTAGTCGCCCACGATATCGTCGCCTTCGCTGGGCGGGCGCAACACGGGCATGTCTTCCACCGGCGTCGTCGGGCGCAACAAATCCTTGTCCGGCACCGCCCCCACCGCCTGCCACAAGGCCTGGCGCCGGTTGCCCGCCAGCGACTGCAAGGCGTTGGCGCCGGCCAGCACTTGCAAGTCGTGACGATCCAGCTGAGCCCGCCGCGCCAGATCGGCCACGCTGTCGAACGGCCGGATCGCCCGGGCATCCTCGATGCGCGCCGCCACTTCGACGCGCATGCCGCGCTGCAATGACAAGCCCAGCCGGATCGCCGGCTGCGCCCGCGCGGACGGTTCCAGCGCGCTGTCCCAGCCGCTGACGGCAATGTCCACGGGGCGCACCTCGATGTCATGCCGCTGGGCATCCTGCACCAGTTGCGACGGGCTGTAAAAGCCCATCGGCTGGCTGTTGAGCAAGGCGCAGGTGAACGCCGCCGGTTCATGGCACTTGAGCCAGGAACTGGCATACGCCAGCAGCGCGAAACTGGCCGCATGCGACTCGGGAAAGCCGTACTCGCCAAAGCCCTGAATCTGGCTGAAGATCGATTCGGCGAACGCCAGGTCGTAGCCGCGCTCCAGCATGCCGTTGACGATGCGTCCGTAGTATTTCTCCAGCCCGCCCTTGCGTTTCCAGGCCGCCATAGCGCGCCGCAACTGGTCCGCTTCGCCCGGCGTGAATCCGGCCGCCACCATGGCCACCTGCATGACCTGCTCCTGAAAAATCGGCACGCCCAGGGTGCGTTCCAGCGCGATCTTCAGTTCCGGCTTGGGATACACGGGCACTTCCAGCCCCTGGCGCCGGCGCAGGTACGGGTGCACCATGCCGCCCTGGATCGGCCCCGGGCGCACCACCGCCACCTCGATGACCAGATCGTAAAAGGTGCGCGGCAGCATGCGCGGCAACATGCTCATCTGGGCGCGCGACTCGATCTGGAACACGCCGATGGTGTCGGCCGCGCAAATCATGTCGTAGGTGGCCGGGTCCTCGGCGGGAATGTCCTGCATCGAAAACACATTGCCGCGCTGCTGGCTGACCAGGTCGAGCGTGCGCCGCAGCGCCGACAACATGCCCAGCGCCAGCACATCGACCTTGAGCAAGCCCAGTTCCTCCAGATCGTCCTTGTCCCACTGAATCACGCTACGGTCGGCCATGGTGGCGTTTTCGATCGGCACCAGGCGCGACAGCTTGCCGGCCGAAATCACGAAGCCGCCCGGATGCTGCGACAAGTGGCGCGGAAAGCCCAGCAGCCGGGTTGCCAGGATGGCCCACTGCTGGGCCAGCGCCGATTCCGGGTCCAGCCCGCATTCGGCCAGCCGCCCGACCAGGTCTTCCTTGCTGTCGAACCAGTGATGCGACTTGGCGACTTTTTCCACAATGGCCATGTCGATCCCCAGCGCCTTGCCGCTGTCGCGCAGCGCGCTCTTGGGCCGGTAGCTGATCACCACGGCCGCCAGCGCGGCGCGGTCGCGGCCGTATTTGTTATAGATGTACTGGATCACTTCTTCGCGGCGCTGGTGCTCGAAGTCGACGTCGATGTCGGGCGGCTCGTCGCGCTCGCGCGAAATGAAGCGCTCGAACAGCAGATTGGCGCGGGCCGGATCGACCTCCGTGACGCCGAGGCAATAGCACACGGCCGAGTTGGCCGCCGATCCCCTGCCCTGGCACAGAATGCCTTGCGAGCGGGCAAAGCGGACGATGTCGTAGACGGTCAGGAAATACGGCTCGTAACGCAGGTCGCCGATCAGCTCCAGCTCGTATTCGATCTGGGCTTGCACCTTGGCCGGTATGCCGAGCGGAAAGCGATGGTGGGCGCCGATATAGGTTTCCGCGCGCAGGTAGCCGGCCGCGGTATGGCCGGGCGGCACCAGTTCGTTGGGGTATTCGTAGCGCAATTCGTCCAGCGAAAAGGTGCACAGGCTGGCGATGCGCAGGGTTTCCGCCAGCACTTGTGGCGTGTACAGATTGGCCAGCCGCAAGCGGCCGCGCAGATGCTGTTCGGCATTCTGGGCCAGCGCATAACCGCACTCGGCCACGGGTTTGCCGATGCGGATGGCGCACAAGGTGTCCTGCATGGGCTTGCGCGAGCGCACGTGCATGCACACGTGGCCGGTGGCCACCACCGGCATGCCGTGCTGCCAGGCCACTTCGTCCACCGTGGCCCGGTGCGCGTCGTCGAAGGCGCGGTACAGCAGCGTCAGTCCCAGCCAGGCGCGGCCGGGAAACGTGGCCGCCATCCAGGCCGCCTGGCGGTGCAGGCGGTCGACATCGGCCGCCTCGTGGCCCGGATAGGCCGGCAGCAAGATCGTCAGGCAATCCGGCAAGCCCTGCAAATGGGCGAACTCGGGCGGGGGCGCGGCCAGGTCGCCCGGCGTGAGCAGATAAGTGCCCTTGGCCGCGCGGGTGCGTGCCAGGGTGATGATCTCGGCCAGATTGCCGTAGCCGTTGCGGTTCTGCGCCAGCACGATCAGCGACAGGGCCGGGCTGCCATCGGGATTGTGCAGATGGAAATGGGCGCCGATGATCAGCGGCAGCGCCGCCTTTTTCGCTTCCGCATGGGCGCGCACCACCCCGGCCAGCGAACATTCATCGGTGATGGCCAGGGCCGAATAGCCCAGCTCGACGGCGCGCGCCACCAGTTCTTCCGCATGGGAGGCACCCAGCAGGAAGGAAAAATTCGACAAACAGAACAGCTCGGCGTAATCGGGGAGGCTCTGGGAAAGGACGGCGGCGGACATACGGCAAGCATCGGTGAGCAGGCGGCGCGGCACGCTGAAACAAGGGCAGCGAGCCACGGCGCGAACAACTACTGTATAAAAACACAGTATATATCTAAAGTAACAATGGTCCCA
The DNA here is from genome assembly GCA_943372275.1 of Janthinobacterium lividum. Classification (GTDB taxonomy): domain Bacteria; phylum Pseudomonadota; class Gammaproteobacteria; order Burkholderiales; family Burkholderiaceae_D; genus Telluria_A; species Telluria_A lividum_A. Next base: position 3,592 of record CALRYE020000010.1, read on the forward strand.
AGTTTACGTGCGGAAACGTAAAGTGTCTGATTTGCGCCACCATATGTTGGGTGTTGCTAGGCAAGTAAGCTATATTTGCAAACTTGCCATCCCAGCCACCTCGCCTATGAAGCGAAGCGGTACCGCAGTCCTTCCCTATCCGGAGCCCCAGCGTGTTCAATATCACCCCAGTACGACGTTCGATTCTTCTCGCTTTGTATGGCAGCACCCTCGTTGGCGCCGTTCCCGCGTTCGCCCAGACCAGCGCCCCGCAAGCCGGCGCCGACGTGATTCCCAGCGTCAGCGTGGTCGGTTCCCGCCGCGTAGGCAACACGTCCGCTACCGACACGGCCGTGCCGGTCGACGTGATCCCCATGACCAAGGTGGCCGAGCAAGGCGGCCAGTTCGATCTGGCCCAGACCCTGACCTATATTTCGCCCTCGTTCAACTCGACCCGCCAGACCGGCGCCGATGGTGCCGACCTGGTCGACTCGGCCGCCCTGCGCGGCCTGGGCTCGGACCAGACCCTGGTGCTGATGAACGGCAAGCGCCGCCACAGCACCTCGCTGGTAAATATTTTCGGTGCGCGCAACCGCGGCAACACCGGCACCGACATGAACGCCATTCCCCTGCTGGCGGTAAAGAACATCCAGGTCCTGCGTGACGGCGCCGCCGCCCAGTACGGCTCGGACGCGATCGCCGGCGTGATCAACGTCGAACTGAAAAAATCGCTCGGCTGCGAAGCGGTGATCGGCGCCGGACAATATTCCGAAGGCGACGGCGACAACCTGCTGCTGTCGGCCTACTGCGGCGTGGCCGTGGCCGGCGGCACCGTGGGCATCACGGGCGAATCGCTCAACCGCGGCCGCTCCAACCGCGCGCCCGAAGGCAGCCTGCGCACCATCGGCGACAGCAAGGTCAACAACAACACCCTGTACCTGAACGGCGACATTCCCCTGGCGGGCGGGCGCATGTATTTCACGGCGGGCGCGCAAACCCGCGAAGCCTCGTCGGCCGCCTTCGGCCGCGGCCCGGACGACATCCCGGAACGCAACGCGCAGGCGATGTACCCGAACGGTTTTGCGCCGTACATCAACGCCGACATCGACGACCACTACGGCACCGTCGGCTATCGCACCAAGCTGGGCGAGTGGAATGCCGACCTGTCGCAAACGGTGGGTTACAACAAGATGCGCTACAACATCAGCAACACGCTGAACGCCTCGATCGCCAACCTGGACCTGCTCAACGGCGGCCGCGGCGTGAGCGCATCGCGCTACGACGCGGGCGGCTTTGCCGCCACCCAGCGCACCACCAACGTCGACTTCAGCAACTTTTACTCGAACATCTTTAAAGGCATGAACGTGGCCTTCGGCGCGGAATACCGCACCGAAGATTACGAAATCTTTGCCGGCGAAGCGGGCTCCTACATCGACGCCGACGGCGTGGGCGGCGGCGCACCGGGCAGCCAGGGCTTCCCCGGCTTCCGCCCTGCCGACGTGACCAACAAAGACCGTCACAGCTCGGCCGCCTACATCGACCTGGAAACGGACATCACCGAGCGTTTCAAATTTTTGACCGCCGTCCGGTATGAAAAGTTCAGCGACTTCGGCTCGACCGTGACGGGCAAGCTGGCCGCCGCCTACAAGCTGACCGACAACGTGCTGCTGCGCGGTTCGGCCAGCACGGGCTTCCGCGCGCCGTCGCTGCAGCAGATGTACTTCTCGTCCACGTTCACCGAGTTCGTCAATGGCATCCCGCAGGACTCCGTGTTCGCACCGAATGGCGGGCGGGTGGCCAACGCCATCGGCATTCCTGCGCTGAAGGAAGAAAAGTCGAAGAGCTTCACCTTGGGCACCACCTGGACGCCAAGCGCGACGACCTCGCTCACGGCCGACCTGTACCAGATCAAGATCGAAGACCGCATCGTGTTTTCGGGCCGTTTTGACGAAAGCAACTTCGCGCCCATCGTTCCTCTGCTGTCGAGCCTGAACGTGGCCGCCGCCCAGTTCTTCGTCAACTCGCTCGACACCAAGACGCAGGGCCTGGACCTGACCATCGCCAACCGCGGCAACTTGGGCCAGGGCAAGCTGAACACCTTCCTGGCGATGAACATCAGCAAGACGGAAGTCACCGCCATCAAGGCGCCGGCCGTGCTGAAGGGTTACGAAGACGTGCTGCTGTCCGAGCGCGAGCGCCTGTTCCTGGAGCAAGGCGGCCCGCGCCGCAAGGCCACCCTGGGCTTTGAATACCTGCTGGGCAAGATCGGCACGGACTTCAAGATCATCCATTTCGGCCCGCAAACGCTGGGCACCTGGTCGGGCGCCCCGACCCCGAACCAGCGCTACAAGCCGAAGACCTCGGCCGACCTGAGCTTCACGTACAATTTCAGCGAGCGCACCAAGTTCACGGTGGGCGGCTCGAATATTTTCAACGTCAAGCCGACCGAGCAGGATGATGAGCAGACCGACAACGGCTTCAAGTACGAGTCGGTACAATTCGGCCTGAACGGCGCGTCGTACTTCGGCCGCCTGTGGCACAAGTTCTGATCGGTACAGTGTTGAGCGGCCCAGCGGCCGCCAGCATGCACTAAGCCCGAACGGGACGGTACGCCGTCCCGTTTTTTATGGTGGATGATATTTTTTACTATTTTTAATGTGAGGAAGAATCGATGAAGGCAGTACACACCCTGGTAGCCGGTTTCACCCTCGCCGTCGCCTCGTTCAGCTGGGCCGCGCCCGCCGCGACCACGCCCGATGCCGCCCAGGTCAAGGCCGCGCAAGACATGCTGGCATCCATGCAGGCAGAAAAGATGATGCGCGCCACGGCCAGCGCCAGCCGCTATGGCAGCGAAGCGCAGCGCAAGAGTGTGATGGATAAGTTGGCCAGGGTCACGCCGGCGCAAATCTACCAGCGCATGGCGTTGCCCGTGGCGCGCCTGGTGACGACCGACACGGCCGTCGAGATGACCCGCTATTACACGTCCAGCTACGGCCAGAAGGTCCTCAAGCAGAAATACAATAGCGGCCCCAGCATGTTCGCGCCGGAAGCGCCCAAACCCACCCCGGCGGAAAAAAAGGAACTGAAGCGGCCCGAGAGCGTCAAGGCGCTCAAGGCGTTTGCTCAGGCGGAACCGGCCATCGAGCACGAGGCGTTCGTGCTGCTGTCGGCGATTATCAAGAACCCTTGATTGCTTGATTGCTTGATTGCTTGAACGTCCTTGCGCCAAGCCGGCATCAGGCCGGCTTGGCGCTACCGGGAAACTTCAACTCCACCAGCAAGCCACCCAGCCGTGCCGACTCGCCCAGGGTCAAGGTGGCGCCATGACGGTCGGCAATGGCTTTGATGATGGCCATGCCCAGGCCGCTGCCGCTGGCCTCGCTGCCGGCGATCCGGTAGAAGCGGTCGAATACCCGTTCGCGTTCGTCGGCGGCAATGCCGGGACCACTGTCTTCCACCGTCAGCACCACCGCCGTACTGTCGGCCGCCACGCTGACATCGACCACGCCGCCTTCCGGCGTGTACTTCAGCGCATTGTCGACCAGATTGCGCATCAGAATGGCCAACGCATCGGGCTGGCCGTCCACGCTGGAGCTATCGGCCCGCTGCAAGCCCAGGTCGATGCGCCGTGTCTGCGCCGCGTTGGCCATGTCGCCCAAGGTGCGCCGCGCCAGCTCGGCCAGGTCGACCTGCTGGCTTTTGGCGCCATTGGCCGCGCTGGCTTCCTGGCGCGCCAGGATCAGCAACTGCTCCACCAGCCGGGTGGCGCGTTCGATGCCGGCGGTTAAGCGCCCGATCGCCACGGCACGCGCTTCGGCGCTGTCGGCCCGCTCCAGGCTGGTGGCCTGCAGTTTGAGCGCGGCCAGCGGGGTGCGCAATTCATGGGCGGCATCGGCGACGAAATGCTGTTGCGCCTCGAACGCCGTGCGCACGCGCCCGAACAGCAAATTCAGTTCGTGCACCAGCGGCTTGACCTCGTCCGGCAAGCCGGCCTCCGACACGGGCGACAGATCGTCGGCCTGGCGCGCCGCCACTTGCGTGCGCACCCGCGCCACCGGTTCCAGCGAGCCGCTGACCACCCACCACACGACCAGCATCAGGATCGGCATCATCACGGCGATGGGACCGACCGTGCGCAGCGCCAGGTTACCGGCCATGTTGCGGCGCACCGCCATGTCCTGGGCGATCTGCACGATCTGGGTGGGGGTTTGCACCGAGAACACCCGGTAGGTGGTCTTGTTGGCCTTGACGTTGGAAAAGCCCAGTACGGCGTGCTTGGGCAAGGGCGCGCGGGTAAAGGTGCGAAAGACTTGCACGCCGTCCGGCGTCCACACCTGGACCATCAGTTCATTATTTTCGTCGCCCACGTCGGAATGGGGCGGCGGTTCGCTGTTGGACAGGGGCGAGCCGGAGCGCAGCGACAGGGCCATCTGCTGCATGTGGTAGTCGAAAATTTCATCGGCGTCGCCCAGCGCGGTGCGGTAGGCAATGGACGCCTGCGCCACCGCGGCAATGGTAATGGCCGCCAGCAGGAACCACAGCAGGCGGCCACGCAGGGAATGCGACAGCTTCATTTCTTTGGAACCATGTAGCCGACGCCGCGCACGTTCTGGATCAGATCGCTGCCAAGTTTCTTGCGCAGGCCGTGGATATACACTTCGACCGCGTTGCTGCTGACTTCATCGCGCCAGCTGTACAGCTTTTCTTCCAGCTGGGCACGCGATAGTACGGCGCCGGGACGGGCGATGAGCGCTTCCAGGACCGCCCATTCGCGGGCCGACAAGGTGACCGGCACGCCGTCGGCATGCACTTCGCGGGTGATGGGGAAGATGGTGATGTTGTTGTATTCAAACACCGGCTCGGCGCGGCCCACGGCGCGGCGCAGCAAGGCGCGTATGCGCGCCAGCAACTCATCGAGATCGTAAGGTTTGAGCACATAATCGTCAGCGCCCGCATCGAGCCCGGCGATACGCTGATCGACGGCATCGCGCGCGGTGGCGACGAGGACCGGCGTGCGATCCTTGCGTGCCCGCATCGAGCGCAGCACATCCAGACCATCCTTGCGCGGCAGGCCCAGGTCGAGCAGCACCAGGTCGTAGCTCTGCGACTGCAGCAGCGCCGTATCGGCCATTTCGCCATCCTTGACCCAGTCGACAGCGTAGTGCTCGGCCCTGAGCAGGTCGAGCACCACTTCGCCGATCATCGTATCGTCTTCCACCAGCAGCAACCGCATCACGTCCCCGATTCAAAAAAGTACGTCAATCAGTGCGAGCGGAAAAAATACCAACAACGCATGCCGGTTTTCACCAAGCTTTTATCCTCAAAAAAGGATCTGGCTCTGCCAGTCCTTTTTTGCTGGCCCCACCCAAAAGTAGGGGTCCACTTTTGGGTGATTAGCCTATCCGCACCGGAATAAAAATCTTATCCGCCCCACGCTGAATCAGCAAGGCCACCGACTTGCTCGACTTGTCCACCATATCGCGCACCTGGCTCACCGAGTTGACCGGTTTGCCATTAATCGACAATAGTACGTCACCGGGCTGTACTTGCGCCACTGCCGCGGCGCCCGAGACGTCTTCGATCACCAGGCCCGACGCAATACCCGACTGGCGGCGCTCGTTCGGATCGAGCGGACGCAACGCCAGCCCCAGCTTGGCGGACTTGTCCGGTGCGGCGTTCTCGTCGCTGTCGGCCTGCGCCACCTTGTCGTTGGCATTGCCCAGGCGCGCTTCGATGCGCACCAGCTTGCCGTCGCGCCACACGTCCAGGCTCACTTTCTCGCCCGGCTGCGCCACGCTGAACATGGCCGGCAAGTCGCCCGACGCCACGATCGGCTGGCCGTTGACCTTGCGGATCACGTCGCCCGTCTTGATGCCGGCCTTGTCGGCCGGACCACCCCGTTCCACGTTCGACACCAGCGCCCCCTCGGGCGACTCCAGCTTGAACGAGTCGGCAAAGCCCTGCCCCACTTCCTGAATCGTCACGCCCAGCTTGGCATGCTGCACCTTGCCGGTGGTCACAATCTGGTCCTTGATGCGGTAGGCCACGTCGATCGGGATGGCGAACGACAAGCCCATGTAGCCGCCGGTCTGGCTGTAGATCTGCGAGTTAATGCCGATCACTTCGCCCTTGGTGTTGAACAGCGGACCGCCCGAGTTGCCTGGATTGACGGCCACGTCGGTCTGGATGAACGGCACGGCGCCATCTTCGCCCGGCAGCGAACGGCCCTTGGCGCTCACCACGCCCGCCGTCACGCTGCTTTCCAGGCCGAAGGGCGAGCCGATCGCCAGCACCCACTCGCCCACTTTCAGGTCGGTCGACTTACCGATCGGCACCACCGGCAAATTCTTGGCTTCGATTTTCAGTACCGCCACGTCGGTCTTGGGATCGGAGCCCAGCACGCGGGCGCGGTATTCGCGCCGGTCCTGCAACTTGACCGTGACTTCCTTGGCGTCGCGCACCACGTGCGCGTTGGTCAGGATGACACCGTCCGGGCTGATAATGAACCCGGAACCGGCGCCAAAAACGGGAGTATCACGTTGTCCGCGGGGGTTTTGCGGCCCCTGGAAACGACGGAAAAACTCGAAAAAGGGATCGTTCTCGTCCATCTGCGGCATGCCGCGCTGGCCGCCCATGGCGGTCCTGGTGCTGCCGACGACGCGCACGTTGACAACGGCCGGGCCGTTGCGCGACACGATCTGGGTGAAGTCGGGCAAGACCACGCCGGCGGCGATGGGCGCTGGCGCTCCGTTCGCGACCACGGTGGCGGCAACGGGCGCCGCGACCGTGGCGGCAACGGGGCTGCTTGCGGCTGCGCTGGACGCAACCGCGCTGTTGTGATTGACTGCGATCGCACCAACCGCTCCGCCGATGGCGCCTGCAGCGACAAGGGCAAGCGTGAGTCGCTTAGCGGTGATGACAGTAGTGGCACCTACGTTTTGCATGACGTACTCCTGGATTGAGGGGTGAGGCTGTTGTGACTGTGTGGCTGTTTTTCTTTGCTGCGTTGTGCTGCGTTGTGCTGACCTATCAACTTCTTACTGCGCTTGCTACTTACTGACATCGGCCGCTTCATTGCGGGTACTGGCTCGTCGACTTTTGTTAAAGCCATCATGCGGCAGCAGACTTAGAGAACCCTTAATGGACGAGTTGACAGCATTTCCGACGGGGCGAGACAGCCGTCAGTAGCGCTGCCGGCATGGCGTTCACGGTGGTCCATGCGGGACGGGGCGCCCCAAGCTGCGGGCGCCCCGTCCGTTACTTCAGCCGGCGTTTATGCGGCCTGGCGTTGCTCCAGCGTCTGCACTTTGTCCGCGTCATTGATGGCGCCGCCATTGATGACGTTGCCGTCATTGGCACCACCCTCGATGACGATCTTGCGTGGCTTGAGCGCTTCGGGCACTTCGCGCACCAGCTCGATGGTCAGCATGCCGTTGTCGAACGAGGCCGTGGTGACCTTGACGTGGTTGGCAAGCTGGAAGCGCTGCTCGAAATCGCGTGCCGCGATGCCGCGGTGCAGATAGGTACGCTGCTGCTCGTCCTTCTGCTTGCGGCCCACCACATGCAGCGAATCACGCTCGGTGATGATTTCCACTTCTGAACGTTGGAAGCCTGCCAGCGCCATCACGATTCGATACTTGTCTTCGCTGACCAGTTCGATGTTGTATGGCGGATAGCTGGGCGCCGCATCGGCACGCTGGGACTCCAGCAGGTTGGCCAGACGGTCAAAGCCGATTGCGGAACGATACAGGGGAGTCAGGTCAAAAGTACGCATGATAAATATCCTTTTCATAGTTAAGCGATAAGTTGACGGACCTCCGAAGAGCATCCGTTGAATCCAATCTAATGGCGCTGCAAGGGGTTTTCAAGGCCTTGAAATTCACGGAAATTTGCCCAATGGACCGAAAAATATTTGGCATGGTGCTACACTTGCCGATGCTTTTTTTTCCTCATGGTTGTGCCGTTGTACCGTTGCCTGTGGTTTGCCGTTGTATGTTCACCTGAGTCTTCGTATTGCTTTTTTCAGCCTTTTTCGGGTCCCCTGATGCCATTTCAATTTTCCTGCTCTCGCGCCGTCCCCCGCCTGCTCGCGCTCGCGGTTGCTGCCACCCTCAGCGCCGCTGTTATCCCAGCCCGCGCCGAGGTTCCTGTTCCCGTTGACCAGCCCTATCCGGGCACGATCATCCTCAAGGTTGATGCCAGCAATATCGGTCAGCAGATCTTTCGCATCCACGCCTCGATTCCGGCCAAGCCGGGTCCGATGACCTTGCTGTATCCGCAGTGGCTGCCGGGCAATCACGGCCCCAGCGGACCGCTCAGCCAGCTGGCCGGCCTGACCATGACGGCCGGCGGCAAGCCGCTCGACTGGACGCGCGACCCGGTGCAGGTGCATGCCTTCCACGTCACCGTGCCGGCCGGCGCCGCCACGCTGGAAGTGGATTACCAGTTCCTCTCGCCGCTGGACACGACCCAGGGCCGCGTGACGATGACGAGCGAGATTCTGGGCGTGCAATGGCAAGCCATGACGCTGTACCCGGCTGGCCACTTCAGCCGCAACATCACGGTGCAGCCGACGCTGACCCTGCCCGCCGGCTGGCAATACGGCACCGCGCTCGAGACGGCTGCACGTCAGGGCGATGTCGTCACCTTCAAGCCGCTCAACCTGGAACACCTGGTGGACTCGCCCCTGTTCGCGGGCCGCCACTTCAAGCGCGTCGATCTGGATCCGGGCGCGGCCGTGCCGGTGCACTTGAATGTGGTGGCCGACAATGCCGAGAGCCTGGACGCCAAGCCGGAACAGCTGGCCGCGCACAAGGCGCTGGTGCAGCAGGCCGGCAAGCTGTTCGCGTCGCGCCATTTCCGCCACTATGATTTCCTGCTGGCGATCTCGGACGACTTCAGCGGCATCGGCCTGGAGCACCACCAGTCCAGCGAAAACGGCGTCAAGCCGGGCTACTTCACCGACTGGGCCAAGATGGAAAACGGGCGCGACCTGCTGGCCCACGAATATGTGCACTCGTGGAACGGCAAGTTCCGCCGGCCGGCCGGGCAGAACGTGCCGAACTTCAATACGCCGCTGCAGAACAGCCTGCTGTGGGTATATGAAGGCCAGACCCAGTACTGGGGCAACGTGCTGGCGGTGCGCTCCGGGCTGATCTCGGCCAAGGGCATGCGCGAGAGCATCGCCTCGGCCGCGGCGCGCTACGACAGCGTGCAGGGCCGCAGCTGGCGCGCCTTGCAGGACACCGTCAACGACCCGATCGTGCAGGCGCGCCGGTCGCTGGGCTGGGGAAACTGGCAGCGCAGCGAGGATTACTACGTGGAAGGCATGCTGATCTGGCTGGATGTCGACACGCGCATCCGCGAACTGTCGGGCGGCAAGCGCTCGCTGGACGATGTGGCGCGCGCGTTCTTCGGCGTGGCCGATGGCAGCATCGGCCCGCTGCACTACACCTTCGAAGATGTGGTCGCGGCGCTGGCCGCCGTGCAGCCGTACGACTGGGCGCCCTACCTGCGCAGCCGGCTTGACGGCCATGGCCCGGGCGCACCGCTGGACGGCCTGACCCGTGCCGGCTGGAAGCTGACCTATACCGACACGCCGACGGACTGGATCAAGGCGGGTGAGGAGCGTGCCAAGTCGACCGACTTCAGCTACTCGCTGGGAATGAACGTCAAGCTGGACGGCGCGATCGAAGGCGTGCAGTGGGATGGCGTGGCGTTCCGCGCGGGCCTGGCCGCCGGCACCACGGTTGTGGCCGTCAACCAGCGCGCGTACAAGCCGGAGGTGCTCAAGGCAGCACTGAAGGCTGCGCGCGACGGCAAGGCGCCGATCGAGCTGCTGGTGCGCAAAGGCACCAACTTCCGCACCGTGCCGATCAGCTATCAGGGCGGCTTGCGCTACCCGCGCCTGGAACGGGTGCCGGGCACGCCGGACCGGCTCGAAGCGATCCTGCGGCCGGTGAAGTAAATCGGATGGACCGGGCGCGTGCGTGGCCGTTGAAGTAAATCAGACGGACCGGGACCGCCGGCGCACGCCAGCGTGTCTGGCGATGCGTCGGCGCGGTTGATGCTATGCTGCCGCTATGACAACCGACACCGACATCCAGCTGAGCGGCCCGTTCAAGGCCAGTGACAGCAGTGGCCGTTCCCACGACGTAAAAGCAGTACGCATTTTCGACGAGGGCTACGGGATTATTGACGTATATGTAGACTTCGCCGTGCCGATCGAGCCGGGGCTGTACAAGGACAAAGTCCTGGTCGGCGCCATCATCGACCGCCTGCGCGCGCTGGGCTACTCCGGTCCGAATTTCTCGCACAGCGACCCGGGCCTGCAAGACCGCAAGCTGATCGTGCTTGAAGCGCCGGAAGAATTTAGCGCGTTCGCCAAGCTCAAGGGCTGGAAGAATCTGGCCGAAGAGTTCGACGACGAGTAAGGCTGTAGGCTGTAGGCTGTATTGTCTACAGCTTCAACCTTCGCATGCTGCTGATTAGCAGCATGCGAAGAGATCTCTGTCGGGCTGTGGAGTACCGCTCATACACTTGGACTGACTCAGCCTGCCGGTGCCCTTCGGTTGACGCGCCTTGACCAATGAGCGCCTCACCACTGCCCGCCCCTGCTTGCTGAATCCTTCGCTGAGCGACTTTCCTGCTTGTCCTGCCCTTCGCGATTTGTCACTGCCAATCTGCCACCGCTTGATCATGCACCGCTCGATCTTGCCACTGTGCGATCTTGCCACTGTGCGATCTTGCCACTGCTCGATCTGCCACTGCGCAATCTGCCACTGCTCGACATTGCCACTGCGCGATCAGGCACTGCTCATCCGCTAATTCTTTCGCGCAAGCTGCGCATCCGACGCTGGCGGCACCAACGACAAAACATGCGCATCAATAAAGCGCTCACCGAGCTTCAGCCGGTTGCGGGCAACCACTTCCTCCAGTGCCCCCGCCTTTCGTGCCGCGCCTAAACTAGCGGCATTTCCAATAGCCACGGCAATTTCAATACGGCCCAAAGGCAGTTCGGTGAACGCGAAGTCAGACAGCGTGCGAATCGCGTCGGTCGCCGCGCCACGGCGCTGGAACGACTGGCGCACCCAGTAGCCGAGATTGCAGTGACCATGCAGCTGATTAAATTGATTGAGACCGCATCCACCCGCGAACGCGCCAGACTCCCGGTCGAAGATGCCGAACTCGAAACTGCTGCGCTCTTGCCACCCTTGCTGACACCAGTCGATCCAAGCCAGCGCTTCGGCCATCGCATACCCTTCGTGGGCCCACGGCATCCAAGGCGCCAGGGTCGATGTCGACTCCAGTACGGCATCGACGAAACCGGGCGCATCCTCAGGAACGAGAGGACGAAATACAAAATTGGCAGAGCGCAGCATAGCGTCACTTTTTAATAAATAAAAATCAATTTTGCCACAAATGGTACGCCGGACCAAACCACCCCAGCTCAAGCACGAACCAACCGGACAACACATCCAAACAAAACGATCTAAACGATACAAAAGCGATCTAAACGATACAAAAACAATCTAAACGATCTAAACGATACTAACCAAACAAGCCATGTAAAAACCAGCGCGGCTCGCTGTCGCCCGAGGCGCTGACGATGCGCTCGCGATACACCCAGTAATGCGCATGATCCAAGCCTTCGGCAATGAAATAGTCGCGCGTTTGCGACTGGTTCCACCACCCGGCTTCGATCCGTTCGGGCGCCGACGCCATTCGCAGGGGCGATCCATAAAACGGCCGGTGATTGCGCATCAGCAGGGCAATCGGCTTGGCCAGCAGCCAGGCCGGACGCGGCAAGCTCAGCACATCGGACGGCATCTGCGCCTGCATGGCCGCCGGCCGGATTTTTTTTTGCACGGGCACCCACACGTTGGCCAGCTCCGGACGGTAATCCGCCTGGGGCGCGGCCTGCAAGACGTTGTCGGGCCCCAGCCGCGCTACCAGCAGCTCAAACATGCGCAACTGATCTTCGTCGCTGCCGCCCGGTTCGGGAAACAGCGAGTCGCTGGGCGGCTCCATGGGCTGCACCTGCGGCGCCTCCAGGCACAGGCCGATCACGGGCGCTTCCAGCTCGACCTTGCCGAGGCGTTCCTTGAGCAAGCGCACCAGGTGCTCGTCGCGCCAGGTCGGCTCGGCCAGCACGATGTCGATCAGCGTGGGCGGGCGTGCTACCTTGCCCCTTTCATGTTCCAGGTGCAGGCAAATGCGCTCCACCGATAACTGGTGCGCGCACAGCCAGCCGGTCATCTGCAGCAACAGCCGGTGGGCGCCGAACAGCAGTGCTTCGGCATTCTCGACCCGGTCGAACAACTCCAGTTTGGCGCTGAACGTGGTGGGTGCTTCGATCCACTCGAACAGTTCCGGCGTCATGCCGTAGGCCGCGTCCAGCATGTCGAGCAAGGGGCGGCCACAGCGCCGCTGCAGCCCGGGACGGGGCAGGCGCTGCATGTCGCCCAGGCTGAAGCAGCCGATGCCTTCGAACCAGGCGGCGAACGGCCGCGCGGGCGGCAACAGACTGCTGGGCAGGCGGTTGAGACGGCGCACCAGCGTAGCCATCTTGAGCTTGCGGCCGCCGTGCTGGCGCGCCAGCAGCCATGCCCCGCGCGCCGTGGGCGCGCAACTGAGCGAACAGCTAAAGCCCAGCGCCCGCAAATTGGCGCGGATGCGCCGGCACAGCGCGCCGATGCCGCCGAACAGGCGCAGGCTGGCGCCTATGTCCATGAGCAAGGTGGCTTCTTCAGCCTGGGCCACCTGGGGCGTGTACTGCAACAGCGCCATGGCCACGGCATGCAGGGCCTCGGCCTCGCGCTCGGGCGCGCGCTCGTGCAGCCGCGCCTCGGGCAGCAGCATCAGCACACCGCCGCGCCGCATGCCCGGCTGCACGCCGGCCGCCCGGGCCGCCGCCGACACCACCAATGCGCGCTCCTGTTCGAGCACCACGCTGGCGCTGTCAGCTGACCAGTTGGGGCAGAACACTTCGAGCGGGAGCTGGGGCAGGTTGAGCCCGATCCAAAGTCGCATGGCGCTGCAGTAAAGAAGGGGTTAAGGGCAGGAACAACGGCGCATCGCGCTGCGGCCCCCGGCGTTTGACGAATTCGATGGACAGGCCGCCCGGCGCCGGCCGCAAGCTCAGGCGCAACGGCGCCGGCGACGAGTCTTGCGCGGCGGCCAAAGGCCGCATCATGAAGAACAGGGTTTCAGCGCTCTGCGCAGCCAGATGCAAACGGCGCAGCGTTTCGCCACGCGCGTGGGCGGCCCAGAACAGCACGGCGCCACAACTGCCGCTGCGCAGAATTTGCTCGGCGGCCCACAAGGCGTCGGTGGCGCGCGTGCTGCGCACCCAGACCAGTTGCGACGGCGCCAGCCCCAGCGCGGCCAGCGCCAGTGCCTGCGGTGGATGGGGTGGCTGCAGCAGTACGATGCGGCGCTTGGCCACCTGCGCCAGGGCGGGACGCAGCAGGCGCAATTCGCCGATGCCGGTTTGCTGCAGCAATAGTTCGGTGAGGGTGCCGGTGGGCCAGCCGCCCCCGGGCAACTGGCCCGACAGCACCGGATGCCCGGTATCGATGCAGCGCGTGGTGGAGTGGGCCAGCTGCGAGGCCCGCCATAGGGAGGGATGCAACTGCTCCGGTGCGGCGAGTGATTGATGAATAGACATGGGATGAACCGCCAAAAGTACTGTATGGATGTACAGTACTATCCGGACCCGGATTTGGCAAGGTCAATCTGACAATTCTTGATGCAGATCAGAGTGACGCCGTGTTGAATTCAGGCACGCCGCCGGTGCTTGCCGAAGAAGTCCAACAGCATTTTACTGGCGTCCGGTCCGGCCCCGGAATGGAACGACACGCGCTCGTCGCCGCCGCTCCAGGCGTGCTTGAGTTCGGCAATGCGCGCCACTCTGAGCATCACCGCGGAACCGTGATACACGTCGCGCACGGAGTGCGGATGGACCCGTTTGCCGCCCGGCTTATGCATCAGCTCGACCCGGCTGTCCGGTCCCAGCCGGTTGAGCAGCATGGCCTGGCGCTCCAGCTGCACCTGGTTGACCGGGCGCACCACGGGATCGTCGTCGCCGTGGATCAGCATGGTGGGCATGGCCGGCACGCCCGGGCCGCGCGCGACCAGCTCGGCAATGGCGCTGTCGGTGCGGCTGAGCGCGCCATGCTGCATCACGCCCAGCGCGCCCACCGTACTGTGGCCGGCCCCGTACAAGGGGCCCGAATGCATGCCCAGCGCGGCGAACAGGTTCGGGTGATTCACGGCCACGATATTGGCCATGCCGGCGCCGGCCGAAATGCCGCAGATATAGACCCGCGCAGCATCGATTGGATAGCCGGCCATGACCTGGCGCACGATGCCGACAATGGCCGGCACATCGCCGCCGCCCTGCTGGGTGGCGCGGTCGTACCACTTCCAGCAGCGGTGCGGGTGGGTCGATACCGATTGCTGCGGATAGACCACGGCGAAGCCGGCTTTCTCGGCCCACTGGTTCATGCGCGTGCCTTCGGCAAACATGGTGGCGCTTTGCTCGCAGCCGTGCAGCATCACCAGCAGCGGCCAGCCGCCGCGCTTGGGCGCCGTGGTCGGCAGATACAGCCAGTAGCTCATGCGCCGCAAGCTGTTGCCCGGCTCGGCATAATGCGCGGCCAGCCATTTGCCATTGACGGGAGGCAGCGGCGCCAGCGGCACCCGCCGCACCGACGCCCCGGCCGGTGGCCGCGCCGGCGCCGCTTTGGGCTTGGCCGGTGCTCTGGGCTTGGCGGTCACTGCGGGACGCGGCGCGGACGCCGGCTTGAGCGCAGCCTTCGGTATGCCCGCCACAGTGCCTGCGGCCTTGGCCGGCGCGCGCGGCTTGGCCGGGGCTTTCGGCTTGGCCGGGGCTTTCGGCTTGGCTGATTTCTTGGCCGGCTTGGCGGGCGTGAGCAGGATCGTCAGCGCCCGGGTCGCCGAGCGCTGCTGTTTTTTCCCGGCGCGCAGCAGGCCGCGCAGCCATGGACTACTGCTTACCATCGGAAGCGGGCGATGGCCCGGCCGTGCAGGCGTGCGAACAGAAACGCTGCGAATGACCGGGTCGGGATCGGTTTGCCCAGCGGGCCGGCATTGTTGCAACGGGACGTAACGCACATCATGGTGAAGCCTCCTTGGTTCTGATAAGGATAGCTGCGCCGATACCCCGGTTCTGTGCGTTATCGCGCTTAGATTGCCGAACTCAACAATAAAGCAACAGTGTCGACGTTGCGCCAAGCGGCTCGGCACGATTGAGCCAAATCAAACGCCCGCCATGGCGCGCACGTAGCCTGAATAGGTCAACGCACCACCCACCCACACCACACAGGAGAACACCATGACCTACCTCGACCGTGACAAATATGGCATGTACAAAGACACCGGCAGCGCCGGGCCGGGTCCTGCGCTGATGGGCGCCGACACGCTCATCGGCGACAGCGTGGTCAACTCGCTGGAAGAAGATCTGGGCGACATCAAGGAAATCATGCTCGACACGCGCACCGGCCAGGTCGCTTATGCCGTGCTGTCGTTCGGCGGCTTCCTCGGCATGGGCGAAAAACTGTTTGCCGTGCCCTGGCAGGCACTACAGCTCGACACCATGAACAAGCGCTTCGTCCTCAATGTAGACAAGGAACGCCTCAAGTCGGCACCCGGCTTCGACCCCGATGCCTGGCCCGACATGACCGACCTGAGCTGGTCCAACCAGATCCATTCGTTCTACGGCACCGATCCCTCCATGAGCGGCAGTGGCGTGGGCGGCATGCGACCGGGCATGGGCACCAGCAGCAGTGGCACCACCGGACAGGGCGCGGGCTTGTAGGGCTGGCTAAGGAACCGGTTCGGGTTTGAAGAGCCGGTTCGGGTTTTAAAAATCCGGTTCGGGTTTAAAGAGCCGGTTCGGGTTTAAAAAAGTAGGTTCGCGGTTATAAATCCGCATCGGTATGGTGCGCAGTGGTAAGGGGGTCAGCGCTGCATCGACTCCCATACCTTCTGCAACCGTTTGCCAGACACGGGCATGGGCGTGCGCAGTTCCTGGGCAAACAGGGACACACGCAATTCCTCCAGCATCCAGCGGAACTCCACCATTTTGGGGTCCGTGTTTTTCCCTGCCATGCGGTCCTTCGCCGCACGCATGAAATGGCTGGCCGACTGGGTCCATTCCGCCATCAGCTTGGCGTCGCGGGCCGGGTCGCCCCGCAGTTTTTCCAGTCGTACGTTAATGGCCTTCAGGTAGCGCGGAAAGTGGGCCAGTTGGGCGTAATCGTTGTCGATCAAAAAGCGTTTGTGCACCAGGCCTTGCAATTGCGACTGCATGTCCGCGGCCGCTTGCGGGTTGACGTTTTGCAGCTTCTTCGGCAGGCCGTGAAACTCGGTCAGTACTTGCGACACCAGTCTGGCAATTTCATTGACCAGCAGGCTCAGTCGGGACTTGCCCTGGTCCTTGCGTTTATTGAACGCAGCGGCGTCGGTCGGCAACGGATCCTGCAGGCAGGCGATGTCGATGGCTTTCTGAATAATCTGGTCGCGCAATTCTTCCTGCGAACCCATCGCCATGAATTGCATGCCCATTTGCTGGAGGTTAGGAATGTTCTTCTCGATGAACTTGAGCTGCTCCTTCAGCTGCAGCGCGAACAGGCGGCGCAGGCCGACCCGGTGCGTGCGCACGGCCACGGTGGGGTCGTCGAATACTTCCAGATCGCAGTGGGTCTGCTTGTCCACCAGCGCCGGGAAGCCGATCAGTGTCAATTTCCCCTGGACGATTTCCAGCAGTTCCGGCAACTCGCCGAACGTCCACGCCGTCAAGCCCGTATGCTGACTCTGCTGCCCACCCCGTGCCGGCTGCGCGGCCGCGCCTGCCTGCGGCGCCGTCGCGCCGGGCCCACCGCTTACGCCAGGCTTGCCCTTGCCGGTCGGGCTTTGGCCCGCCGCGCCCTGGCCGGACGGGACCGTCCCCACGGTGGCGGGCACTTCCGCCAGCTTCTGGAAACTCTGACGCGCCTGCCCGCCGAACTCGGCCTGCAGGGTGGCCAGGTTCCTGCCCATGTCCAGCTGGCGCCCATGTTCGTCGATGATCTTAAAATTCATGAAGTGGTGCGCCGGCAGCGTCTCCACCTTGAAATCCGTGGTCAGCACGGACAGGCTGGTCTGCGCGCGGATGTCGGCGATGATCGCGTCGATCAGGTCGCCGCGGCCGAACATGCCCGCCTCATGCACGCGCTCGCAAAAGCGCGCGGCAAAGTCCGGCAGCGGCACGCAATGTCGCCGCAGCTTTTGCGGCAGCGACTTGAGCAGCAAATGCACCTTTTCCTTCAGCATGCCGGGCACCAGCCAGTCGGCCCGCTCGCGCGGCAACTGGTTCAGTGCAAACAGCGGCAGCGACAAGGTCACGCCGTCGCGCAGGCTGCCCGGTTCAAAATGGTACGTCAGCTGCATCTCGATGCCGGTGACCGTCATCGCCTTCGGAAACAGTTCGGTCGTGACGCCGGCCGCCTCATGCCGCATCAACTCTTCGCGGTTCAGGAACAGCAGCTGGGGCTCCTTGAAGGTGGCGTCCTTGTGCCACTTTTCAAACCCTGCCCCATTGATCACGTCGGATGGAATCAGCTTGTCGTAAAAGGCGGCAATCAAATGGTCGTCGACCAGCACGTCCAGACGGCGCGACTTGTGCTCCAGGTTTTCGATTTCCTTGACCAGCTTGTGATTGTGGGCAAAGAACGGCGCGCGCGTGTCGTAGTCGCCCGCCACCAGCGCGTCGCGGATGAAAATCTCGCGCGCCTCGACCGGGTTGAACTGGCCGTAGTTGATGCGCCGCTGGCTGTAAATTACCAGGCCGTGCAAGGTGGCCCGCTCCGACGCGGTGACCTGGGCGGCGCGCTTTTCCCAGCGCGGCTCGCCCCACGATTTTTTCAGCAGATGACTGCCGACCCGCTCGATCCATTCCGGCTGGATTTGCGCCACGCAGCGGGCATACAGGCGGGTCGTGTCGACCAGCTCGGCAGCCATGATCCACTTGCCCGGCTTTTTCAGCAGCGACGAGCCAGGCCAGATATGGAACTTGATGCCGCGCGCCCCCAGGTAACCGGCGCCGGGCTCGTCTTCCGACTTGAACCCGATATTGCCCAGCAAGCCGGTCAGCAGCGCCGTGTGCAGGTTTTCATACGTGGCCGGCAATTCGTTCAGACGCCAGCCCTGCTCTTTCACAATGGTCAGCAGCTGCGAATGCACATCGCGCCATTCGCGCAGGCGCACTTGCGACAAAAAGGTGCTGCGGCAGGTTTCCATCAACTGCCGGTTGGTCTTCTTGTGCTCGATGGCAGCTTCAAACCAGTTCCAGATCTTGATGTACGTGAGGAACTCGGATTTTTCGTCAGCAAACTTCTTATGGGCTTCGTCAGCCGCTTGCTGATGCTCCATGGGCCGGTCGCGCGGGTCCTGCACCGACAAGGCCGAGGCGATGATCAGCATCTCGGTCAGGCAAGCGTTGTCCAGTGCGGCCAGGATCATGCGGCCCACGCGAGGATCGAGCGGCAGCTTGGCCAGCTTGTGGCCCAGCGGCGTGAGGTCGTTGGTCTCGTCGACGGCGCCGACTTCCTGCAGCAGCTGGTAGCCATCGGCAATCGCGCGGCCTTGCGGCGGCTCGATGAAGGGGAACGTTTCGACGTCGGTCAGGTGCAGCGACTTCATGCGCAAGATCACGGCCGCCAGCGACGAGCGCAAAATTTCCGGTTCGGTAAATTTCGGCCGCTGCAAAAAATCGTTTTCTTCGTACAGGCGGATGCAGACACCGTCGGCCACACGGCCGCAACGGCCCGCACGCTGGTTGGCGGCGGACTGGGCGATCGGCTCGACCTGCAGCTGCTCGACCTTGTTGCGGAAACTGTAGCGTTTCACCCGCGCCAGACCGGCATCGACGACGTAGCGGATGCCCGGCACCGTCAGCGACGTCTCAGCCACGTTGGTGGCCAGCACGATGCGCCGCGCGTTGGTGATGCGGAACACTTTCTCCTGCTCTTCCACCGACAGGCGGGCGAACAGGGGCAGAATTTCCACGTGGGGCGGGTGGTGCTTGCGCAGCGCTTCGGCGCAATCGCGGATTTCCCGCTCGCCCGGCAGGAACACCAGCACGTCGCCCGAGCCAATGCGGCACAGTTCGTCGACGCCTTCGACCACGGCGTCCATCAGGTCGCGTTTCTCACGCGCCGCCTGGGCTTTCGGCATGGGCTTGCCCGCTTCCGGGGTCGCTGCTGCAACCGGATCGCGGTCCACGGGGCGGTAGCGCACCTCCACTTTGTACAGGCGGCCCGAGACTTCGATCACAGGGGCCGGCTTGTCGGGTTGCCCGAAGTGACGGGCGAAGCGGTCCGCATCGATCGTGGCCGAAGTGATGATCACTTTCAGATCCGGGCGGCGCGGCAGCAGCTGCTTGAGGTAGCCCAGCAGGAAATCGATGTTCAGACTGCGTTCATGCGCCTCATCGATGATGATGGTGTCGTAGTTTTTGAGCAGCGGATCGGTTTGCGTTTCGGCCAGCAAAATACCGTCGGTCATCAGCTTGACCGAGGCGCCGCGCGACAGCGTATCGGTAAAGCGCACCTTGAAGCCCACGTGCTCACCCAGGGGCGAACCGAGTTCCTGGGCAATGCGCTTGGCGGTCGACGATGCGGCGATGCGGCGCGGCTGGGTGTGGCCGATCAAGCCCTTCTGGCCGCGCCCCAGTTCCAGGCAAATTTTGGGCAGCTGGGTGGTTTTTCCCGAGCCCGTCTCGCCCGAGACGATGATGACCTGATTGTCCATGAGCGCCTTGACGATGTCGCCGCGGCGCGTCGATACCGGCAACTCTTCAGGAAAAGTAATGGGCGGCAGCGGGTTGCGAAATACTTCCCGCTCCGGGGCGGCGCTGCCGCGCGCCGATGGCGCCCGCCCTGGCTGACGGGCAGCGGGCGAGGCCGTATCGCTCTGGACGGCCGTAGCCGAGGCGCCGGCGAGACCCTGCAGCTGCGCGCGCAGCGAACCATCGCGCCCCTGCTCTTCCGGACGTGGCAAACGCGGCGAACCGTCGCCTCGCTGGCGCGATGACCCATCGTTGATCTGACGCGATGAGCCATCGTTGATCTGACGCGATGACCCATCGTTGGTCTGGCGCGGTGAGCCATTATTGGTCTGGCGCGTAGACACATCATTGCTCGGATGCGGTGACGCATCATTGGTCTGACGCGGTGATCCATCGCTTGCCTGCCGCGGTGCCCGGGGCTGCTGGGTTGAACCGTCTTGCGCCTGTTGCTGGCGTGGCGATCCGTTGCCTGGCTGGCGCGGCGGCCGTGGCTGGCGAGCCGATCCGTCCTGCGCCTGCTGCTGGCGCGGCGAACCATCGCTTGCCTGGCGCGGCGGCCGCTGCTGGCGAGCCGATCCGTCCTGTGCCTGCTGGTGGTGCGGCGAACCATCGCTTGCCTGGCGCGGCGGCCGCGGCTGGCGAGCCGATCCGTCCTGCGCCTGTTGATGGCGCGGCGAACCATCGCTTGCCTGGCGCGGCGGCCGGGACTGCTGGACCGATCCATCGCGCGCCGGCTGTTCGCCCGGCAATCCGTTGTCTGTGTGCCGGGGCAATCCCTGCTGCTGCCGTGGCGATCCCTGCTGCTGCCGTGGCGATCCCTCCGGTTGCCGCGGCAAACCGTCCCCTGCCTGGCGCGATGGGCGCGGCTGGTCCGGCGCGTCGCCATGCGACTGCGCGGGGCGCGCTGCCCCATCTGCGTCCATGCGAGGCGAACGGGACTGGCGTGCCGCGCCTTCCTGCGACAGCGCCGGGCGCAGCGTGTCCTCTTGCGACGGCGCCGGGCGCGGCATGCCGTCCGGACGATCCGAGCGCGCTGAAGGTTCCGTCAATGGGGGCGACGCGCGAGGCGCGGTAGGCTTGTTACTCTGATCTGACATCGTTTTTACAGGTATTTTTAGTGCGCAAGTCGCGCAGCGAATTATAATGCGGCAAATGGAAACTCCTACTCAATTCGTCCAATGGCTGCGCTCGGTCGCGCCCTACATCCACGCCTTCCGTGGCAAGACCTTCGTGGTCGCCTTTCCGGGTGAACTCGTCACCGCGGGCGCCCTGCCCGTGCTGGCGCAGGACCTGTCGCTGCTGGTGGCGCTGGGCATTCGCGTGGTCGTCGTGCATGGCTCGCGTCCCCAGGTGGCCGAACAGTTGGCGCTGCGCAACGTCGAAGGCCGCTTTCACAACGGCATCCGCATCACCGACACGGCGGCGCTGGAATGCGCCAAGGAAGCGGCTGGCGAATTGCGCCTCGATATCGAAGCGGCCTTCAGTCAGGGCTTGCCGAACACGCCCATGGCGCACGCAGCCATCCGCATCATATCGGGCAACTTCGTCACTGCCCGTCCGCTAGGCGTCATCGATGGCGTCGACCTCGAACTGACGGGCATGACCCGCAAGATCGCCGCCGAGACCATCCATGCCATCCTGGCCACCGACAGTGTGGTGCTGCTCTCGCCGCTGGGATTTTCACCGACCGGCGAAGTGTTCAACCTGACCATGGAAGACGTGGCCGTCACCGCCGCCATCGCCCTGCACGCCGACAAGATGATCTTCATCACGGAAACGCCGATGATGATCGACGAAGCCGGCACCGAGATCCGCGAACTGTCGTCGCACCAGGCCGAAGCCGTGCTGCAGGCCGATTTTCTGCCGGCCGACGCCGCGTTTTACCTGCAGCACGCCATCAAGTCGTGCAACAACGGCGTGCCGCGCGCGCACATCCTGCCGTACGAAATGGATGGCTCGGCGCTGCTCGAACTGTTCACCCACGATGGCGTGGGCACCATGATCAGCCACGAAAACCTGGAAAGCCTGCGCCAGGCCACCATCGAGGACGTCGGCGGCATCATCAAGCTGATCGAACCGCTGGAGGCGGACGGCACCCTGGTCAAACGGGGCCGCGAGCTGATCGAACGCGAAATCGACAATTTCTCCGTCATCGAGCACGATGGCGTGATTTTCGGCTGCGCCGCACTGTACCCGTTCCCGGCGTCCAAGATGGCTGAAATGGCTTGCCTGACGGTCAACCCGGAAGTGCAGGCCCAGGGCGATGGCGAACGTATCCTCAAGCACATGGAAAACCGCGCCCGCGCAGCAGGATTCAATAAACTATTCGTTCTGACCACGCGCACCTCGCACTGGTTCCAGAAACGCGGCTTCGTTCCCGCTTCCGTCGATGCCTTGCCGAAGGACCGCCAGCACATGTACAACTGGCAGCGCAAATCCCAGGTATTGATCAAGCCCTTATGATCCTGGCGCCGGCGCCCGACGGGGCGATCAGCAACCCTTTATAATCGCAGCTTTACACCGAACCGCCTTAGGAGCACAGATGGCCCGCACAATCCATTGCATCAAACTGAACAAGGAAGCCGAAGGACTGGACTTTCCTCCCTATCCGGGTGAACTGGGCAAGAAGATCTACGAACAGGTGTCGAAAGAAGCCTGGGCAGCGTGGCTCAAGCATCAGACCATGCTGGTCAACGAAAATCGCCTGAACCTGGCCGACCTGCGCGCCCGCAAGTATCTGGCGGCGCAGATGGAAAAGCATTTTTTCGGCGAAGGCGCCGACGCGGCCATGGGTTACGTGCCGCCCACCGAGTAAGCCGCACCCGCTGTCATCAGCAAGGACTAGCTAGGTCTCATCAGCAAGGTCAGTTGCCGCAGTTGCAGCGACTGACCAGCCACATCACATCGCCTTACATTGCCGCAATTCGCAGCGCGCACGGAACACCTTGCCGTTATCGCACATCATGCGATACACCTCGATCGGGCCTGGCTCGGTCATCAGACCGGCGCCAACGCCACCGGTGCAGCCCTGCTTCTTGGCCATGTTCTCCACCGTCACCGACGAAATTCCCGCACGAAACGGCACCCGCTCGATGGGTACGCCATCCGCGTCGAGCAGTTGCGCCGGCGCCGCTTTCACCGGGGCCGCCGCCACCACCACCTGTTCGCGCTGAAACATCGAACAAGCGCTCAGGAGCGCGGTGCATGCCATTGCCAAGATCAGTCGCTTCATGGGTTCCCCGGTGGGTCAAATGTCAGTGATGGGCCAGTGATGGCCAGTGATGGGTCAGTGATGAATAAGGGTGAGCAACACGCCGCGATGAGCAGTGAAACACCACCCCACGCGCTTAGAACGTCAGCGTCTTGACGCCTTCGCCCGTGCCCAGCAGGCACACATCGGCGCCGCGCGCGGCAAACAGGCCCACCGCGATCACGCCGACGATCTGGTTGATCGCCTGCTCCAGCGCCACCGGATCGGTGATCTGCAAGCCGGCCACGTCGATGATCTCGCCGCCGTTGTCGGTGATGAAGGCTTGATCGGTTCCGGCCTTCAGACGCAGACGCGGCTGGCCGCCCAGCTTGGCCAGCTGGCGCATCACGGCCGCGCGCGCCATCGGCAGCACTTCGACCGGCAGCGCGAACTTGCCCATGACATCGACCAGCTTGGAGCCGTCGGCGATGCAGACGAACTGGCGCGACACGGACGCGACGATCTTTTCGCGCGTGAGCGCCGCCCCGCCGCCCTTGATCATGGCGCCGCTGGCGGTGATCTCATCGGCGCCGTCGATGTACACGGCAATGTCTTCCACATCGTTCAGGTCGAACACGGCGATGCCATGGCCGCGCAGGCGTGCCGCCGTCGCTTCCGACGAGGCCACGGTGCCCTTGATGCGGTCCTTGATGGTGGCCAGTTCATCGATGAAGAAATTGGCGGTCGAGCCGGTGCCCACGCCAATGATTTCACCGTCCACCACATATTCGATGGCGGCGCGTGCCACGGCTTGCTTGAGTTCGTCTTGAGTCATAGTTGGGAGATTAGAAAGATACGAGCTATAAAGATACGAGCTAAAAGGATACGAGCGAAGTAAATAAAAAAAGACGCACTGACAGCCGCGACATACACCGGCGCACAATATGCAAAAAGAATGGCGCCATTTTAGCGGATCGCGCCACCCCCCGGCCCTTTTCCGTTTTCACCATCGCGTTTGTTCCACCGGTATCCCGGCTGCATGACGCACTTTTTTCAGTTTGGAAACGTGTCCCGACCCGGCAAGAAGGCAACGATGTATGCGAAAATGTTTTGTGTCCAGCCAATCTCCAGGAGTCGCCATGAGCGCTACCAAGACCATCCTCGTCGTCGACGACAGCCGCGTGTCGCGCCTGATGGCGCGCCAGTTCATCCTCAGCGCGCGGCCCGCGTGGACCGTGGAGGAAGCGGCCACGGGAGAGGAAGCCATCGACAAGGCGCGCGGGCTGCAGCCGGCGCTGATCCTGATCGACGTCAACATGCCCGGCATGGGCGGTCTGGCTGCCGCCGAGCAGCTGCGCGTGCTGTGCCCCGCCACCCATATTTCCTTGGTGACAGCCAACGTGCAAAACGCCACGCGCAACCGCGCCGGCGAACTGGGCGTGGGCTTCATGGAAAAGCCCATCACCGAAGCACGCATCCACACGCTGATCGATACCCTGGCGCTGGACTGACATGATCCACCTGAGCGAACTTCAGCACGACGCCCTGGTCGAAATCTTCAATATCGGCGTCGGCCACGCGGCCCGGTCGATGAGCGACATCGTCAACGAAGAAGTGACGATGTCGGTGCCGTCGATCACCTTCGTCAACCGCGCCGACGCGGCCGAGATGCTGGACAACAAGGAAAGCGCGCGCGTGTGCGGCGTCAGCCAGCGCTACGAAGGCGCGTTCCAGACCGAAGCCATCCTCATGTTCCCCGAGGACAAGAGCCTCGACATCGTGCGCCTGATGGTGGGCGAGTCGGTCTCGCTCAAGGAACTGACGGAGATGGAACAGGAGGCCATGAGCGAGATCGGCAACATCATCCTCAACTCCTGCGTGGGCACCCTGGCCAACATTTTCGGCCAGGAACTGTCCGGCTCGCTGCCCCAGTACCATGTGGGCAGCAGCGAAGACATCCTCAGCGCCTCGGGCGGCCACGCCGACACCGTGGTGCTGATGCTGCACATCGATTTTATCTTGGAAAAACACCAGATCCACGGCTACGTCGCCTTCATCCTCGACCTGACCGCGCTGCACGACCTGCAAGATCAGGTCGACCGCTACCTGGCCAAGGTGATGGGGCCGGCCTGACATGACCCGCCACGCCCCGGCCACGCCCGACCGACAACAGCTGAACTTGCTGGAAGGCTTGTTCGCCGCGCTCAATCTGGGCATCGTGCTGCTCGACGCCCAGTGCCGCGTGGTGCTGTGGAACGGCTGGATGGAGCGGCATGCGGCGCTGGCCGCAGGCGCCGTACTGGGCCAGGATTTCTTCGCCGTGTACGGCGAACCGGGCAACCGGCGCGTGCAAGCCGCCGTGCAGCAAGCGCTGCGCGACAATCTGCCCTCGGTGCTGTCGCAAACCTTGCACAAGGCGCCGTTTCGCCTGTTTGCCGGGGGCGCCGGCGAGCGCATGCGCCAGGCCGTGACCGTCACCCCGCTGTCGGTGGGCGGCGCCGGGCGCTATTGCCTGATCCAGATTACCGACGTGAGCGTGGCCGTCAACCGCGAGCGCCTGCTGCGCGACCAGTCGCTGGAACTGCGCGAACAATCGTTTTCCGACGGACTCACCGGGATTGCCAACCGGCGCGCCTTCGATGCCGCGCTCGACAAGGAAATCCGCCGCGCCAAGCGGGCCGGCACGGCACTGTCGCTGCTGATGATCGACATCGATGCCTTCAAGGCATTCAACGACCGCTACGGCCATCAGCAAGGCGACGATACCCTAATCCAGGTAGCTGCGGCGCTGGCATCCATGCTGCAGCGTCCGCTCGACCTGATTGCCCGCTACGGCGGCGAAGAATTCGCCGTAATCCTGCCCGAGCTGGACGGCGCCCATGCGCAGCAGATGGCGGACGCCATGTGCCAGCGTATTGCCGGGCTGAACATTCCCCACCTCAGCGCACCCGGCGAGGGCCGCGTCACCGTCAGCATCGGCATTGCCACCGGCAACGGCGCCCACCCAGCCGACCTGGGCTTGCTGCTGGGCCAGGCCGACCGCGCCTTGTACGAGGCCAAGCGTGCCGGGCGCAACCGCGTCATGGCCCACGCCGCCGCCTGACCCGCCGTCCATCCCCGCACGCAGCAAGCCCGCCACGCTCCCCACGCCGCCTCGGGATTGCGCGCCGGAGCTTGTGCAGAATCAACACACATTTCCTTTAGTTACGTCCTAAGCGGCCCACCGCACATACGCTCAATGTTGCCGGAGAGATAGTTCGTGTCCGGACCTGGCGCATCAAGCCGGCCACTCATGCAAAGGAAACACCATGAAAATATTCTCCCGATTTCTCCAACCGCTGGTTTGTTCCATCGGATTCTTTGCCGCAGCCCTGCTCGCCGGTTGCGGCGGCGGCGACCAGGGACGCGATCCCATCCTCGTCCTGCCCGCCGCCGCGCTCGTTGCGGTGGCCGTCACCCCCGCCACGGCCACCGTTGCCGCCGGCACCACCCAGCAATTCGTTGCTACCGCCAGCTTCACCGACGGTTCCACCCGTGACGTCACCGTCGCGTCGGCCTGGACCAGCGCCACCCCCGCCGTTGCCAGCGTCAGCGCCGCCGGTGGCCTGGCCAAGGGCCTGGTCAGCGGCACTGCCGTCATCAGCGCCGCGTTTTCCGGCAAGAGCGGCGCGTCGACACTGACCGTCACCGGCGTCACGCTGGTCTCGCTCACCCTGGTTCCGCAAGACCCTGTGCTGCAAGTGGGCGCCACGCGCCAGCTCGCCGCCACCGCCACGTATTCGGATGGCAGCAGTGCCGACGTGACCACGCTGGCCACGTTCAGCTCGGCCACCCCGGCCGTGGCCGGCGTCAGCCCCGGCGCCCTGACCACCGGTCTGACCGGCGGCGCCTCGCTGATCACCGCGGCGTTCGGCGGCAAGACCGCAACCACCAACGTGACCGTCTCGACCGTGGTGATGAGCAGCATCAGCGTCACCCCGGTCACGGCCAGCGTCAGTGTCGGCGCCACCCAGCAATTCGTCGCCACCGCGCGCTACTCGGATAACTCCAGCGCCATCATCACCGCATCGGCCGTGTGGAGCTCGGGCACGACCGCCAACGCCACCATCGTCCCGTCCGGCATGGCCCGCGGCGTTGCCGAAGGCACCAGCACGATCACCGCCACCAGCGGCGCCCTGAGCGGCACCGCCACCCTGACCGTGACAGCGGTCGCGACCGTCCCACCCATCGTCGTGGTGCCGGAGCCCGCTCCTACCCCGACGCCAACGCCGACGCCGACGCCGACGCCAGCATCGCTGAACCTGCGTTCGGCCGCCAGCTTCGCCGTGTTAGCCGGCACGTCGATCACCAACAACGCCGGCGGCACCACCCTGGTCACCGGCGACGTGGGCGGCGCATCCCAGACCGTCGATCCGACCCAGGCCGCAGGCTTTACCAACTACAAGTCGGGCGCCATCCTGGCCGGCGCACTGGCCGATCTGCAAACCGCCATTTCGGACGGCAACGCCCGCAGCTGCACCGTCAGCGCTGCCGGCGACGTCGACCTGGGCGGCCAGACCTTCGGTCCCGGCGTGTACTGCTACGCCGGCGCCATCAGCATCACCGGCACCTTCACCCTGAACGGTCCTGGCGTGTACATCTTCCGTACCGCACTGACCTTGAACTCGACCGCCAACTCGATCGTCGCCTTGACCAACGGTGCCACCGCGGGCGATGTCAACTGGCTGCCTGTGGGCCCGACCACCCTGGGCGCCAACAGCGTCTTCAAGGGCAATATCCTGGGCCAGTCGGCCGCCATCACCGTGGGCGACAACACCACCCTGCTCAACGGGCGTGTGCTGAGCGGCGCCGCCGTCACGCTGCGTAACAACCAGATCACCAAATAAACCGACAGGACACGACCATGACTCTGACACACACGATCGGTACCCTCTGCGCCGTCGCCGCCGCCCTGCTGACGGCCCACGCCGCCCAGGCCAACTCCGCCGCGCCCGCCGACGCAACTTTCATCAACCCCGAGTGGGCCAACAGCGCCTGGTACGTGGGCGCCGGCCTCGGCCAGGGCCGCGCCAACATCGACGACCAGCGCCTCATGCGCAGCCTGGCGGCCAACGGCGCCAGCGTGACCGCCTTCGGCACCGACGAACGCGACCTGGGCTACAAGCTGTTCATCGGCAAGCAGCTCAACCGCTATCTGGCGCTGGAAGCGGGCTACACGGACCTGGGCACCTTCGGCTTTCGTTCGACCACCAGCGGCAACGGCGTCCTCAATGGCGAGGCCAGCTTCCGCGCCCTCAATCTCGATCTGCTGGCCCAGCTGCCGCTGTCCGAACGGCTCTCCCTGCTGGGCCGCATCGGCTTGAATTACGCCAAGACCAGTACCGAGCTGACCGGCAACCGTTTGTTCACCCCCGGCAGCGGCAGCCGCACCGAGAAGAAAAGCAACGCCAAGGCCGGCGTGGGACTGGAATACAAGTTCACCGAAGCACTGGCGCTGCGCACGGAAGCTGAACGCTACCGTGTCAACGATGCCGTGGGCAACCGCGGCGAAGTCGACCTGTTCTCGGTCAGCCTGGTCTACAAGCTGGGCCGCCCGGCAGCCAGGGCGGCGATCGCCGCCGCCCCGCTGGCCGCGCCCGCCCCGGTCGAGACCGTGGTAGCGGCACCGGCAGCCGCACCAGCGGCGGCGCCGGCGCCGGCACCCGTGCCGACCTCGGAAAAAGTCAGCTTCGCGGCAGAAACCCTGTTCGCCTTCGACAAGTCGGTCGTCATGCCGGCTGGTCAGGCGGCCCTCGACGAGCTGCTGGGCAAGCTGCAAGGCATGGACACCGAAGTGATGGTGACGGTCGGCCACACCGACAGCGTCGGGTCGGACGCCTACAACCGGAAGCTGTCGCTGCGCCGCGCCGAGGCCGTCAAGGCCTATCTGGTGGGCAAAGGCATCGCAGCAAGCCGCGTGTACACCGAAGGCAAGGGCGAATCGCAGCCGGTGGGCGACAACGCCACTGCCGCAGGCCGCGCCCAGAACCGCCGCGTGACGGTTGAAGTGGTGGGCACGCGCAGCGTCGCCAGATAATTGCAGGTCAGATAGTCGTCCAAGCCGACACCCTGCGGTGCAATGCCGCAGGATTTTATTGCCTGTATGTATGTTGCCTAATTTGCACAAATGTCGGACACTGCGCTATCCCAACCGATTGCAGGGTCTCAATGGCACCGTCGTCCACCCCAGTTCTCCGTCCCTCCGGTGCCCCCCGCAGCGGCTTTTTCAGCCGCCAGCGCATCCTGATTACCGTAGGCCTGCTGCTTGCCGCCGGCGCTGCGGCCGTGGCCGTGTCGATGAAGAAGGACGGCAACGCCATTCCCCCCTCCAAGTATCGCACCAGCGTGGTCGACAAGGGCACCATCACCCAGACCGTGACTGCCACCGGCACCATCAACCCGGTGGCGCTGATCAATGTCGGCTCGCAAGTATCCGGCACCGTGGTCGAACTGAAAGCCGATTTTAACGACCACGTCAAAAAAAGCCAGATCCTGCTCAAGCTCGACCCGACCATTTTCAACGCCCAGATCCGCCAGGTGGAAGCGGGCCTGGCCTCGGCCCAGGCCTCGATGGCGCTGGCGCGCGCCAACTTCGAGCGTAACCAGCGGCTGGTGGCGCAGAACTATATTTCTGGCCTGACCCTGGACCAGTCGCGCCGCGAGCTCGACGTGGCCAAAGCCAACATCGCCCAATCGCAGGCGCAGCTGGAACGCGCCCGCGCCGACCTGAACAACAGTGTCATCCGCGCCCCCATCGACGGCGTGATCATCAAGCGCACCATCGACCTGGGCCAGACGGTGGCCGCCTCGTTCACCACGCCGAACCTGTTCCAGATCGCCCAGGACCTGACCAAGATGCAGATCGACACCAACGTGTCCGAAGCCGATGTGGGCGCGCTCAAACCCGGCCAGGCCGCCCGCTTCGTGGTCGACGCCTATCCCGACCGCGAGTTCGAAGCGACCATGCGCCAGTTCCGCCTGGCCGCGAACGTGGTGCAGAACGTGGTCACCTACAACGTCGTGCTCGACGTGGCCAACCAGGATGAACTGCTCAAACCCGGCATGACGGCGCAGGTGCGGCTGGTGGTGGGCAACCGTCCGAACGTGTTGCGCATCCCCACTGCGGCGCTGCGCTTTCGGCTGAGCGACGAAGAACTCGAACAGCAGAAGAAGGCCGACGAAGTCAAGGCCGCATCGAGCGCCAAGACGAGCAACGCCGCCAAGCCGGCGCCGGTAGTGCCCGCGCCCACCGAGGACGACGACGTGGCCTTTCGCAGCAAGAACGATACGGCGCGGGTTTTCAAAATCTACACGCTGGACGCGAAAAACCAGGCCGTGCCGCAGGACATCCGCATCGGCCTGTCCAACTTCCGCTACACGGAAGTGCTGAGCGGCCCCCTCAAGGCAGGCGACAAGGTGATCACGCGCGCGCTGGCGCCTAGCAAGAACGGGTTCGAGTGAGCGGGCACGGCACCATGAGCGAACAGGCAAGCGTGCACGGCAGCATAGACGGCCCCGGGCCGCTGATCGAGATCAGCAACGTCAGCAAAAGCTACTTTTCGGGCAACGTCGAAACACCGGTCCTGTTCGGCATCGACCTGAAGGTGCCGCGCGGCGACTTTCTGGCCGTGATGGGCCAGTCCGGGTCGGGCAAGTCGACCCTGATGAATATCTTCGGTTGCCTGGACCAGGCCACGGCCGGCAGCTACCTGCTCGAAGGCATCGACACCTTGACGCTGTCGCGCGCGCAACTGGCGACCGTGCGCAACCGCTCGATCGGCTTCGTGTTCCAGAGCTTTAACCTGATCAAGCGCATGAGCGTGGCCGAGAACGTCGCCCTGCCCCTGATCTACGCGGGCGTGAGCCGCGCCACGGCGCACAAGAAAGCGCTGGTGGAACTGGAACGGGTCGGGCTGGCCGAGCTGGCCAGGCGCACGCCCAATCAACTGTCCGGCGGACAGCAGCAGCGCGTGGCCATCGCCCGCGCGCTGGTGGGCGACCCGCCCCTGATCCTGGCGGACGAACCGACCGGCAACCTGGACACCCAGACCAGCGAAGAAATCATGCGCTCGTTTCAGCAGCTCAATCGCGAGCGCAACATCACCATCCTGCTGGTCACGCACGAGCCCGACATTGCCGCCTACGCCAAGCGCCTGGTGCGCCTGAAAGATGGCCGGGTACTGTACGACGGCCCCGCCGCCGAAGGCTTGCGCCAGCTGGCCGCCAGCCACGACGTGCGCGCGGGAGAGGCCGAATGAATTTCATCCAGGTCATTGTCGAAGCGTTCCGCTCGATGAGCGCGAACCGTTTGCGCACAGCCCTGACCATGCTCGGCATCATCATCGGCATCACCTCGGTGGTGTTGCTGCTGGCGCTGGGCGACAGCATGCAGCGCTTCATTTCCAAGGAGCTCGAAGCGCTGGGCACCAACATGCTGTTCATCGGTCCGGGCGGCAACCGCGCGGAAGAGCGCCGCATGCGCGCCGGCGCCGCCCCGGCCCTGACCCTGGCCGACGCCGAAGCACTGAATAAATTGCCCAGCCTGTCAGGCGCGGCGCCCGCCATGCAAGGCGCCTTCAAGCTGACGGTCGGCAACGAGACCTCGTCGCGCCCCGTGCACGGCGTCACCCCGGCCATGTTCAAGATCCGCAACTGGAAGCTCGACAGCGGCAGCGCCTTCAGCGAAGCGGACGTGCGCGCCAGCGCGCGCATGGTGGTCATCGGCCAGAAGATCGCCGACCAGTTCTTCTACAAGATGGACCCGCTGGGCAAGTTCATCCGCATCGAAAACGTCGCCTTCCAGGTCATCGGCGTGCTGCACGGCGAAGGCAAGCAGGTCGACGGCCCAGATCTGTCGGAGCTGGTGATCGTGCCCATCACGGCGGCCAGCGCGCACCTGATCCGCAGCCCGTTTCCGGGCAATGTGCACTACGTCGTCGCCCAGGGCAAATCCGACGGCAACCTGCAGAACGCCATCGAGGACATCAACGAAACCTTGCGCGACCGCCACCGCATCCGCTTCGAGGAACCGGACGACTTCCACATCGACAACCTGGCCTCGTTCGCCGAAACGGCGGGCAAGATCAGCGGCGGCATCGCCGCCATGCTGGGCGTGATCGGCGCCATTTCACTGGTGGTCGGTGGCATCGGCATCATGAACATCATGCTGGTGTCGGTGACCGAACGCACCCGCGAGATCGGCATCCGCATGGCCATCGGCGCCAAGCCGCGCGATGTGCTGCTGCAGTTTCTCACCGAAGCGGTGGTGATCTGCCTGGCCGGCGGCGTGGTCGGCATCGCCATTGCCATCGGCCTGGCGGCGGCCATCACGGCCACCGGCAAGTTCGACGTCGTGATCACCCTGTCGGCGGTGCTGGTCGCCTGCGGCTTCTCCAGCCTGGTGGGGGTGTTTTTCGGTTTCTACCCGGCCCGGCGGGCGTCGCGGCTGCTGCCGGTCGACTGCCTGCGCTACGAATAAGCCAGCGCCTTGCGACCGACCTTTCAATGACTGCTTTATTTTCAAGGATAGCCATGCGTTTCCCGCCCTCACTCTCTCTCGCCATGCTGGCTTTGTTGTGTTCGTCCGGCGCGCTGGCCGCCGACGATTACACCCCTCTGCTGAAGGCCAAGAAATTCGCCGACGCCGAACGGGCGGCCAGCAGCCGCCTGGCCAAGGAGCCGGCCAACGCCGACGCCTTGTATGCGCGCAGCAAAGCCATTCTCGAACTGAACGATGGGCGCACCGAAGACGCGGTGCGCGGGGGCGAAGCCTGCGTGGCGGCGCAGCCGGCCGACAGCCGCTGCCATCTGGCGCTGGGCAACGCGCTGGGGGTCAAGGCCATGCACGGCGGGATCCTGTCCGCGATGGGCTATATCGGCAAGATCCGCGGCGCACTGATCAAAGCGGTGGAGCTGAACCCGGCCAACCTCGAAGCGCGCTTTTCGCTGCTGCAGTTTTACCTGCAAGCACCGGGCATGGTGGGCGGCGGCAAGGACAAGGCGCTCGCGCTGGTCGGCCAGACCGCCAGCATCAGTCCCGATGCCGCCAGGCTGATGACGGCGATCATGGAGCGCAACAGCGGCAACCCGGCCAAGGCGGAAGCGGCCGCGCTGGCCGTGCGCGTGGCCCCGTTGGACGATCTGGCCGAAGAGCAGCTGGGCCTGCTGTATTCGCTGGGCGCCGGCTACGTAAAAGACAAGAAAATGGCCGATGCCGAGCGCATCTTTAAAACCATGCAGCAGCGCTTTCCCGACAGCGAGCAAACCCTGTTCGGCGGCGCGCGCCTGTTGCAGGAGCAAGGCAAGCACCGCGAAGCCATCGGCGCGCTGGAGCAGACCTTGCTCAAATGGCCCAAGCCCCATCTCCATTATCGGATCGGCCAGTCCTGGCAGGCGCTGGGCGAGAAAGGCAAAGCCGCAAGCGCCTATGAAAAAGCCCTGTCGTTCAAGACAGGGCTCAATCAGGATCAGCGCGCAGATGCCGAGGTGCAGGTCAAATCGCTGAAAGGCTAGCAGCCTGTCGGACTTAGGGAGTCAGAGCGAAAAAATAGCAGGGCGAGGCCAGATTTTGACGATTTCGCAGTGTCAATAGCGAGCTATTGACCGAGAGAGCGGCAAAATATGGACCGTCCCAGGTATTTTTGCAGCTGACGATCCTAAGTCCGACAGGCTGCTAGGACCATACCGGTCGGCGCCCTCCGTCAATTGGAAGCAGCACCCTTGCGCTGCATCACGATCAGGCCGGCCAGTCCCACGCCCACCAGTGCCAGGATCAGCACGGGCGGCTTGGGCACGTCGCTCTTGGCCGATACCTGCGACCCGCCAACTTGCCGGGGCGCCTGGCTGCTGCCCGCCGTACCGCGTGCGCCCATATCCGACGCGCCCATCGCAAACGACGGTGCAGCGCAGGCAGTGGCAAGGGCGAACGTCAGAGCGGAAGCAAGCGAGCGATTCATGGCAGCCTGTAGGTAAAGGAGGATAGTGAAGAAGTTGGCTATGGTTAATTTGTATTTCTTTTGAGAATTATAATACGATTTCGCGCCTATGCACAAGCGCCCCGTTGATGGCCATCTGGCTGAGCGATTTTCCACGCGCCTTCCTTGCCCTTGAGGCAAAAGCGCCCGCGATAAAGGCGCGGGGCGCTGGCCGACTTCGCCGGGGCGACGTGGATGGTGACGTCATAGGTTCTGCCCGGCTGCAACGGCGCGGAGGGTGTCTGCGGCAACACCGGCAAACGCCCGCCGTACGGCACGCACATGTGGACGGTCAGCGGGAAAGTGCGCGGCTTCGGCAT
The DNA here is from genome assembly GCA_943372275.1 of Janthinobacterium lividum. Classification (GTDB taxonomy): domain Bacteria; phylum Pseudomonadota; class Gammaproteobacteria; order Burkholderiales; family Burkholderiaceae_D; genus Telluria_A; species Telluria_A lividum_A. The sequence continues at coordinate 37,945 of CALRYE020000010.1, forward strand.
GGTCATCTTCCACATGACGGCGGCGGCGCTGTCGCTGACGACGATGGAATGGAAATCGGGCTCCCCGCTGCGTTGCTCCTCGGCCGCGGTGATGGTGAAACAGGGCACGCCGGTGTTCCCGCTGCGCACTTCAAGCGCGCCCACGCGCGCCGCGCCATGGGCTGACAGAGTGGTCAGCAGCGCGGTGGCGGCTAGGGATAATCTGAATCGCATGGAAAACTCCGAGGAATGGCGGGAACGCTACGCCAGACTACGGTGTTGCCTTACGGAAGTATTGCGCTAACTCAGATGCAGCAGACGGCGCGGCAACTGCGCCACAGCCACCGCCAGAGGCTTTGTGCGCGAAAATCATGTCGGCGGCAATTTTCGCTCACGAGGCGTCACCCGTCCTGGCGCTCAGTTGGTCACGCATACGCCCCGCTTTGGCTCATCGAGAGTAGTTCCGCCACCAGTTTCTGGCCCTCGACCGTGTCCATGTAAGTGGCCGGCGTCGCGCCGGCCAGCGCCGGTAGCGGCTTAGTCAACCAGCCACAAATGAGGCGATGCGCGAGCGCCTGGCAACTAGGGCTTGCACAGTCGCTGGGCATCAAAACCGGAAAGCGCACCAGCGGGTCAATCTGCTAGCGTACCGTAGACGCTACAACCGCTTCAGATGCCGCAGCCGGCGCGCCCAACCGTGCGGCAGGTTCCCTGCGCTGGCCGGATCGGCCAGAAAGTTGGCTAGTACCTGTTCATAAAGCGGCAGGCTGTCCGCGTAGCGGGGCTGGCGCATGGATACCGGCGAGCGCAGGTGCTTGAGCACAAAGTAATCGGCAAGCAGATCGCCCTGCGCCTCCATGTTGTAGTCCGCCAGCGTCTTGCCCGGTGCCAGATCGTAGTTGTACGACAGGCCGAGCCGCACAGCGCCGCGCAGACGCACCGGATAGCCTAGCTGATGCTGCCACACATGCACCATCTCATGCATGAACCAGTGACGGGCGTGCGGCGTCCCGGTCGAGAAATCGACCAGGCAACAGGATTTATGGAAATACATGGCGCCATTGGGCGTCATGGCGCAGTTCCGGGGCTGCAGCCCGAACGGCAGATAGCGGCGCTGATAGATATGCACGCGCGCATAATCGATGGCGTCGCCGAACAGCAGCGACGCCATCTTGATTTCACCCGGCGTCATGGCGCGGCGCTGCGGGGAGCGGCGCAGCAGCTTCATGACCGCATGCCCGGTGATGGTGTGACTACGTACTGAATGTCTCCAGCCAGCTTATTGCTTGCGCAGCGCCGACGCCGCCTTGGCCAGCTCGGTGATGTGCGCCCAGTTACCGGCCAGAATCGCATCCTTCGGGGTCAGCCACGAGCCGCCCACGCAGGCCACGTTCTTGCACGCCAAAAATGCCGGCGCCGTGTCGATGGAAATCCCGCCGGTCGGGCAGAACGTCACATCCGGCAATGGACCGCCGATGGCGTTGAGCATGCCCACGCCGCCGGCCGGCACGGCCGGGAACAGCTTGAGCTGGCGGAAACCGGCTTCGCGCGCGGCCATCACTTCCGACGGCGTCATCACGCCTGGCAGCAGCGGCAGGCCGCTCTTGCGCGCCGCTTCGATCAGAGCCTGGGTCAAGCCGGGCGAGACGCCGAACACGGCGCCGGCGTCGCGCGAGGCGGCAAACTCTTCCGGCGTGGTCAGGGTGCCGACGCCGACGATGGCGCCTTCCACTTCCGACATGGCGCGAATCGCCGCCAGGCCGTGGGCGGTGCGCAGCGTCACTTCCAGTACGCGGATGCCGCCGGCGACGAGCGCGCGGGCCAAAGGCACTGCGTGCTCAGGATCGTCGATGGCGATCACGGGAATCACGCTCGCCGAGCGCATGATGTCGAGTAGGGTCATGGTCATTTTGGGTTCTTGATCAAAAAGTCTTCGTCGGAGCCTGGCATGGTGTCGCCGATGTCGGCGGTATCGTGCAGGGACACGGTGGTAGGAATCGGCGATGGCAGCGGGAAGGTGGTGGCACCCTTCTCCGCTTCGCTGATCGAATTGCGGAACATGGAAAACAGCTCGCGGCCCATGCCGATGTGGCTGGACGACAAGTCGGCCGTGGCCAGCGAACGGGCCGCCCACACTTCGGCCGGCACCAGCGCTTCGAGCGTGCCGGTGGTGGCGTCCAGGCGGATGATGTCGCCGTCGCGCACCAGGCCCAGCGGGCCGCCGGCCAGAATCTCGGGCGACACGTGGATGGCGGCCGGCACCTTGCCCGACGCGCCCGACATGCGCCCGTCAGTGACCAGCGCCACGTGGCGGCCGGCATCCTGCAGGTTCGACAGCGCAGGCGTGAGCGCATGCAGTTCCGGCATGCCGTTGGCGCGCGGACCCTGGAAGCGCAGCACGGCGACGAAGTCGCGGTCCAGCTTGCCAGCCTTGTAGGCGTGCATGAAATCTTCCTGCGAGTTGAACGTCAGCGCGGGCGCTTCCACCACGCGGTGCTGCTCTTTCACGGCCGAAATCTTCATCACGGCGCGGCCCAGGTTGCCGTCCACCAGAATCATGCCGCCGTCGGCCGCGAACGGGTTGGAGGCGGGACGCAGCACACTGTCGTCGCCGGACACGGCCGCGGCCGGCTTCCACACCACGGTGTCGCCGTCCAGGAACGGCTCGGTGCAGTGCGCGCGCAAGCCGCGGCCCAAAATGGTGGTCACGTCGTCGTGCAACAGCCCGGCGTCGAGCAATTCGCGGATCACGAAACCGGTGCCGCCGGCGGCATGGAAGTGGTTCACGTCGGCGTCGCCGTTCGGGTAGATGCGCGTCAACATCGGCACGATGGCCGACAGCTCATTGAAGTCGTTCCAGTCGATCACGATGCCGGCGGCCTTGGCAATGGCGACCAGGTGCAGCGTGTGATTGGTCGAGCCACCGGTGGCCAGCAGGCCGACCACGGCATTGACGATGCACTTCTCGTCGACGATATGGCCGACCGGAATGTAGGTTTCGCCTTGCTGGGAGATCGCCACGGCGCGCTGGGCGCCGGCCGCGGTCAGCGCTTCGCGCAGCGGGGTGTTGGGGGTAATGAAAGCGGCGGCCGGCATGTGCAGACCCATGATTTCCATCAGCATCTGGTTGCTGTTGGCGGTGCCGTAGAAGGTGCAGGTGCCGGCGCCGTGGTACGAGGCCGATTCGCCTTCGAGCAACTCTTCGCGGGTGGCCTTGCCTTGCGCGTAGCGCTGGCGGATGCTGGCCTTGTCTTTGTTGCTCATGCCGCTGGTCATCGGACCGGCCGGAATGAACACGGCAGGCAGGTGGCCGAAGTGCAGCGCGCCGATCAGCAGGCCCGGCACGATCTTGTCGCACACGCCCAGGTAGACGGCCGAGTCGAACATATTGTGCGACAGCGCGATGGCCGTGGCCATGGCGATGGCGTCGCGCGAAAACAGCGACAGCTCCATGCCCGGCTGGCCTTGGGTCACGCCGTCGCACATGGCAGGCACGCCGCCGGCGAACTGGGCCACCGCATCGACTTTACGCACCGCATCCTTGATAATGGCGGGGAAAGTCTCGAACGGCTGGTGCGCCGACAGCATGTCGTTGTAGGCCGACACGATCGCCACCGACGGGCGCTTGACTTCTTTCAGCTTGAGCTTGTCGTTGGCCGGAAACGCGGCAAAGCCGTGCGCCAGATTGGTACAGGCCAGCGCCCCGCGCTGCACGCCCTGCACGCGCGCCGCGTCCAGGTGCGCCAGGTAAGCGCCGCGCGAAGGCCGGCTACGCTTGACGATCCGCTCGGTCACCGATTGAAGTACGGGGTGCAGCGCCATAATCTCGTTCCTTAATGAATTAATCTTCTGAAATTTTACTACAAAACTATTGGAAACCCTACCGGATAGTTGATTAGCTTGCCCCATTTACCGCCGGATTGCAAGTCAACCGGGCGGGCCGGGGCGTCGTCCACGGCGCCGAAACGCCTGTTCCCGAGCGGCACTACACTAAGAAGCCCCCGGCCTTTTGTAGTGAATTTACGCGATTTTCCTGTATCATTTCGACCATCCGCGCCCGACACTGTCGGCGCTTACGAAACTTCCGCTGATGCGCTCTCCTGTGCGCGCCCCACGGCGTGCCGGCAACCAACCCGAACCGACAAGATGACCACTCCACACCAGCCCGCCCTGACCTCCACCGCCAGCTTCCAGGCGCTCGAAACGCACGCCTTCGAGGCCGAAGACTGGGAGCTGCGCGCGCTGTTCGCCGCCGATGCCCAGCGCTTTCCCAAGCTGACCGTGGACGCGGCCGGCCTGTTTCTCGACTATTCCAAGAACCGCCTGGACGCCACCACCTTGCAGCTGCTGACCGCCCTGGCCAAGGAGCGCGGTGTGGAAGCCCAGCGCGACGCCATGTTCGCCGGCGAGCGCATCAACAACACGGAAAACCGCGCCGTGCTGCACACCGCCCTGCGTTCGCCGCCGGACGTGGCGCTGACCGTGGAAGGCCAGAACGTGACGGCCGACGTGCACGCCGTGCTGCGCCGCGTGCGCACCTTTACCGACGCCGTGCGCTCGGGCGAGTGGCTGGGCCACACCGGCAAACCGATCACCGACATCGTCAACGTGGGCATCGGCGGCTCGGACCTGGGCCCTAAAATGGTCTGCCTGGCGCTGCGCCAGTACGCCCACCCGCGCCTGACCATGCACTTTGTGTCGAACGTCGACGGCCATGACATGGACGCGGCGCTTGGCCGGGTCGACCCGGAAACCACCCTGTTCATCATCGCCTCCAAGACCTTCACCACGGCCGAGACCATGATGAACGCGCAGACCGCGCGCAGCTGGTTCTTGGATCACAACAGCACCGCGGCCGACCCGGAGAGCGCGCTGGCGCGCCATTTCGTGGCCGTGTCCACCAACACCGAAGCGATCAAAACCTTTGGCATCGACCCGGCCAATATGTTCCCGTTCTGGGACTGGGTCGGCGGACGCTATTCGGTGTGGTCGGCCATCGGCCTGTCGGTGGCCCTGTGCGTGGGCTTCGGCCACTTCAACGACCTGCTGGCCGGCGCGCACGCGATGGACAAGCACTTCCGCGAAGCGCCGCTGGAGCAGAACATGCCGGTGCTGCTGGCGCTGGTGGGTTTCTGGAACCGCCAGTTCCTGGGCTGCTCGTCGGTGTCGATCGCCCCGTACCACCAGGACCTGTCGCGCTTTGCCGCCTACCTGCAGCAGCTCGATATGGAAAGCAACGGCAAGCGCGTCACCAAGGCGGGCGACCCGGTCGACACGCCGACCTGCCCCGCGATCTGGGGCGAGTGCGGTACCAACGGCCAGCACGCCTACTTCCAGCTGCTGCACCAGGGCACCGATGTCACGCCGATGGACTTCATCGCCACCCTGCGCCCGGCGCATGAGTACGAGAACCACCATGCGGCGCTGCTGGCGAACTGCTTCGCCCAATCGGAAGCCTTCATGAAGGGCAAAACGCTGGACGAAGTGCGCGCCGACCTGCAGGCCCAGGGCCTGTCGCTGGCCGAGATCGAACGCCTGGGGCCGCACAAGACCTTCCCCGGCAACCGTCCGAGCAACACCATCCTGATGGAATACCTGACCCCGTCCACCCTGGGCGCGCTGATCGCCCTGTACGAGCACAAGACGTTCGTGCAAGGCGTCATCTGGGACGTCAACAGCTTCGACCAGTGGGGCGTTGAGCTGGGCAAAGTGCTGGCGCGCCAGATCGAAGCGGAGCTGACCGGCGAGGCCAAGCCGGAGCACCACGACAGTTCGACCAATGGCCTGATCGCCATGGCCAAGGCGGCCGTATGAGCGGCGCCGGCGTGAACTTCGAAGGGCGCGACTTCACCGTCGTCCATGACGCCGCCATGCAGGTCGGCGAATGCCCCTTGTGGAGCAGCACCGAGCAAGCCCTTTACTGGGTCGACATCGGCGGCTTCAAGGTGCACCGCCTGGACCCGGCCAGCGGCGCGCACCGCGCCTACCCTTTCGAGTCCGATCCGTCGGCGCTGGCGCAGCACGCCGGCGGCGGTTTGGTGGTGGCCACCCGCAAGGGCTTCGTGCATCTGGATACCGACAGCGGCGCCATCACGCCGATCGCGCCTGCGCCGTACGACACGGCGACCACGCGCTTTAACGATGGGCGCGTGGACGCCGCGGGGCGCTTCTGGGTCGGCACCATCTTCGAGCCGCGCGACCGTCAGGCCGCCGAGATGTACTGCCTTGAAAAAGGCACGGTCACCTTGAAGTGGTCGGGCGGGATGATGAACTCCAACGGCCTCGGATTCGCACCCGACAACCGCGGCATGTACCACGCCGACACGGCGGCGCACCGGGTCAGCCGCTATACGTTAGACCTGACCGCCGGCGTGGCATCGGAACCTGAGACGTTCCAGCAGTTCGACACCAACAAGGGCGCGCCCAACTACGGCGGGCGTCCGGACGGCGCGGCGGTCGACAGCGAAGGCGCGTACTGGGTCGCCATGTTCGAAGGCGGCCGCCTGCTGCGCTTTGCGCCATCGGGCGAGCAGCTGGGCGAGATCAAGCTGCCGCTGCGCTGCCCGACCATGCTGGCCTTCGGCGGCGCCGACCTGCGCACCCTGTACATCACCAGCGCCAGCCATGGCCGCTCAGGCGCGGAGCTGGAGCAGTACCCGCTGTCGGGCAAGGTGCTGTCGCTGCGCGTGGACGTCGCGGGCCGCGCCGAGCCGTTTTATCAGCCATAAATCATCCTCCTAAGTATCCCTCTCCACAACCGACCTGATAGCCGTCATCCCCGCGAAAGCGGGGATGACGGCTTTGAGCATGGTGGCTTTTCTGCCCGACCGTTCGTACCTCAATTTGAAGGTAACAGTTCTCTGCGACTGGATGGCTCAACTAATTATTCACCACCGTGCAAAAATCCTTTGTAATCAGATGTATATAACCGACCACGGAGTCACCCTCCAAGCATGATACGTGCGCAAGCGCACACTCAAGGGGTGCTAGACTTGTGGAAAATATCACCCCACTAGCCATTCACCCATAGGAAACAGCACGTGTCGACACTGGTCAAGACAGGAATCGCAGGTCTCGATGAGATCCTGCGCGGCGGTATTCCGCGCCACAACAACCTGATTGTCGAGGGCCCGCCGGGCTCGGGGAAGACCACGCTGGGGCTGGGCTTCATCTACGCGGGCGCCGCCCACTACGACGAACCGGGCGCGATCGTCTCGTTCGAACTCGATTCGGCCAAGCTGCTGCGCGACGCCGCCGGCTTCGACTGGGACCTGCAAGGCCTGATCGACGAAGGCAAGATCAAGGTCATCCAGACCAGCCCGGCCGTGCTGTTGTCGGAATTTCGCAACAGCGAAGGCGCCTTTGCCGACGCTCTGCGCAGCATCGGCGCCAAGCGCCTGCTGATCGACGGGCTCACGCCCATGCGCCTGTACGCCGAAGTGCACGACCTGCCCTTCCGCGAAGACGTCCACGTGCTGATCGAAGGCCTCAACCGCCTGGGCGTAACCACCTTGGTCACGGCCGAGCGCGACGAGTCGCTCGGCGCCGTGCCGGCCCATGAACGGTTCGTGTTCGACACCATCATCGCCCTCACGCGCGAAGAAAACGCGCGCCGCGTGGAACGCCGCCTGACGGTCAAGAAGTCGCGCGGCCAGGACTTCATCGGCGGCAGCCACACCATGCGCATTGAAGCCAACGAAGGCATCCACGTGTTCCGCCGCGCCCAGTCGCGTCCCCTGTCGCTGGTCGAGCAGCCCACCTCCGACAAGCGCATGTCGACCGGCTCCCAGGCCATCGACGACATGATGGACGGCGGCCCGTACGCCGGTTCGGTCACCATGGTCAGCGGCATCTCCGGCACCGGCAAGACGGTGCTCAGCGTACAGTTCCTCACCTCGGCCGTGGCCAACGGCCACAAGACGCTGCTGGTCAGCCTGGACGAGCATCCGCACCAGCTGATCCGCAACGCCGGCACCCTGGGCTTCGACCTGCCCGGCATGATCGAGCGCGGCGAGCTGTTCATGCATTACGAGTCGCCCCTCGAAATGGAGCTGGACGTGCACTTCGACCGCATCGTCAAGCTGGTCGAAAAGGAAGGCATCGACTGCGTGGTGCTCGACTCGTGCGCCGTGTACGAAATGGCCAGCCCCACCGCCGTCACCGATTACCTGTACGCGCTGGCCACGTTCTTCAAGAACCGCCTGGCAACGGTGTTCTTCAACTACGAAAGCCCGGAGCTGCTGGGACTGTCGCAGATCAGCCAGGAGCTCAAGGGCTCGCACCTGGTGGACAACATCATCCTGCTCAACTACGTGGAAATCTCCACCGTGCTGCGTCGGGCCATCGCGATTCCCAAGGTCCGCGGCAGCAACAACATCCAGGTCACGCGCGAATACGTCATCGCCAAGGGCGGCCTGCAGCTGCTCGACGAAAACGGCGCCGACAACGTCGGCGTGGTGCCGCAGCTGCCGTTCTCGTCCTACTACGGCCTGCTGTCACGCTCGCCGTCGCGCCAGAGTCCCGTCATCGAAGACGCCATCGCCCAGGGCACCAAGATGCCAAGCTCGGTCGATTTGCCCACCGAATCGCCCAAGTGATCAGCATCGCGCGCCCGCAGGATGGCTTGTTCGACTGGGATGGCTGGGTCACGCCGCTCGACCAGTTCAGCCAGGCCACCGGGCTGACGGTGTCGGCCTACGACGCCCAGTGCGTGCGCCAGGTCGGTCCCCTGCAAGCGTCGCGCATCGGGCGCCTGCTGGAAAGCTCCACCCTGTGGCGCATCGACGGCCCGGGCAGCGTGCTGGAACGGCGCATGGTGGCGCAGGTGCTGGCCAGCGACGCGGCCGCTCCCGACGAAGCGTTCCACGGCCTGCGCGTGTGCAGCATGCCGTTGACGCAGTTCGGTAAAGTCTACGGCGTGCTGGTGTTCGGCTGGTGCTTCAACGAATTCACTTCGCCCATGGCGTGCGAGCAGATCGCCCGCCTGGTCGGGCTGTCCGGCCAGCTGCTGTGGAACGACGTGCGCCTGCAGGCGCCCGTGTCGCCGGCGCGCATGGCCACCTACCGCACCTTGCTGGCGACCCTGGCCGGCTCGATCGACCGCCAGCGCGAAACCATCGAGGAACTGAACCGCGTCAACCGCGCCCGCGAGCTGTTTCTGGCCACCGTGTCGCACGAGATGCGCACGCCCCTGTCGGCCCTGTCGATGCGCCTGGAACTGATGCTCAGAAGCGTCAAGGACCTGCCGCCCGCCATCGAGAGCGGGTTGATGTCGATGCGCATGCACGTGCGCCAGGAAGCGTCGATGATCGAGGACCTGATCGACGCGGCGCGCACCCTGACCGGCCAGATGTCGATCAAGCGCGAACCGGTCTCGCTCGGGCGCGTGCTGCGCGACGCGCTCTCGACCATCGAAGTGTCGGCCAGCGAAAAGCAGATCGCCCTGTCGATCGTGCCGGTCGATTACGCCGACAGCGTCGAACTCTCCGCCGACCCGCGCCGCCTGCAGCAGGTGATCTGGAACCTGCTGCTCAACGCCGTCAAGTTCACGCCCGAAGGCGGCGCCATCCGTCTGCGCGTGGCCTCCACCCAGGAGCAGGTGCAGATCGAGGTCACCGACAGCGGCCAGGGCATCGCCGCCGACGACCTGCCCCACGTGTTCGGCGCGTTCACCCTGCAAACCCACGCCAATGCCACCGGCCTGGGACTCGGCCTGTATGTGGCGCGTCGCATCGTCGAACTGCACGACGGCACGCTGACCGTGACCAGTCCCGGGCGCGATCTGGGCACCACCTTTTGCATCCGCCTGCCGCGTAACGAGTCGGGGGCCGACTGAGCGCGACCCGATTCGTCGCGAAGACGAGGATCCATGCTGAGCTAGCAGTACTAGCCTAGCTTGTTCAGCATGGGTCCCCGCCTGCGCGGGGACGACGCAAGCACGATGTGACGCTTCTTTTTGCACCGTTCTCATAGCGAAAAACGCTCCTGCCCGCGCCGATTGCGTAGTAAAATTTCTTGCAAACAGCACATTTATGTAGTAAATTTACAGTACCGCCAACGCAGTCCGTTCCGCCTGCGCCTTCTGTGCGCCGGAGCGGCCCGGCAAGCGGCAATATTCTCCCGCCCCCCCTACTTTTGCGATCACATATTATGGCTCTTACCGATTTTGACCTCGTACTTTTTGGCGGCAGCGGCGATCTGGCGATGCGCAAGCTGTTGCCTGCAATGTACGCGCGCGACGTTGCCAACGACCTGCCCGCGACCGCCCGCATCGTCTGCGTCGGTCGCCACGAGTGGTCGAACGACGAATTCCTGGCCGAGGTAGAAAAGACGTCGCGCCCGCACGCGAAAAACGTCGTGGAAGCCGCGTGGTCCAAGTTCATCCAGCGCATCGAATACGCCTCGCTCGACGCCACCGACGTGGCCACCTACGGCAAGCTGGTCGAGCTGTTGCGGCAGGAAGACACCATCACCCGCGTGTACTACCTGGCCACGCCGCCGCACCTGTTCGCGCAGATCTGCGACAACCTGAAAGCGGTGGGTCTGGCCACCGCCAACTCGCGCGTGGTGCTGGAAAAACCGCTGGGCCGCGACCTGGAATCGGCCAAGCAGATCAACGCCGAAGTGGGCAAGGTCTTCGCCGAATCGCAGATCTACCGGATCGACCACTACCTGGGCAAGGAGACCGTGCAGAACCTGCTGGCGCTGCGCTTCGGGAACATCCTGTTCGAACCCCTGTGGCGCCGCGAGTGGATCTCCGACGTGCAGATCACCATCGCCGAAAAGCTCGGCGTGGGCAACCGCATGGGCTACTACGACACCTCGGGCGCGCTGCGCGACATGCTGCAAAACCACCTGCTGCAGCTGCTATGCATCGTGGCCATGGAGCCGCCAAGCTCGATCGCGCCGGACGACGTGCGCGACGCCAAGCTGCAGGTGCTGCGCTCGCTCAAGCGCTTCACCCCGACCACGCTGGCGCAGAACATCGTGCGCGGCCAGTACCGCGCCGGCCACGTCGACGGCAAGCCGGTGCCGAGCTACCGCGACGAGCCGGATGCGCCGCAAAAGTCGAGCACCGAAACCTTCGTCGCCATCAAGGCCGAAATCGATACCTGGCGCTGGGCCGGCGTGCCGTTCTACCTGCGCACCGGTAAGCGCATGGCCGACGGCCTGGCCGAAATCGTGGTGCGCTTCAAGCAGATCCCGCACTCGATCTTCAACCAGCCGACCAGCAGCTTCCAGCCCAACAGCCTGGTGATCCGCCTGCAGCCGGACGAAGGCCTGTCGATGAACCTGATGGCCAAGACCCCGGGCGACAGCATGCGCTTGAAGCAGGCCGAGCTCGAACTGGACTTCCGCGAGTCGTTCAAGACCCCGCGCATGGACGCCTACGAGCGCCTGCTGCTGGACGTGTTGCGCGGCCAGCTGACCCTGTTCATGCGCGGCGACGAGCTGGAAGCGGCGTGGGAATGGGTCGAGCCGATCCTGAACCATTGGGAACAGGACGACAGCGCACCGATTCCGTACGCCGCCGGCACCTGGGGCCCGGCCGCCGCCAGCGCACTGATTGGCCGCGACGGCCTGCAGTGGCGCGAAGAAGCGCTCCCTGAAGACTAAGTCAGGAGCGCAGGGAGTCTGGCCTTGCAAGGCCAGACCGTTACGCAGGCGCGGTGCAATGCACCTCGAAACCCCTGCTCCACCCTTGCCAGAAGACTAGCCCGTGCTACTCGACTCCATCCGCACCCAGCTCGACTCCCTCTCCAAGTCGGAGAGAAAAGTCGCGCTGGCGGTGCTCGAACATCCATCCGCCACCGTCAGCCAGAACATCACGGCGCTCGCCCGCAGCGCCCAGGTGTCCGAGCCGACCGTGGTGCGTTTTTGTCGTACCCTGGGTTACGACGGCTGGCACGAATTCAAGCTCAAACTGGCGCAAGGCTTGGCCCTGGCCCTGCCCGGCGCCAACGAGCAGCCCGCGCAGGACGATCTGGCCGCGGACCTGGTCAACAAGATCTGCAGCCGCTCCATCAACACCCTGCTCGACCTGCGCAACAACCTCGATCCCGACGCTATTCAGCGCGCGCTGGACATCCTCTCGCGCGCCAACAAGATCGAGTTTTACGGCCAGGGTACGTCCGGCATCGTGGCGGCCGACGCCCAGCACAAGTTCTTCCGTTCGGGCGTACCGACCGTGGCCTACGCCGACCCGAACATCCACAGCATCGCCGCAGCCCTCTTGCATGAGGGCGACGCGGTGGTGGCCATCTCCCAGCGCGGCAACAGCCCGGCACTGGTGCGCTCGATCAAGCTGGCGCGCCGCGGCGGCGCCGACGTGATCGTGCTGGCTCCATCCGGCACACCCTTGTCGGACCTGGCCACCGTGCTAATCCCGATCGACCTGGTGTTCAACACCGACCCCTACACGCCGATTTCGGCGCGGCTGGCGTACCTGGTGGTGATCGACGTGCTGGCGGTGGGCCTGGCCTTGCAGCGCGGGCCGGATTTCCGCCGCAAGATGCAGAACGCGCAGAAAGCATTGCAGGAGTTCGACATGCAGTTTGATTCCTTCATCGGCTGATTGGGTACAATAAGGCGGATCACTCCACTCACCGAGACGCCTCATGAACCAATTAGAACAGCTCAAGCAATTCACCACCGTGGTCGCCGACACGGGCGACTTCCAGTCGATCAAGGCGTTCACGCCGCGCGACGCGACCACCAACCCGTCGCTGATCCTCAAGGCCGTTCAAAAACCCGAGTACAAGCCGCTGCTGGAAAAGGCCGTGCGCGACCATCCCGGCCTGTCCACGGGGGACGTGATCGACCGTGTGCTGGTGGACTTCGGCATGGAAATCCTCAAGATCATTCCTGGCCGTGTGTCGACCGAAGTCGATGCGCGCCTGTCGTTCAACACCGAGGCGACGGTGGCCAAAGGCCGCGAGCTGATCAACCTGTACGAAGAAGCGGGCGCGGGCCGTTCGCGCGTGCTGATCAAGATCGCCTCGACCTGGGAAGGCATCCGCGCCGCCGAGATCCTGCAGAAGGAAGGCATCAACGTCAACATGACCTTGCTGTTCTCGCTGCCGCAGGCGATCGCCTGCGCCGAAGCGGGCGCCAAGCTGATTTCGCCGTTCGTCGGCCGCATCTACGACTGGTACAAGAAGCAGACCAACAACGACTTCACCGGCGCGGAAGACCCGGGTGTGCAGTCGGTCAAGAGGATCTACAACTACTACCGCAAGTTCGGCTACAACACCGAGGTGATGGGCGCGAGCTTCCGCAATACCAGCCAGATCCTGGAACTGGCCGGCTGCGACCTGCTGACCATCAGCCCCGATCTGCTGCAACAGCTGATGGACAGCGACGCGCCGGTCGAGCGCAAGCTGGACAAGGCCGGCGCGGGCGTGTCGATCGATAAGGTGGCGCTGGACGAAGAGACGTTCCGTTTCATGATGAACGAAGATGCGATGGCCACTGAAAAGCTGGCCGAGGGCATCCGCGCGTTCTGTGCCGATTCGGGCAAGCTCAAGCAGATTATTACGGGAATGCGCTAAACGCCAAGTGCCGCTGGCGCGGAAGTGGGGAAAGTGCGCAAGCGGCAGTGACTATGTGGGCCGCGGCGGCGTGGCGGCCTGACAACGTCGCGGCAAATCCCTGATTAGTTGGCATCGAATCCTTCTTCCTCGCGAAGGCGAGGATCCATAGCACCGCCGAGTTGAGTTTATCTCTGAGCTTGATGGGTTATGGATCCTCGCCTTCGCGAGGAAGACGGTTTTGCGTTTTGTGGACACAATGGTGCGACTGGCTGCGGTAGTTGCGGTAGCTGCAGCGGCTACAGTAGCTGCAGTAGCTGCAGTAGCTGCAGTAGCTGCAGTAGCTACAGTAGCTACAGTAGCTGCAGTAGCTGCAGTAGCTACAGTAGCTGCAGTAGCTGCAGTGGCAGTGATCCCCTACAGCCGCAACGAATCCAAATGCGTATCGATAATCTGCGCACCCATCTTGACCAGATCGAAATTCTGCTCCATCAGCCAACTGCGCACGAGTCCGTCGACCAGCGCCCACAATCCCAGCGCCACCGCCGCCGGATCGATCTCCGCCTTGACCTGCCCCCTGCCCTGCGCAATGCGCACCCGGCTGATGGCACGCTCGTTCCACAGCACCATGCTCGCTTTTCGCCGCTCGCGCACCGCAGTCAGCTCGCCCACGAACTCCATCTTCAGCGTGGCAATCTCGAACGCCCGACGCGCCCGCGGATCCTCGACCGTCAGCCGGAACACGCACATCGCGTACTCATGCAAATCATGCAAGGGATCGACCGGATCGAGCGTGTCCAGCGTGCGCATGGCCGACTCCAGCGGCATCTTGGCCCGCTCCATCAAGGCGTTCAGCATCGCTGCCTTGTCCAAAAAATGCCAATACACAGCACCGCGCGTCACGCCCGCCGCCGTCGCGATATGCTGTAAGGTAGTTTTTGATACACCTTGGTCGATAAACAATAGCTCCGCCGAATCCAGCAAGCTGTCCCGGGTTGCCAATGCATCTTCCTTTGTCCTGCGAACCATCTGCGTCCACCATGTAAATACTGATAATTATGCAACAAACATTAAACATACACTCGTGATAGTATATTCGATCTGAAATCGGTTTCGACACATTTAAGGAAGCTCGTAATGCGCTACGCCCCCTCTCCAGTTCTGTCGCTCACCCGGATGGCCGCCTGTACCTTGGCCGCGTTGGCGCTGCTTGCGGCCTGCGGCGACAAGGATGCCGCCGCCCCCGGCGCCGCTGGCGCGGCCAACCGCCCGCCGCCGGAAGTGGGCGTGATCCGCGTGCAATCGGCCAGCGTGGCCCTGCAAACCGAGCTGCCCGGCCGGGTGGAACCGGTGCGCGTGGCGCAGGTGCGCGCGCGCGCCAATGGCGTGGTGCTCAAGCGCCTGTTCACCGAAGGCAGCGAGGTCAAGTCCGGCCAGATCCTGTACCAGATCGACGCCTCGCCGTACCAGGCCTCGCTGCTGAGCGCCCAGGCGGCGCTGGGTAAATCCCAGGCCAACCTGAACCAGGCCACGGCCCAGCTGAACCGCTACAAGCCGCTGGTGGCCGCCAACGCCGTCAGCAAGCAGGAGTACGACAACATCGTGGCCACCCAGAAGTCGGCCGAAGCCGACGTGGCGGCCCAGCGCGCCGCCGTGCGCATCGCCCAGATCAACACCGGCTACGCCAGCGTGACCGCGCCCATTTCGGGCCGCATCGGCCGCGCGCTGGTGACCGAAGGCGCGCTGGTGAGCGCCACCGAAGCGACCCAGCTGGCCCTGATCCAGCAAACCAGCACCGTGTACGTCAACTTCACCCAGTCCGCCACCGAGCTGCAGCGCCTGCGCAAGGCTGCCGGCACCCGTGTCAACACGGGCGGCTTGCTGCCGGTGACGATCCTGCTCGACGACGGCTCCGAACTGCCGCGCAAGGGCAAGCTGCTGTTCTCCGACGTGAGCGTGGACCCGACCTCGGGCCAGATCACCCTGCGCGCCGAAGTGCCGAACCCGGACAACCTGCTGCTGCCCGGCCAGTACGTGCGCGTACGCCTGTCGCAGGCCGAACTGCCGTCGGCCATCCTGATTCCGCAGCAGGCCGTCACCCGCGGCACCCAGGGCGACACCGTCATCGTGGTCGGCGCCGACGGCAAGCCGGCCCCGCGCCCGATCAAGGTCGGCACCCAGCAGAACGGCAGCTGGATCGTGCTCGACGGCTTGAAAGAAGGCGAACAGGTAGTCGTCGACGGCTTCCAGAAAATGATGGTGCCGGGCGCGCCAGTCAAGCCGGTGCCATGGACCCCGCAGCAGGCCGCTCCCGCTGGCACAGCCGTTGCCGCAGCACCCGCGGCGGGCGCTGCTCCTGCCGCTGCCGCCCCTGCCGCCGCCACACCTGCCGCAGCCGCTCCGGCGGCGGGCGCCGCAGTTGCTGCTCCCGCCGCTCCCGCGGCCAGCCGCTAATCCAACGACAGGAACCGCTTCATGGCTCGCTTTTTTATCGATCGCCCCATCTTCGCGTGGGTGATCTCGCTATTTATCATGGTGGTCGGCGCCGTCGCCGTCACCCAGCTGCCGATCGCGCAGTACCCGGCGGTCGCGCCGCCGGCGATCGTCATCTCCGCCGCCTACCCGGGCGCCTCGGCGCAAACGCTGGAAGACTCGGTCATCAGCGTCATCGAACGCGAAATGAACGGCTCGCCCGGCCTGATCTACATGGAGTCGATCAGCCAGGCCAACGGCAGCGGCAGCATCACGCTCTCGTTCGAGACCGGCACCGACGCCGACCTGGCGCAGGTCGACGTGCAGAACCGCCTGGGCCGCGCCACGCCGCGTCTGCCGCAGGCGGTGGTGCAGCAGGGCGTGCGGGTCGACAAGTCGCGCGCCAACTTCCTGATGTTCACTATCCTGTCGTCGGACGACCCGAAATGGGACCCGATCGCGCTGGGCGACTACGCCTCGCGCACCGTGCTGCCTGAAATCCAGCGTATCCCGGGCGTGGGCCAGGCCCAGTTGTTCGGCACCGAAAAAGCCATGCGCATCTGGGTCGATCCGGCCAAGCTGGTGGGCTTCAATCTGTCCGCGGCCGACGTCAACGCCGCCATCCGCACCCAGAACGCCCAGGTCGCCTCGGGCACCATCGGCGACCTGCCCAACCTGACCGGCCAGGCCACCACCGCCACCGTGGTGGTCACGGGCCAGCTGACCAACATCGAACAGTTCGGCAATATCGTCCTGCGCGCCAATCCGGACGGCTCCACCGTGCGCCTGAAAGACGTGGCCCGCATTGAGATCGGCGGCCAGAGCTACTCCACCTCGGCGCGCCTGAACGGCAAGCCGTCGACCGGTATCGGCATCCAGCTGTCCCCGACCGGCAATGCGCTGGAAACGGCCAAGCTGGTACGCCAGCGCATGACCGAGCTGTCCAAGTACTTCCCGCCCGGGACCAAGTACGCCATTCCATTCGACAGCTCGCGCTTCGTCGACATCTCCATTACCCAGGTGGTCGAAACGCTGATTGAAGCGGTAATCCTGGTGTTCCTGGTGATGTACCTGTTCCTGCAGAATTTCCGCTACACGCTGATCCCCACCATCGTGGTGCCGGTGGCCTTGCTCGGTTCACTGGCCACGCTGCTCGCGCTGGGTTTTTCGATCAACGTGCTGACCATGTTCGGCATGGTGCTGGTGATCGGTATCGTCGTCGATGACGCCATCGTGGTGGTGGAGAACGTCGAGCGCATCATGAGCGAAGAGGGCTTGCCGCCGCTGGAAGCGACGCGCAAGGCCATGGGCCAGATCTCCGGCGCCATCGTCGGCGTGACGGTGGTGCTGGTGGCCGTGTTCGTGCCGCTGGCGTTCTTTGCCGGCGCGGTCGGCAACATCTACCGCCAGTTCTCGGCGGTGATGGTGTCGTCGATCCTGTTCTCGGCCTTTATGGCGCTGTCGCTCACGCCAGCCCTGTGCGCGCACTTTTTGAAGCCCGTGCAAGCGGGCCACCTGCACGAGAAGAAAGGCTTCTTCGGCTGGTTCAACCGGGGTTTTACCAAGACCGCCAAGCGCTACGAAGGCTGGGTCGCCAGGATCCTGCGTCACACCGGCCGCGCCGTCGTCGCCTTTGTGCTGCTGGTCGGTCTGGTGGGCCTGATCTTCACCAAGATGCCCAACTCCTTCCTGCCCAACGAAGACCAGGGCAACATCATCGCCAACTTCCAGCTGCCGCCCGGCGCCACGCTGGAACGCACGGGCCGCGCGCTGGCGCAGGCGGAAGAATTCATCCTCAAGCAACCGGAAGTCGCCTCGATGGTCGGCGTACAGGGCTTCAGCTTTTCGGGCCAGGGCCAGAACATGGCGCTCGGCTTCATCACGCTCAAGGACTGGGACGAGCGCAAGGGCGAAGGACAGGACGCCCTGTCGGTTGCCAACCGCATCACCGCGCGCATGTCCGGCGTGCGCGACGCGTTCATTCTGGCGATCAGCCCACCGCCGATTCCGGAACTGGGCCGCGGCACGGGCTTCTCGTTCCGCCTGCAGGACCGGGCGGATCAGGGCCGCGACAAGTTGCTGGCCGCGCGCAACCAGCTGATGGGCATGGCGTCCAAGAGCCCGATCCTGGCCGGCGTGCGTCCCGAAGGCCTGGAAGACGCGCCGCAGGTGCAGCTTGATATCGACCGCGACAAGGCCAACGCGCTGGGCGTGACCTTCGACGCCATCAACGCGGCCATCTCCACGTCGCTGGGTTCCGCCTACATCAACGACTTCCCCAACGCCGGGCGCCTGCAGCGCGTGGTGGTGCAGGCCGACGCCAAGGCGCGCATGCAGCCGGAAGACCTGCTGAAGCTCTCGGCGGTGAACAACAAGGGCCAGCAAGTGCCGCTGTCGGCGTTCGCCAGCACGCGCTGGATCACCGGCCCGATGCAGACGGTGCGCTACAACGGCTACCCCACCATGCGCCTGGCGGGCGACGCCGCGCCCGGCTACAGCACCGGCGAAGCGCTCGACGAAATGGAACGCCTGTCCGGCCAGCTGCCGGCCGGCTTCGCGTTCGAATGGACCGGCCAGTCGCGCGAGGAAAAGCTGTCCGGCTCGACCGTGTTCGTGCTGCTGGGCTTTGCCCTCCTGGCCGTGTTCCTGGCGCTGGCCGCGCTGTACGAAAGCTGGTCGATTCCCGTCTCGGTGCTGCTGGTGGTGCCGCTGGGCGTCTTGGGCGCGCTGCTGGCGGCCACCGGCCGCGGCTACCCCAACGACGTGTACTTCAAGGTGGGCCTGATCACCATCATCGGTCTGGGCGCCAAGAACGCGGTGCTGATCATCGAGTTCGCCAAGGAGCTGCAGGCGCAGGGTAAGCCGCTCATCGAAGCGGCCGTCGAGGCCTGCCACTTGCGCTTCCGTCCGATTCTGATGACGTCGCTCGCGTTTATCCTCGGCGTGCTGCCGCTGGTGATTGCCGGCGGCGCCGGCTCGGCCAGCCAGCGCGCCATCGGTACCGGCGTCATGGGCGGCATGATCACCGCCACCGCACTGGGCGTGTTCTTCATCCCCGTATTCTTCGTGGTGGTGCGTACCCTGTTCAAGGGCAGCGACCGCCAGCGTCTGCATGACGCGCACTTGCATCCGGCGCCAGCGCCGGTCGAGGTAATCAACAAATGAACCCAACCATGATCCGTACTTCCTTGAAGAGCGCTCCGCTGAAGTTTGTTCCCCTGGTACTGGCCCTGAGCCTGGGCGGCTGCATGTCGCTGGCGCCCACCTACGAGCGCCCCGCCGCGCCCGTGGCGGCCGAGTTCCCGCAATTGGCGCCCTTCACCGCGTTCCCCGCGCCCACCGGGGCGCAAGCGCTGCCGCCGGCCAGCGGCGAAGCGGCCGCGCAGATCGAGTGGCAGCGCTTCTTTGCCGATGCGCGCTTAAAAGATCTGATCGGCCAGGCGCTGGTTAACAACCGCGACCTGCGCGTGGCGATCCTGAATATCGAGCAGGCCCGGGCACAGTTCCAGATCCGCCGCGCCGACCGCTTCCCGGCGATCGGGCTGGGCGTGAGCGGCCAGCGCACCACCACGGGCGACGACACCATCCAGAGCAACTATACCGCCGGTCTGACGGTGAGCAATTTCGAGCTGGACCTGTTTGGCCGCGTCAAGAGCTTGTCGGACGCCGCGCTGGCGCAGTTCCTGGCCACCGAAGAAGCGCGCAAGAGCACCCAGATCAGCCTGATCGCCTCGGTCGCCAACGCGTATCTTTCTTTGCTGGCCGATGAAGAATTGCTGGCGCTGACGCAAAAGACCCTGGCCGCGCGTGAAGAATCGCTGCGGCTCATTCAGCTCAAGTACGACAATGGCGTGGTGTCCAAGCTGGACCTGCAGCAGGGTCTGTCGCTGGTCGACAGCGCGCGCGTGATCCTGGCCCAGCAGGTGCGCCTGCGCGCCCAGGACCGCAACCTGCTGACCTTGCTGGTGGGCCAGCCGATAGCCCAGGACCCGGCCGCTGGCGCCACCCTGGCCAGCACCGAGCTGTCGGAGCTGCCGGCCGGCCTGCCGTCGGACCTGCTGACGGTGCGCCCGGACATCCGCGCCAGCGAGCAGCAGCTGATCGCCGCCAACGCCAACATCGGCGCGGCGCGCGCGGCGTTCTTCCCGCGCATCGCCCTGACCGGCAGCGCCGGCAGCGCCAGCGGCGAACTATCGGGCCTGTTCAAGAGCGGCTCGTTCGGCTGGAGCTTCGCGCCCAGCGTGGTGCTGCCGATCTTCGACTTTGGGCGCAACCAGGCCAATCTGGGCGGCGCCCGGGCAGGACGCGACATCGCCGTGGCCCAGTACGAGCGTTCGATCCAGAGCGCGTTCCGCGAAGTGGCCGACGCCCTGGCCGGCCAGGCCACGTTCAGCGAGCAGCTGCGCGCCCAGCGCGCCGTGGCGGCCGCCGAGCAGGAGCGCTTTAACCTGTCGGACCTGCGTTACCGTAGCGGCGCGTCCAGTTATCTGGACCTGCTCGACGCCCAGCGTTCGCTGTTCTCGGCCCAGCAGGCGGCGGTGCAAGCGAACCTGCAGCGGCTGCAGAACCAGGTCACGCTGTACCGCGTGCTCGGCGGCGGCTGGAGCGCGACGCCCCCCGCGCCAGCCGGCTCCTGACCGTCCCCCTCCGGGACGAACCACGTAACGACCATGTTGCACGTTAGGCTACACCGAACGTGCAACATGGTCGTTTCTTTTGGCGCTGTCATCGTTCAGGATTGATGACGCCGACTGCCATGTTCAAAGTTATTTCACATTTTTTTCTGCTTTCTGCTCGATTCTTTTCGCCTGAGCGACCAGCATTTTTTCGATCGTTTCTTTCAAAACTACCAAGTCACTGGCACAAAACCCTCGTCCCATATGCAGTTTGTATTCAGAAGTGCTTGGATCGAGATGTTTTATTTTATCTTCAAGTTTATGCGAAATCATCGCGCTGCCAAAAGCAATCTTTTCCTTCTCAAAATCCTTTTGACGTTGCTCGAAAATTTCTTGCTTTGTTCTGTTTTGCGGCGCACCGTCATTTCCGTGCGCCAGGTCTTGTTGTGATTGAACCACATGCGGAACTTGATACCTCGCTTTGGGCGGCTGCTCCAGAGCGACACGTGCAAATGACTTTGTATCACGGTCGGCGTACAATTTACCCATATCGATAACCAGATTATTCACCCTCTCATCTCGCGGGGCTTCGGATTTAGGTATCAGATATATAGTGTGTTGCTGCGCAAAAGCGTACGCGTCCAATCCACCGCTACGCATACCTACATGCACCAAACCCTTGCCATTCGCGTTCAACTTCTTTTTCAGGATATAGAACAGCCGCACTTGCCCACTTCGACCAAGCTCATTGTGTGCCCATGCCTCATCGTCCCAAAACTTGCCTAGAAACTTGAAACCTTCTCTTCCTTCCCATCCCTTGGTGACATTGAGATCACCGGCAAAGACGACGTTCCAACCGGAGTCAGCGCAGCGATTGGCTAGCGTGTACAGACCGATGGAGCTCGAATCCAAATTAGCATGCTGCGCTCGTTCTTTACCGCTGCGCCGCCCCCACAAAACAATTAAATCCTTTTCACAAGATATATTTTTTTCCTTAATAAATTGTTCGAATCCAGCTTCATTAATCCCTTCTTTCCCACCTCGCATTGCTTCCCGCAACGTCTTACGAATTGATTTTCGCTCCCCCTCCACCTTCGCATTCTTTATAGCATCTCGCACGGCTTTGGTCGCGTCTGGAAGGCCGTGTTTAAAAGGAAGTTTCAGACCACTCCAAAAATCTGCGAAAGCTTTCTGCTCATACTTCTCCGTCAATAAATAAATTCTATCTGAATCTATTTTATAGGAATCCACGTAAGCGTTAGCGACTCCGCTACCACCGATGACGAGCACTTTGAACCTGGGGTCTAACACAAGCGCTGCAACGACATGGGAGATATCTCCAGACGCGTCGGAGGGTTGGAATATCAATTTCATTGATGATTTTTTTGGCAAAGCCTCAAGGTATTTTTTCAGCAAATCCTTGTCGCCGAAAGTGTGTTCTTCTTTTATTGGCATGATCTGATCCTTGTCGGTTATTTAAAATCGTTTTAGTCCAATAGCGCTTAATTAACTCTCCGCTGAATGCCCGATCATGTCCGCGCTTGGTTTCGGTTGGAGCTGTTGATTAATTGAATACGGGTAAGCAGTCACGCGGCGGCATCAGCATGTTGGCCGCCAGGGTCGTAGTCGTCCGATTGATAGCCGTAATCCTGCAGTTCTACGTGCTGGCGGTACAGCGGCTGGTGGTACGCGAACTTGTCGATGATCACACCGGCGATGAAGCTGACGCCGGCGGCGACCGTCCAGCGCGCCGACCGGAGCAGGAGCGCACCACACAGCGTGATCACGGCGCAGCCTGGACCGGACGGACAGATGTTGTTGTTTTTTTGATGCGCGTTCGTACTCGGCGATTTTGGTCTTCCTGGCTGGCGCCGCGTCATCGGGAACGACGTTGAACGCCTCGCCCGGCGTACCCAGGACGCCTTCCGGTTCAGGCATCCGACGCTCGCTCTTCTGGCCAGAAATCTGCCGCTGGAACCAAGCCGCTTGCCGGCGCAGCCGGACGATTTCGCGCTCCTTCGCGTCGAGCGAAGCACTCATCTCCGGCGGACTCGTTTCCACCGCCGCACGGGTGATTTGGGAAACCGAATATGGGTCGGAACGCATGTCAATATTATAAAGTTTTTGCAGCGTCGATAGGATCATTCTGGGTGGCCGCAGAAGGTTTTTTGCAGCGCTTGTGCACAGCTTGCCCACCGCTTGCGCACCACCCCGGCACGCCGCGCGAAATGATTGCGCCCGGTTGCTTCGTTCAGGACAGCGCCTTGCTTTTCCGCGATCACGCCCGGCTTGCCAATCCGACAGCGTGGATCGCTCGCCACAGATTCACGCCCACCACACCGGAGTAGCCTGCACAAACGCACTTATGGTTGCGTTTAAGAAATAAAATGTTTACCCTTGATGTATAACAACGCATGCTGTTTTTGTTCAATATTCACAGCACCGTTGCCGAAGCGGCACCGCCGCTTCGCTTTTCACCAGGGACCCAGCCGGTCACGCAGATGCAGACGATTCACGATACAACGGACACGCCGGCGGACTTCGCCACCCGCGCGCTCAGACTGATGCAGTATCTGGTGGGCGCGCTGATGCTCGCGACCGTGGTGTTGCTGGTCTGGCAGCACTACGGCATGGAACGCGTGATCGAATTGTCGGGTACCAGCGGCAACAGCTACAACGCCCAGGACGACCGCGGCAACGGCGGCGCCAGCGTGGCCACACTGGCGCGCAACGGCAGCACCTTGCAGCTGAACTGCAAGCTGGTCAGGAAGGTCGAGTACCCGTACTGCGGCCTGTGGTTCCAGGTCGCCAAGGAACCGGCCGGCGTCGACCTGTCCGAATTCGACCACGTCAGCCTCGACGTGCGCTACACGGCGTCCGGTCCGCACCAGATGAAAATGTACGTGCGCAATTTCGACCGCAACCGCTCGATCGTCGAGAACTACGGTTCGCAGCAAGTCAATGAACTGGAAATCGACCTGGAGTCGGACACGGTGATGAGTATTCCGCTCACGCTGATGCACACGGCGGCTTGGTGGATCGACAGTTCCAAGACCAAGCTGGTCGACTCCGAAGTGCGGCTGGACAATGTCACCTCGGTGGAGCTGTCGACCGGCAACGACAATCTGCCGGGCGAGCACCTCATCGAAGTGCGCGCGATCCGCTTCCACGGCAAATGGATCAGCCAGAACAAGCTGCTGCTGATCCTGATCGGCCTGTGGTTCACCTGTGGCGTGATCTGGCCGCTGCTGCGCGCCATCCAGCTGCGTGCGGCGCTGTCGCAGCGCGAAGCGCGCCTGCACATGCTCAGCGCAATCAATCACGCGCTGCAGCTGGAAACCAAGGAACTGAGCGGCCAGGCCCACTCCGACCCGCTCACGGGCGCGCTCAACCGCCAGGGCTTGCGCGACGCGCTGGTCAAGCAGTGGCAGTCGCCTACCCCGCTGGCTGAAACGGCGTCGGTGATCTTCATGGATCTGGACCACTTCAAGAAGATCAACGACGTGCACGGTCACCCGGTGGGCGACGAAGTGCTGCGCCGCTTCGCGGCCATGGTGCAGGCCGAGATCCGCACCACCGACAAGCTGGTGCGCTGGGGCGGCGAGGAATTTCTGATTGTCTGTCCGGCCACCACGGCCTACCAGGCCCAGATGCTGGCGGAAAAACTGCGCGTTGGCATGGGCGAGCAGCTGTGGCCGGCGCGGCTGGAGGTGACGGCCTCGTTCGGCGTCACCGCGCTGACCGCCGGCGAAGATATCGGCGACGGCATCAAGCGCGCCGACGAAGCGCTGTACCGGGCCAAGGCCAACGGCCGCGACCGCGTCGAAGTGCTGCCCGAACTGCCGGCGGCGCTGCTCAAACCGCTCAAGGCCCAGCTGATCAGTGAACACTGACGGGCGTGCTGCCAGCCGGTCAAGCGCCCAGAAACATCTCCTGCAAATCGTTCAAAAAGCGCTGTCCCAGTTCGGTCGGCCGGATCAGCTTGTGATCGCGGTATAACAAGCCTTTCGCCTCGGCCGCGTTGAGCGTCTTCTCGATCGCATTGATGCTCATGCCGGTGCGTTCGCCGAACAGGTTGGGGTCGAAGCCGCCGGTCAGGCGCAAGGTGTTGAGCATGAATTCGAAACCCATGTCGGCGCGCCCGATCTCGTGCTGTCCCTGGATCGGGTTGCCGGCCCGGGCCGCATCCATGAAGGCCTTGGGTTGCTTGTAGCGGGCCTGGCGCAGGATCCGGTGCGGGAACGAGATCTTCGAGTGGGCGCCGGCCCCGATACCCAGGTAGTCGCCGAATTCCCAGTAGTTCTGGTTGTGGCGCGCGCGCCGCCCCGGCTGTGCGTAGGCCGACACTTCGTAGTGGCCGTAGCCGGCCGCCGAAGTGGCCGCGGCGATCATGTCCTGCATGTCGGCGCTGGCGTCGTCGTCGGGCAAGGCCGGCGGGTGCTTGGCGAACAGCGTGTTCGGCTCCATCGTCAGGTGGTACAGCGACAGGTGCGGCGGCGCGCAGGCGATCGCCGTAGCCAGATCGGCCTGGGCCTCGGCCAGCGTCTGCGCCGGCAGCGCATACATCAGGTCCAGGTTGAAGTTGTCGAAGTTGGCGTGGGCGATGTCGATGGCGCGGCGCGCTTCGTCGCCGTCGTGGATGCGCCCCAGCGCCTTCAGGTGGCCAGAATTAAAACTCTGGATGCCGATCGACAGCCGGTTGATGCCGCTGTCGCGGTAGGAGCGGAATTTTTCCGCTTCGAAGGTGCCCGGATTGGCTTCCATGGTGATCTCGGCGTTGCCGTCCAGCGGCAGCAAGGTCCGGATGTCCGACATCAGCCGGTCCAGCCCCTTGGCGCTCATCAGGCTGGGCGTTCCGCCGCCGATAAAAATCGTATAGATCTTGCGGCCCCAGATCAGCGGCAGGGCCTGCTCCAGATCGAGCCGCAGCGCGTCCAGGTATTCTTCTTCGGGCAGTACGCCCTTGGCTTCGTGCGAATTGAAATCGCAGTACGGACACTTGCGCACGCACCACGGAAAGTGCACGTACAGCGACAGCGGCGGCAAGGCGGACAGATTCAGCGCGCCCGGCTGCAGGTATTGCAGGGCGACGGCGGCCGGCGAGCGGTCGCCCGCCATGCCGGCGAGCGCCGCTGTATCAGGCGCGGCGGGCGCGCCGGTGCCCGGCTTGCCGCCGGCTTGCGTGCCGCTGCCTGGCTTGCCGCTAATAACCTTAATCGGTATCACTTCAACTTCTCCACCAGCGCGCGCAGGGCCTGGCCGCGGTGCGACAGGGCGTTCTTTTCGGCCGGCGTCAGTTCGGCGGCGCTCTTGCCCAGTTGCGGCAACCAGAAATGGGGATCGTAGCCGAAGCCGTTGCTGCCGCGCGCCACCGCGCTGATTTCGCCGTTCCAGCGCGCGTCGGCAATCACCGGCTGCGGGTCGTCGGCGTGGCGCACATACACCAGCACGCAGTAGTAATAGGCCGACTTGTCGGCATGCTCCTGCAGGTCGGCGATGACTTTTTCATTGTTGCGCACATCCGATTTGGGTTCGCCCGCATAGCGCGCCGACCACACCCCGGGCGCGCCGCCCAGCGCATTGACGCACACGCCGGAGTCGTCCGCCAGCGCCGGCAGGCCGGTCAGGCGCGCCGCGTGGCGCGCCTTTTCCAGCGCGTTCTCGACAAACGTGGCGTGCGGCTCGTCGGCCTCGGGCACGTCGAACTCGCCCTGCGGGTGCAGGGTGAAACCGATGGGACCGAGAATTTCGGCGAACTCCTTCAGTTTGCCGGCATTGTTGGAAGCGAGGATCAGGCGTTGGGTCATGGGAAGGCAATTAAAGAACAGGCGTACACGCCGAAGCCCGTATTTTAACGCGCACCGTCGCGCCGACCTAAAGCTTGATACAGATCAAGCCGCCTGAGTCCGCCAGTCGTACGCTCGATCTCTACCTTGAGTTTTCTCAACCGAAGGGGAATAGCGATGGCATTCACCGACAACTGCGACCTGTTCGGCGCAGTCCATGAAGACGGCATCAACCGCTTTATCGATCATCTGCTGCGACAACGACCTTCCCTGTTCAACTATGCCACGGCGGACATCGCGGCCAATCGCGAGCTGTGGTGCACCGACGTGCAGTTCAGCGAAGACGTGGCGCGCGACGGCGACCCCTTGTTTACCATCATGCCGCCGCTGCCCTTACTGGGCGCCGATGCGCCGCGGGTGGGGGTGGGCTTTTGCGCCCAGATCAGCGCGGTGCGCATCGATATCCACAAGGGCAACATCATCGATCTGCCGCCCGAGCTCAAGCCGCCCCTGGCGGAGCAACGCTTCGCCCTGCAGTTTCGCCTGTGCGCCGGCATCGGCTGCCCGTCGCCCGACCTGGTCGACAAGATTCCCGTGCGTCCGCCGCGCGGGCGCGAGAACGAGCAGAAAGAGCCGCCCGTGTTCCTGCCGGGCCGGCTGCGCTGTTTCTGCTTCGAGGTGTTCGTCGTCGGCCACGTGGAACGCACGTTCATCGGCGGGCGCGAGGTACTGATCGGCAAGGTCGACGCCATGGACATCGTCGACATCAAACCCGAAGCGCTGGAACAGAACATTATCTGCTACCTCAAGACGACGCTGAACGTGGTGCTGCGCGAAAAGCTGACCGTGGCGATCCAGACCCTGATGCTCAGCTTCCCCTTGTTCGGCTTAGCGACGGTCACCCTGGCGCCGACCGGCAACCCGCCGGTGCCGCACAATCCCGCGCTCGAAGACGACCAGATCAAGGTCTTCGTCACCATGACCGTCGTTTAAGAACAGAGGACACTACGATGAGCCACATCACCCTCGCCGCCTCGGCCAACGCCTTCGAACAGCTGTTCATCGCCCTGCGCGACAACTTCGCGCTGGCCGACAGCGACAGCGGATCGTTCGGCCCCTTCACCGCCAGCTACAGCGTGGCGGTCCACCTGGAAAACGGCGACATCACGCTGCACGACGACAACACGCTGGAGATCGAAAACGTCGACATCGTCTGGGACACGCTCAAGGTCAAGCTGTGCTTCGAGCTGCCGGGCTTTTGCGTTCCGGGCTTTTGCATCATTCCCGACCCGTGGAACGGCTGCCTGGTCGGCTTTCCCGGCATCTGCATCGGTGGCCCAGTGTGCCTGCCGCTGGACCTGTCCGGCCTGGTGTCGGAAATCACCGAAGTGCGCGCCCACCTGACCACCCAGTACCGGGTCGATCCGTCCCGTCCGCCCGGACTGACCGACCTGCAGGCCGAGCTGGCCGGCTTTCCCAACAAGTGGCGCATCTTCATCGACCCCGACTTCGTGCTGATCAGCCCCATCGATGTGCCCGCCAGTATCGGCAACATCATCGAGAACCTGATCCGCCAGGCCATCGAAGACATGCTGCCGGGGTGGTTTCCCGACTGGGGCAAGGATGTGCTGTTCTGGCTGCTGGGGCCCATCATCGACCTGCTCAAGGGCATCCTCGGCATCGTCGGCGCCATCGAGGACTGGATCGGCGACGTGATCGGCAACAAGCTCAATCTGCTGGGCTGGCTGCAGACGGCCGTGGCCGACTATTTTGCCAGCCGCAACCCGATCTACGAGCTGATCGATCCGTATCCGGTGCTGCCGGCCAGCGGCGGGCTGTTACCGGTCGCCATTCCTATCCGCCAACTCGGCGCCACCATCAACTCGAAAGAGATGATCGTCAACGCCGACGTGGGAGCCTGATCATGCCAAACACTATGTTGAACAGTTTCGACAGCCATCTCTTCACCCAGTTCGGCCTCGACAGCGCCAAGCTGACCATGGCCGCCAGCGTGATCCACAGTTTCGGCGAGGCCGGGCAATACCGCGGCACCGTGCGCCGCGGCGCCGGGCCGGAGGCGACGTTCTACGTCAGCGTCGACAAGCACTGCGCCGTGGCCCAGGAGAACATCGACCTGGCCAGGATCGTGGCCGGCCCGCCCAATGCGGGCGACTGCTGCGGCGCCGGCGGCGAGCACCGCTTCGTGGTCCATCCCAAGGGCTACGTGCTGTTCCATGTGGGCGGCGGCGCCGGCGGCTTTTCGGTCAACGTGCGCATCGCCTCGGACGAGCCGGACCTGCCCGCGTACGACACCCAGCGCCAGCTGCTGCCGGGCGACCGCTTCGCCGGCGTGCTGCTGCGCCCCGGCACCTACGTCATGCGCAACTTGCTGACCCAGGCCGAAGGCGAGCTGGTGGTGGCCTATCCGGTGCTGGGCAAAACGCCCAACCGGCCCAGCCCCGTGAGCATCGAAAGCGGCGCCTACTTCGAGCCGCGCCGTGTCGAGCTGGTGCCGGCGCAAGGCATCGTGTTCGACATCCAGCAGGCGGCCCATATCCAGGTCGAACTGGTGCGGCCCGACGACGGCCCGAGGGGGGGCTAAGCCATGGCGCTGAGCGACACCCCGGAAGTGGCCCGGCGCGGCGCCGCGGGCCTGGCGAGCCACCCCGCCACCTTGTACGAGCACATCGACGGCAAGCTGCGCGCCCTGCTGCCGGCGTTCGCGCTGGAGGACAGTGCGGCCCTGGTGGCCAGCGCCTTGCGCGCCCTGGGCCAGAACGCGCTGGCCGGCCCGGTCGGCCAGCGGCCGCGCAACCAGGCGCGCCTGAACGCCGACGGCATGCCGATCCAGTTCGCCATGACGCTCGCGCCCGGGCGCGCCGCGCGCCTGCAACTGCTGGCCGATCCGGCGCCGCCCGGCGCCAGCGCCGCCGAACGCTACGCCAGCGCGCGCGGCGCGGTGGCCCGGCTGGCCAGCCTGTTCGACGCCGAAGCCTGTGTGGCCGCTTACCTGCCATGGATCGAGGCATTGGTGCCGGAGGACGACCCGGCCATGCTGAGCGACGCGGCCGGGCCGCTGTGGGTGGGCGCCGCATTCAGCGCCGGCAGCGCGCCCTGCCTGAAGGTCTACGCCAACGCCAAGTGGGGCAGCGCCGCCGGCCAGCAGGCCCGCGTCGCCGCATTCGCGGCGCAGTTCGGGCTGGCCGACGTGTGGCTGCGCGCGCGCGCCCAGCTGGCCCAGCGCTTCGGCCAGCCGTCCGGCCAGCTGCAGCCCCTCGGCCTGTCGCTGGTGCTGGGCGCCGGTCAGGCCCCTGCCGGACGCGTGTACTTCAGCGCACCGGCCCTGCTGTGGGAAAGTTTCGAAGGGCTGGGCGAGCACTTCGGCGGGCGCGACTTTGGCGGGCAACTGCGCCGCTTCGGCCGCACCATCCTCAATGACAGCCAGTTCTTCCCCATCGAATCGGTGGTGGTGTCGTTCGGCCTGAGCGCGGCCGGCGTGGGCGGCCTGAAGATCGAGCTGAGCGGCCAGCGCGTGTTCGACGACGATGTCCAGGCCAGCGAGCGCTGCACCTCGTGGCTGCGCGCCAGCGGCATCGATCCGGCCCTGTATCGCCAGGCCACCAGGGTCCTCAATGGCGGGCCGTTGTCGGCGCAGGAGCACAGCGTGCTGGCTTATCTCGGCGTCAGTGCCGGCCAGGAGGCGACCGGTTCGACGTTCTATCTCAGTCCGTCGTGGAAGCGTTAGCGAGGCACGGCGCGTGATGCCGAGTGTTGGCATTGGCGGTCAGCGTGGCGGCAGCACGGCGCTCGACCGCGCCATCGTGGCCGCGACCCGCTTCCTGCTGGCCGGACAGGCGACCGATGGCGCGTTCCACGATTGGGATCTGGCGCCGGGGCCATCGGCTGCATGGAGCACAGCCTACATCGCGGCGCGCTTGCGGCAGGTGCCGTTGGACGCGCATGCCGGCATCGAGTCGGCCCTGTCTCGGGCAGCCGACTGGCTGCTCGGGCACCGACGCGCCGATGGCGGCTGGTCTTATAACGACCAGGTCGGCAGCGATGCCGACTCCACGGCCCACGCGCTGCTGTTGCTGCATCGGATGGGACTGCCGTGGCCGGTCGATGCGCTGGATCGGCTACGCCGCTTTCAAGCGGACAACGGCGGCTTCAGCACCTATCTCGCCGACGATGGTTTGCAGTACTGGGGCACGCCGCACGTCGACGTGAGCGCCGTGTGCGCGCAGGTGTCCGCGGCCGTGTCGGACCGCGACACGCTGGGCAGGGTCAGGCGCTTTATTGCCAACGCGCGCACGTCGCAAGGGCTGTGGGAATCGTACTGGTGGAATACGCCGCTGTATGCGACGCGGCACAGCCTGGCGGCGCTCGGCACCAGTCTCACGGCCAGCGAGCTGGCAGCGACCCGGGCGACCCTGGGGGGCATGACGACGGCAACGGCTTTCGAGCACGCGCTGCTGGTGGAGTGCCTGCTGCTGTGCGGAGCGCCGAGTTCGCGTATCGACCAGCTCGTAACTCAGCTCACGGATAGCCAGCAAGCCGACGGCGGCTGGACCAGCGAACCGTGTTTGCGGGTGACCCGAAGAACCTGCCCCGAGCCGTGGCGCGATGCCGATCCGGGTCCGCTGTACGCCGACCCGCGCCGCCTGTTTACAACCGCGACAGTGATCAGCGCCTTGTCCAGTGTTTGTAGCTAACGGGCTAAGGAAGCGCCGGGCGAAATGCAAGCTTTTTCTGACCTACCGACCTATACGATGTTAGAGATTGCAGGCCTTGGAATCTGTATCACCTAATCGGTACGACATTGAATCATCAGTCTGAGCCGGTGTGAGATCACCCAGCCGCAAACAGCGGCGCCGATGGTTACGCATCGACACGTTGTGAATGCGATAATTGCGCGGCTTGGCGACCTGGACAAGCTGTTCAGCCGCCGGCCACCGAATAACGCTTACAACCAGATTAGAGGAAAATCGACGAGAAGTCGGTGACAAACAACATGGGCAAAACCAGACTAGAAGCATTCAGCGACGGCGTCATCGCCATCATCATTACCATCATGGTGCTCGAACTGAAAGTGCCGCACAATCCCACGCTGGAAGGGCTTGCCCCGCTGCTGCCTGTGTTCATCAGCTACGTGCTCAGCTTCATCTATGTGGGCATCTACTGGAACAATCATCATCACCTGATGCACGCGGTCCAGACCATCAACGGCACCGTGCTGTGGGCCAACCTGCACCTGCTGTTCTGGCTGTCGCTGATTCCCTTCGTCAGCGGCTGGATGGGCGAAAACCATTTCGCCACCCTGCCCGTGGCGGCGTACGGCCTGGTGCTGCTGATGTGCGCGGTGGCGTATGCCATCCTGACGCGCGTGCTGATCAGCCATCAGCAGAACAACCGCGCCCTGGCCGAGGCCATCGGCACCGACCGCAAGGGCTGGGTATCGATGATCCTGTACGCGCTCGGCGTGGCCCTGGCGTTCGTTCATCCGTGGGCCGGCTTCGCCGTCTACGCGGCGGTGGCGGTGATGTGGTTCATACCCGACCGCCGGATCGAAGCGCACCTCGCCAAGACCGGAAAGTAGGCTTGCCGACACCGTGGGCAGTCTGCGCACCGATTCGCACTAAGTGAGGCCGTGAACCGGTCGCAGGATTCCGCCGGCATGCCCGGCACGCGAAACTAAATGCATGGCCTATCTGAAGCCGCCCTTCAATTCGCCATCAGCCAGGCGTAGACGGTGTTGGCAGAGTCGGGGGACACATTGCGCAAGGCATACACGCGCCCTGCCCCCCAGTCGCTCTCGACCGCTACCCGATACCCTGCCGAAACACTTGCTGCCGCGGTGCGCAACGCTACTCGACTTAGTCGACCTTCCCTTCGACATGCCTGCCTTCCGGTTGGCGATGGCTTGGCATCCCCGGTCCCACAGCGACACCGCCTGTGAATGGCTGCGTCGATGCTTCATCAAGCTCAGTAGCGCCACGGCGGCGTGACCTGAAACCCGGATTGGTGACGCAGGCATCCGGTTAGCACATGAAAACGCGTCGACAGATCCTGGCGAAGGCGATTCTGTGAATGAAGATACCTGGTAGAACGTCGAAACCGATCGTTCACATAGACAGCAGTGCGCTATTCTCCTTTTCCAGCGCGCGCCGGGAGGCCGGCCGATCAATCAGTCGATCCTTCATGCGGGACAGATTGGTCAGTTCGTTGATCGGCAAACCTAACTCGCGTCCCCACGCATAGAAAACCAACGCATAGGGATCGGCGACTGTGAAGCCATCGCCCATGATCCACCGGCGACCAGCCAATAAGCCATCAATCTCGAGTAGATTGACCCAGTAATTTTCCCTGGCTTTGGCTTTGACGGCAGGGTACAGGCCAGCGTCTGCAATGACGTGTTGGGGACGCACGAACTGCTTGAAAGTCGGATGAACGGTGCCAGAAAGCCAGGCGCAGGTCGCGAGGGTTTTTGCCTGGTCATACGTATCCGACCCGAGCAGTGCCTTGTCGGGAAAAGCAGCCCCTATCCAGGCAAAGATTGCCGTGGATTCCAGCAGCACATTCCCGTCGTCGAACAGAAGCGCAGGAACTTTAGCGCGCGGGTTGATGGCGTTGAATTCGGGTTCAAACTGCTCGCCTGCGAAAATGTTGACATTCTTCGTTGTAAAGGTCGCACCTGCCTCTTCCAGCGCCACATGGGACGCCATGGAACAGGCATTGGGTGAAAAATAAAGAGTAAGCAAACTGTTTCCCTCATTTGAACGCTTGGCCAGACTCGGCATTGCCGTTCTTCGAATCGTTGGCGGCACAGCGGAAGCAGTCCCGTCGCTATAGCCGCGTTCAGTTCTTGGGCAGGCGCGCCACGACCTTGATCTCGAACTGGAAGCCGGCGAGCCAGGTGACACCCACCACGGTCGCGTTGGGATAAGGCGCCTGGCCCCAGTACTCCGGCGCCACATCGTTCCAGATCATGTCGAAATGGTCGGCCGGATTCACCATGAAGATGGTGACATCGACCACGTCGTCGAAGGTGCAGTTCGCTGCAGCCAACACCGCGTTCAGGTTCTGAAATGCCTTGCGCACCTGCGCCTTGAGCTCTGGCTCCGGCGAGCCGTCCTCCAGACTGCCCACTTGTCCGGACACGAACAGCAGGTCATCCGAGCGCACTGCGGGCGAATAACGATGCATTTCATAGAGCGCCTGGCGGCCAGCAGGGAAAACCACGTCACGTTGGGTCATGTTCAACTCCTTGAGCGTTAAGAGGAGGCAAGTCTAACTGCCGTAGCATCGAAGATAAACGCGCAAAACACAACATCACTGTTTGTGCCATCTAAACAATGAACCGCGCCGGGGTTTTTTTTACTGCGGAGCCAGGTGCGTGGGACCACCTTCCGGATGCGTCGTTATCGTTCCTCGCTTTGGTGATTTTCGCAATTGCGACGCCTATCGTGCACACACACAATGGGTTCACAACCAGAAAAACAGCGGAGAGACATCCCATGACCATCCAGCGCACGCACGTCGCCCGGCGGCCGCAGCCGCAGCCGTTATTGTCCCCTCATTCGTTGCTCACTCCCCCACCCGACCGATTGCGCTGACCCGCTGCGCGTCGCTGACGCGCGCGCGCCCGATCCGTCGCGCCATTGATCCGCGCCGTTCCCGCTAAGCGGGCGGCCCCCTCACGCCCTGACTCCACCACGGGAGGTGTTCACGCGCCTGCTCTTCTGCCTTCGCAGACTCGCGGCAGGCTGCCACGCATCATGTGCAATACCCAGAACGATAAAAAAACCGCTATCGGAGACAAAAAAATGAAATTGATCAAAGTCCTATCCCTGCTGGCCGGCACCATGGCCTTCACGTCCGGCGGCGTCGCCAGCGCCACCTCTTATGCATGGGACAGCGTGGCCATCGGCGGCGGCGGCTTCGTCTCGGCCGTCATTCCCAGCAAGACCGAGTCCGGCGTCGTATACGCCCGCACCGACGTGGGCGGCGCTTACCGCTGGGACAAAACCACCGGTAAGTGGCTGCCCCTGCTCGACTGGGTATCGGAAGCGGAAACCGGCTTGCTTGGCGTCGAGTCGCTCGCGGTGGACCCGAAGAACGCTGCCGTCGTCTACCTGTCGGCCGGCATCAGCTACTTCAACAACGGCAAGTCGGCCATCCTGCGTTCCACCGACTACGGCAAGACCTTCACCACCACCGACGTGAGCAGCCAGTTTAAAATCCACGGCAACGGCATGGGGCGCCAGAACGGCGAAAAGCTGGTGGTCGATCCCGGTTCCAGCAACGTGCTGTACGTGGGCACGCGCTGGAACGGCGTCTTCAAAAGCACCAACTACGGCGCCAGCTGGACCCGCATGACAGCCCTGAACGTGACCACCACGCCGAATGAAGCGGGCATCAGTTTCGTGCTGCCCGACCCGGGCCGCGTGAGCGGCGGCGTGGCCCAGCGCCTGCTGGTCGGCGTGTCGCGCTTCGGCTCGGCCGGCCCAAGCTTTTACCGCAGCAACGACGGCGGCAACAGCTTCGCCGCCGTCACGGGCGCGCCCACCGCGCTGATGCCGCAGCGCGCCGCGCTCGACGGCAACGGCAACGTCTACGTCACCTATGCCAATGGCGCCGGTCCCCACGCCCACTGGTCCCAGCCCGAGCCGATGGACCAGGGCCAGATCTGGAAATACAACACCACCAGCGGCGCCTGGACCAACGTCACGCCGGCCGGCGTCACGCGCGCCTTCAGCGGCATCAGCGTCGACCCGGTCAACAAGCAGCGCCTGGTCGCCTCCACCGTCAACACCTACCTGCAGCAGGGCGACGCCTACGGCGACCGCATCTTCGTGTCCACCAACGGCGGCGCCAGCTGGACCGACGTGGTCCAGCGCGGCTTTGCCAAGAACAATGCCGGCGTGTCGTGGGTGAACGGCAAGGCGATCCACTGGGCCGGTTTGATCGAGTTCGACCCGTTCGACGCGCGCGCCGTCTGGGTCACCTCGGGCAACGGCATTTTTAAAACGGCCGACATCAACCAGACCACCACCACGTGGAACTTCAACGTCAAGGGGCTGGAAGAAACCGTGCCGCTGAACCTGGTCAGCATTCCCGGCGGCCCGCTGGTGTCGGTCATCGGCGACTACGATGGCTTCCGCCACACCGATGTGACGCAATACGCGCCCATCCACACGCCCAACATCGGCACCACCACCGGTCTGGCGGTGGCGTCGAGCAACACCGCCACCATGGTGCGCGCCGGCAACCAGATGTATTACTCGACCAACCAGGGCGTGAACTGGGCGCGGAGCCCCGTCATCAATGGCGTCAAGGGCCAGGTTGCCTTGTCGGCCAACGGCGCCACCCTCCTGCACAGCCCGGAAGCGGGCAACGTCACCTACCGTTCACTGAACTTCGGCGCCAGCTGGAGCAGCGTGGGCGGCTTGTCCGCCGTGGGCTTGCGTCCGACCGCCGATCCGGTCAACTCCAGCAAGTTCTACGCGTACAACAATGGCGTCATGATGGTCAGTCTGGATGGCGGCGTCTCGTTCGCGGCCAGGGGCACCATGGCCGGCGGCGGCTCGAACCTGATCCGTCTGGCCCCGGGGCGCGAAGGCGATGTCTGGGTGGCGTTGTACGGTGGCGGCCTGACCCGCTCGACCAACTCGGGCACCTCGTTCACCAAGCTGAGCTCGGTGAGCGATTGCGGCGCGGTCGGCTTCGGCAAGGCCGACGCCGGCCAGATCTATCCGACCGTGTTCATCTGGGGTACCGTCAACGGCGTGCGCGGCGTGCACCGCTCGCTCGACGCGGGCGCCACCTGGGTGCGCGTGAACGACGACGCGCACGAATACGGCGGCCCGGCCAACGGCCAGTTCGTGCTGGGCGACATGAACACCTTCGGCACGGTGTACATGAGCACGGCGGGGCGCGGCATCGCGGTGGGCAAGCAGCTGATCAAGTAAGCGCGGGATAGTCCTAACCAGCGCTGAACCAACCCGGCAGCACAGCGGTCCAAGCTGGACTGCCGGAGGTTTTCATGCAACGCTGGTTCACCCTGCCCTGCGCCACCTTGCTCTGCGCCATTCTGCCCTGCGCCATTCTGGCCATGCTGTTCAGCATGGCCGCATTACCTGCAACCGCCATCGCGGCCGCGCCTTCCGGCGCGCCGGATCTGGCCGTCCGGCTGGAACAGCATGTGCGCGCGGTCGCCTCGGTGGAACACAACACGCGCCGTCCCGCCGAGCTGGAACAGGCGGCGCGCTACATCGAAAGCACCCTGATCGCGCTGGGTTACCAGCTGCGCCGGCAAGAATATTTCGATGGCAGTCAACAAGTGCGCAATATCGAGGTGGCGCTGCGCGCCCGCACGGGCGCAGGCGCCGATGCAAGTGCCCAGCCGCCGGCCCGCATCATCATTGTCGGCGCGCACTACGATTCGGCTCGCGGCGCGCCCGGGGCCAACGACAACGGCAGCGGCACGGCCGCCTTGCTGGAACTGGCGCGCCTGCTCAGGACCGCCATCATCGCGCCGGGCACGGAACTGAAACTGGTCTGGTACGTCAACGAAGAGCCGCCCCACTTCGGCACCGACGCCATGGGCAGCTGGCGCCATGCACAGGCGCTCAAGGAAGCCAATCAGCCCGTGCAGGCCGTGCTGATCCTGGAGACCATCGGCTACTACACCAGCGCGCGCAACAGCCAGCGCTACCCGCCCGGACTGGCCGCGCTGTATCCGGACACCGGCAACTTCCTGGCCTTCGTCAGCACGCTCGGCTCGGGTGCGCTGCTGCGCAAGACGCTCGCCTCGTTCAGGCTGGTATCGCGGTTTCCCGCGCAGGGGCTGGTGGCGCCGGGACTCATCGATGGCGTCACCTGGTCCGACCATACGTCGTACAACCAGCACGGTTACCCGGCCATCATGATCACCGACACGGCCTTCCTGCGCTATCCCCATTACCACACGGCGGCCGACACGCCGGACAAGCTCGACTATGCCAGCCTGGCCCAGGTCGTCACGGGGCTGGAACTGGTGGTGCGCGACATGCTGGCCCCGTTTCTTGGCGGGCGACAGTCGCCTTGACAAATTGTTATGATAAGGAAAATCCACTCGAAGAAGAACTCATGAACAAGATCCTGCATCCCGCCGCGACACTGATCGCCCATTCGCTGGGCGCCAAGATGGAAGCGCCGATGACGTACCGCGGCATGTGCGACGCCTCGGCCGCCGCCGCGCTGGGCACCGACCTGTTCGTCGTGGCCAACGACGAGCGCAACCAGCTGAAGATTTATCACCGTGGCCAGCCCGATCCCGTCGACATCGTCGATCTGGCCGAATTTCTCGGCACCAAAAAGGACAAGGAATCGGATCTGGAAGGCGCCGCC
The DNA here is from genome assembly GCA_943372275.1 of Janthinobacterium lividum. Taxonomy (GTDB): domain Bacteria; phylum Pseudomonadota; class Gammaproteobacteria; order Burkholderiales; family Burkholderiaceae_D; genus Telluria_A; species Telluria_A lividum_A. Next base: position 75,715 of record CALRYE020000010.1, read on the forward strand.
ACCGTCGGCGAGCGCATTTACTGGGTGTCCTCGCACGGGCGCAACAAGAAGGGCGAGCGCCAGGACCGGCGCTGCCGCTTCTTTGCGACCGACCGGGTCAAGGGCGAGGAGCACATCGTCCCGGTGGGCAAGCCGTACGCGGCCCTGCTCGACGACATGATCGCCGCCGAGCAGCACCAGCAGTACGACCTGGCCCATGCGGCCAGCCTGAGCCCGGAAGAGCCGGGCGCCTTCAATATCGAGGGACTGGCCGCCACCCTGCTGGGCAGCCTGCTGATCGGCCTGCGCAATCCGGTACCGAAGGGCATGGCGCTGGTGCTGCACCTGCTCAATCCCGATGAGGTTATCGAAGGCAAGCGTGCCCGCTTCGGCGCGCCCGTCGAGCTCGATCTGGACGGGCTGGCCGTGCGCAGCCTGGAGCTGGTTGGTCTGGCCTACATGATCGTGGCCGGGCCGCCGGGCGACAGCGGGCGCTTCGCGCTGTTCCGCTGGTCGGGCGACCCGAACGACAAGCCGATCGAGCTGGAGCATGAGAACTTCGCCAAGGTGCGGCCCGAAGCGCTGTTCGCCATTCCCGGCACGCGCCAGGTGCAGTTGCTTAGCGACGATGGCGGCGCGCATGTCAAGACCATGACGGAAGACGAGCAGACGTTTCAGAGTGTGACGTTGACGCTGTAATCAAGTTATCCTGAAAAGCGTCGTGCGGGAGGGTGCCGCCAAGCGCGCCACCGCTCTCACCACGGGCGCAAAAACCGCCGTCCCCGCGCAGGAGGGTGTCGCGAAAGGTAACGTAACTCTAGGCCACCAACTTCAAAACCGTCATTCCCGCGCATGCGGGAACCCATGCTGAGCCGGCTTCCATAGTGCTGCATGCTCAGCATGGGTCCCCGCTTTCGCGGGGATGACGGAGCAAATGGC
>CALRYE020000011.1:0-71725 GCA_943372275.1 Janthinobacterium lividum
ATTGAAGATCGATGCCGAAGAAGCCCAGCTCAAGTTCGGCTTCCTGCTCGACGCGCTGCAGTACGGCGCGCCGCCGCACGGTGGCCTGGCCTTTGGCCTGGACCGGATCGTGACGATGATGACCGGTTCCGATTCGATCCGCGACGTGATCGCCTTCCCGAAAACCCAGCGCGCGCAGTGCCTGTTGACCAACGCGCCATCGGAAGTGGACGAGAAGCAGCTGCGCGAACTGCACATCCGCCTGCGCAACGCCGAGCCGAAGGTCGCGTAAGGCTGCACAAGGACAGCAGCGTTATAACCAACGCTGTTAGCCTCAAGACCGTCGTCCCCGCGCAGGCCGGGACGACGGTTTTGCGTTTACGTGAGCCCTGACGTGCTGCCGAACTTTGGGTGCACGCCGCGTGCGCAATCCCCGCAAAGGTTAAACTAAGATCCTTTCCGTAACCGGTCAAAACCGCTGTGTACAAAATCCCCGAATCCGTCCTGGTCGTGATCCACACACCGGACCTCGACGTGCTGCTGATCGAACGCGCCGGCCAGCCCGGCTTCTGGCAATCGGTCACCGGCTCGCTCGACGCGCCCGACGAAGCGCTGATCGCCACCGCCACGCGCGAGCTGTTCGAAGAAACCGGCATCGTCGCCGACGGCGCGCGCATCGTGCTGCACGACTGGCACCTCTCCAACATCTACGACATCTACCCGATCTGGCGCCACCGCTACGCGCCCGGCGTCACCACCAACACCGAGCACGTGTTCAGCGTCTGCGTGCCGCGCGATACCCCCATCGTGCTCAGTCCCCGCGAACACCTGCAGTACCTGTGGCTACCCTACATGGAAGCGGCCGACCGCTGCTTTTCCTCGTCCAACGCCGAAGCCATCCTCCAGCTGCCGCGCCAGATCGCCGCGAACAAGGCCGCATAAAGCGCTCGGGCAAGCCGGTCGATGCACCGAATATGTTGCCTTGAGTCAATATTGGAGAGCGAATAAACAGCTACTCTGTGATTCCGACCTTCGCGATCAGGAACCACCATGGAGGATCTGCACGCCGATCAAGACGAGCGCGCACCGGCGGCGCCGCAGTGCTTCCCCGCGCGCGCGCCGCTTGCCGCCAATCCTGCCGCCGCCGACGCCACCGCGCCGCGCCGCCCGCGCCAGGGCTTCCGCACCTGCTGCACCATCGTCGCATGGGTCGGCGCCGTGCCTGCCTGCGCCTATCTGGCGCTGTCCTGCGCCACCGTGCTGCTGTCTGACGCCGTGCCCGGCGTGGCGCAGGCGCGCCGCCTGATCGATCCGGCCGGCGTGGCCGCGCAGCGCCTCGCCAGCGCCCACGCCGTGTCGCAGCAGGCGCTGTTCAGTGTCGACCATTACATCGCCGAGCATGAGGAACTGCCGGCCTCACTGGCCGAGGCCGGCTTCACGCTGCCCACCCATCCCTCCATCGAGCGCGTCGATATCCAGCCGGAGACGGGCCTGATGGTGGTGCGCCTGAAGGCGCCGCACGACGATCTGGCACTGGTCTACGCCCGCGTCGCCGGCGAGGACGACCTGCCCGAATGGACCTGCAACGGCGGACCGCAAGTGGAGCACGCGCTGCTGCCGCCCGGCTGCACCGGCGTCGAGCAGCACGCCACCAGCCCCAGCGCCGACGACGACTAGGAGCTGGCAAGCCTTTCGTGCATGCAGCAAAAAACCCGTCACGCACCCTGGGAGCAAAAAACGTATAAAGTCATGCGCATTGATTCGTTCAGTTTCACTAACGTGCGCCATAGGCTGACCATATGAACTCCGATTACGCAGGACCACCCGCCAGTACTCCCCACTGGGATCTGGGCGCCATCATCGACGCGCTGCGCGTTTCGCGCGAAGCCACCCACAACATCCGCCATCATGGCCGGGTACGCGAACTGCCCTCGCGCGAAGTGCTGACCCGCATCGTCAGTGGCCTGTCGGCCACGCTGTTCCCGACCCATTACGGCCGTCCCAACCTGACCGCCGAGAGCATCGATTACTTCGTCGGCGACACGCTCACGCGCACGCTGAACCTGCTGGTCGAGCAGGTGCGCCGCGGCCTGCTGTTTGTCGACGGCTACAGCAACGTCGACGATTGCAGCGATGCCGTGCTGGCCGAGCGCGCCCAGTCGATCACGCGCGACTTCGCCGCCGACCTGCCCAACATCCGCTCGCTGCTGGTGTCGGACGTGCAGGCCGCCATGGCGGGCGACCCGGCAGCCACCTCGGTGGCCGAAATCATGCTGTGCTACCCGGGCACCATCGCCATCCTGCATTACCGTATCGCGCACCGCCTGCACCAGCTGGGCGTGCCGTTCCTGGCGCGCCTGGTGTCCGACATCGCCCACTCGCTCACCGGCATCGACATCCACCCGGCCGCGCAGATCGGCCCGCGCTTTTTTATCGACCACGGCACCGGCGTGGTCATCGGCGAGACCGCCGTGATCGGCGCGCGCGTGCGCCTGTACCAGGCCGTCACGCTGGGCGCGCGGCGTTTCCCGACCGACGCCAGCGGCGCGCTGATCAAGGGCGCCCCGCGTCACCCGATCGTCGAAGACGACGTGGTCATCTACGCCGGCGCCACCATCCTCGGCCGCATCACCATCGGCGCCGGTTCCACCATCGGCGGCAATGTGTGGCTCACCGAAAGCGTGGCCCCGGGCGCTGCGGTCTCGCAGGCGCACATGCGCAGCGATGCCGGCGCGGGCGCCGCCCACTAACGTCCACCTTACATGAGCCGACCTGTGAACCAACCGCACCTGCTGATGATCCACGGGCTGCTGGGATCGATCGACTATTTCGACCCGCGCAGCCGCCTTCCAGGACTGCACGTCCACACCCCCGATCAACTCGGATACGGCGCCAATGCCGGCTCCAATGCCGGCGCCGTTCCCGCCTCGGCCATCGACCTGCACCGGCAGGCCGACACGCTGGCGCAGTTCATCCGCGACCAGATCGGGGCGCCCACCTGGCTGCTGGGGCATAGCGTCGGCGGCGCGGTCGCCATGCTGGTCGCCCGGCGCGTGCCGGAGCTGGTGGCCGGCTTGATCAGCGTGGAAGGTAACTTCACCCTCAACGACGCCTTCTGGTGCGCGCGCATCGCCGCCACCGAGCCCGCCGAATGGGCGGCGCAGTACCAGGTCATGGCGGCCGACCCGCAAGGGTTGCTCGAGCGCGGCCAGATCGCGTCCAGCGCCGAACGGCTGGAATGGGCCCGGGCCATCCTGGCCAACCAGGGCGCCGCCACCGTGCACGCGATGGCGCGCTCCGTGGTCGCCGTGACGGGCGCACCGGATTACCTGGAACTGGTGCGCGGCGTGGTCGGCCGCACGCCCGTGTATCTGCTGGCCGGCGAACGCTCGGCCGATGGCTGGGACGTGCCGGACTGGGTGCGCGCGCAGGCCCGCAACTCGCTGCTGGCCCCCGGCGCCGGCCACATGATGATGCTGGAAGACCCCGCCGGCTTTTGCGCCCAGGTGCGCGCCATGATCGAACACGCCGGTTCGCACCCCGCCTAGCGGTTCGCACCTTGCCTAGCGGTTCGCGCGCCAATCCAGGCGCCGCGCCAGCGCGCGCCCTGCGGCATCGATCAGCTGAACCTGGAGCACCAGCGCGGCCACCGCGGCCACCACCATGGCGGCGCCGCCGCTGCCGGCATCGGCTCCGTGACGCAGCGCCAGCGCGCCAACGCCGCTGTTGCTGGCCAGCCCGGCGATGGCCGCGTACGACAGCAGCGTGGTGGCAAGCAGCGCACCATCGCGCACCAGCGCGCCACGCGCTTCGACCAGCAGCACGCGGCGCACGATCTGCCCCTCGCTGCCGCCCATCGCACGCGCTGTTTCGATCAGTCCGGGCGGCACCGCGCGCAGGTGCTGATCCAGCAGCCGCGCCACGCTGGCGGCGGCGACGATCGCCAGCGGCACCGCACCGCTGCCTCCAAAGCCGCGCGTGATCACCGCCAGCGCCACCAGCATGACCACAAACGGCGTGCGGCACAGGATGTCGATGAGTCTATCGATGGTCCATGCCAGCAGGCCGGCACGCGCGCCACGGGTCTGGCCGAACAGAATCAGCCCCAGCGGGCCGCCCAGCAGCAAGCCGGCGCCCAGGCCCACCGCCAGCAGGGCGCTGGTCTGCAGCAGCGCGTGGCCCAGTTCGAGCGACCCGGCCAGCATCCCATCAAGCATGGGCGATCCTGTCCCATGACGCCTGCAACACGCCTTCGGCGGCGTGGTAGGCCAGTTCGCGACCCAGCGCGGTACGTGGTGGCGCCTGCGTTGTGGCGGGCGCGAACTGCTCGGCCAGCGCACCGGCTTCCAGCACGGCCACGCGGGTACACAGGCTGCCGAGCAGCTGCGTGCTGCGGCTGGCCACGACAATGGTGGTACCGAAGCGCACGTTCACGCTGCGCAGAATGTCGCACAGCGCCGCCAGGTCGTCGGCGCCATGGCCGCACACCGGCTCGTCGTACAGCAGCAGGGCGGGGCGGCCGGCCAGCGCGCGCGCCAGCGCCACGCGGCGGCGCTGCGCCTCGCTCAGCTCCGCCGGCGCGGCCCGTGCGTGCGCGCCCAGGTCCACCAGGTCCAGGCACTCCTGCACGCGCGCGGCCAGCCGCGGCGCGTTCAGGGTGCCGGCGAAGCGCAGCGGCAGCGCCACATTGTCGTACACGCTGGCCTGCTCGATCAGGTGCGGCTGCTGGAACACGCTGCCGATGTTCAGCCGCGCCGCGCGCAGCGCGATGCTGTTCAGCCGCGCCAGCTCGACGCCGCCGACCGTGACGCTGCCGCTGGTGGGCAGCTCCAGCGCAGGCATCAGCCGCAGCAGGGTGGACTTGCCCGCGTGCGCGCCGCCGGCTACGCCGAACAGCTCGCCGGCATGGATGGCCAGCGTGATGTCGCGCAGCGCATCGATGCGCGCGCCATCGGTGCCGGAGCAGCACTTGCTGAGCGCCTGGATGCGAACCGGCGAACCGGGGTGCGTGGCTGACATGGTGATTTCCGCCTGTGCGAAAAAAGAAGTGAAAGCCATCTTGCGCCTCGCACGATTGAACGGGAACGAACGTTTACGTGCGAGCTTATGCGCAAAACGATGGAACGAAAAGCGCATATGAAAGCGTAAAAGCATTCGTTTCTGTTCGCTGGCGTGCAGGATATTCTGTTTTCAACACGTGAACTGCACGGATTTGAACAGGGAGCATCATGAGCATACTTTTATTGGGCGGCAGCCCCGCCGCGACATCGAGCGGCGCGCGCCTGCTGCAGCACATCGGCGACAAGCTGGCGCTGCACGGCCACCGCACCGCCACCTTGCACGTCAAGGATCTCCCTGCGCAGGCACTGCTGCAAGCCGATCTGCTGGACCCGGCCATCGAACGCGCCGTGGCGCAGGTACGCAGCGCGCAAGCCATCGTCATCGTCACGCCCGTCTACAAGGCTTCCTACACGGGCCTGTTGAAAGCCTTCCTCGACCTGCTGCCGCAAGATGGCCTGGACGACAAGCTGGTGCTGCCGCTGGCCACCGGGGGCAGCCAGTCGCACATGCTGGTGCTCGACTACGCGCTGCGGCCGGTGCTGGCGTCGCTGTCGCCACGCGCCATCCTGCCCGGCATTTACGCCACCTCCGACCAGCTGCGCTGGCACGCCGAGACCGGTCTGACGCTGGACGCGCCGATCGCCGCACGGGTGGCGCGCGGGGTGGAGCAGCTCTCGTCCGACTTGTTGGCACTGGCGCAGGAGCGGGAGCGCGGGGCGCGCGAGCATGCCGCCGCGGCCCAGACCACGCCCATTCCTGCTTGACCTGAACAGCACACCATAAAACCAACTACAAGAAAGCACTCGATGACCTTCAATGCAGACAAGCGCAACTCACGTAACGCAACGCGTCGCACCACCCTCGGTTTGATTTTCGCCGCGGCGCTGGCCGCCGGCATGCCCACCGCCGCCACCGCGCAAGTGGCCAAGGAAGTACGCATCGGCTACCAGAAATACGGCACGCTGACCCTGCTCAAGGGGCGCGGCACGCTGGAAAAGCGTCTGGCCGCCAAGGGCGTGACGGTCAAGTGGACCGAATTCCCGGCCGGCCCCGTGCTGCTCGAAGGCCTGAACGTGGGCAGCATCGACTTCGGCACCGTCGGCGAAGCGCCGCCCATCTTCGCTCAAGCCGCCGGCGCCAACCTGGTCTACGTGGGCAACGAGCCGCCGTCGCCATCGTCCGAAGCCATCGTGGTGCCGAAGGGCTCCACCATCAAGAGCGTGGCCGAGCTGAAGGGCAAGAAGATCGCCCTGAACAAGGGCTCCAACGTGCATTACCTGCTGGTCAAGGCGCTGGAAAAAGCCGGCGTCGACTACAAGGATGTGCAGACCATCTTCCTGCCGCCGGCCGACGCCCGCGCCTCGTTCGAGCGCGGCGCCGTGGACGCCTGGGTGATCTGGGATCCGTTCCTGGCCGCGGCCGAAAAGCAGGTCGGCGCACGCGTGCTGGCTGACGGCAAAGGGCTGGTCGCCAACCACCAGTTCTACCTGGCCTCGCGCACTTTCGCGCAGAGTAATCCCGAGCTGGTCGACATCGTCCTCGACGAAGTGGCCAAGGTCGACGAGTGGGGCAGCAAGAACCTGAAGGACGTGGCGGCGATCCTGTCGGTGCAGACCGGCCTGGAGCCGGCGATCGTCGAACTGGCGGCGAAACGCTATTCCTACGGGGTCAAGCCGGTCACCCCGGCCGTGATCGCCGAACAGCAGAAGATCGCCGACGTGTTCACCAAGCTGAAACTGATCCCCAAGGCGATCGTCGTCAAGGACGCCCAGCTGAGCGCCAGGTAAGCGCTCAGGACAAGTCGCCCAGAGCAAATCGACAAGCACAAAACACAGGAGTATTCGTAATGTCCCTCAACGTATTCTGGTTCATCCCCACCCACGGCGACAGCCGCTACCTCGGCACCAGCAAGGGCGCGCGCAGCGTCGATGCCGACTACCTGAAGCAGGTCGCGGTCGCGGCCGACACGCTGGGCTACGACGGCGTGCTGCTGCCGACCGGGCGCTCGTGCGAAGACGCCTGGGTGGTCGCCTCGTCGCTGATGTCGGTCACGCAAAAGCTCAAGTTCCTGGTCGCCATCCGTCCCGGCCTGTCCACGCCCGGCCTGGCCGTGCGCATGGCCTCCACCTTCGACCGCCTGTCCAACGGACGCCTGTTGATCAACGTCGTCACCGGCGGCGACCAGGGCGAGCTGGAAGCGGACGGCCTGTTCGCCGACCACAGCAAGCGCTACGAAATCTCCGACGAATTCTTCAAGATCTGGCGCGCCACCATGGCAGGCGAGGGGGGTGCGGCCGGTTACGACTTCGAAGGCAAGCACCTGCAGGTCAAGGGCGCCAAGACCTTGTACCCGCCGGTGCAGAAGCCTTATCCGCCGCTGTACTTCGGCGGCTCGTCCGAGCCCGCCCACGAGCTGGCGGCCGAGCAGATGGATGTGTACCTGACCTGGGGCGAGCCGCCCGCGGCCGTCAAGGAAAAGCTGGACGACATCCGCGCGCGCGCCGCCAAGCGTGGCCGCACCATGCGCTTCGGTATCCGCCTGCACGTGATCGTGCGCGAAACCAACGAAGCGGCATGGCGCGCGGCCGATGAACTGATCAGCCACCTGGACGACGACATCATCGCCAAGGCGCAGGAGGCGTTCGCCAAGATGGATTCGGTCGGCCAGCGCCGCATGGCGGCGCTGCACGGTGGCCGCCGCGACCAGCTGGAAGTGTCGCCCAACCTGTGGGCGGGCGTGGGCCTGGTGCGCGGCGGCGCCGGCACCGCGCTGGTGGGCGACGCCGAAACGGTGGCTGCGCGCATGCAGGAATACGCCGATCTCGGCATCGACACCTTCATCCTGTCCGGCTACCCGCACCTGGAAGAATCGTACCGCTTCGCCGAGCTGGTATTCCCCCTGCTTGGCAAAGGCAAAGCCGCCGGCGAACAGTCGATCACCGGCCCGTTCGGCGAGATGATGGCCAGCGATATCAAGCCGAGCGACGTATCGAAAGACCTGCCAAGGAAGGCGGCCTGACATGGCGCGGCCTTCGCGACTGGCGCCCTGGGCGCTGCCGGCAGCGCTGATCATCGGCTGGCAGGTCGCCGCGCAGGTGGGCTGGCTGTCCAGCCGTATCCTGCCCGAGCCGGTGGCGGTGGCCAAGGCCTTCTGGACCCTGACGGTATCGGGCGAACTGTGGGGCCATCTGCGCACCAGCCTGTGGCGCGCAATCAGCGGCTTCGCCATCGGCGCCGGCAGCGGCCTGCTGCTTGGCCTGCTGACGGGCAGCGTCAAGCGCGCCGAAACGCTGCTCGACACCACTTTGCAGATGATCCGCAATATTCCGGCGCTGGCCCTGATTCCGCTGGTGATCCTGTGGTTCGGCATCGACGAAGCGGCCAAGCTGTTCCTGCTGGCCGTCGGCGTGTTCTTCCCGGTGTACCTGAACACCTTCCATGGCATCCGCTCGGCCGACCAGGGCCTGATCGAAATGGCGCGCAGCTACGGCCTGTCCGGCTGGCCGCTGTACCGCGACGTGATCCTGCCGGCGGCGCTGCCGTCGATCCTGGTGGGCGTGCGCTTTTCGCTGGGGCTGGTGTGGGTGCTGCTGATCGTGGCCGAGACCATTTCGGCGCAGGCCGGCATCGGCTACATGACCATGAACGCCCGCGAGTTCCTGCAGACCGACGTGGTGCTGGTGGGGATCTTGCTGTACGCCCTGCTGGGCAAGGGCGCCGACCTGCTGGCGCGGGTGCTGGAACTGCGCCTGCTGCGCTGGAATCCCGCTTACCGCTGACAGGCATGAAGTAGAGGCATGAAGCAGAGGCATGAAGCAGAGGCATGAAGCAGAGGCATGAACCGAGGAGTATGAACATGCAGATTAACCGTATCGAAGAACAGACCGTCGCGGCCGCGGCGAACGGGCGCGGCGTCGCCATTGCGCTGGAGGGCGTGGGCAAGTCGTACGACGGCCGCGCCGTGCTGGCCGGGATCGACCTGCAACTGAAGCCCGGCGAATTCGTCGCCGTGATCGGCCGCAGCGGCTGCGGCAAGAGCACGCTGCTGCGCACCATCGCCGGCCTTGAGCGTCCCGACGCGGGCAGCATCCGCATCGGCGACGCGGGCAGCAAGCCGGAAGTGCGCATCATGTTCCAGGAAGCCCGTTTGCTGCCATGGAAAAGCGTGGTCGACAACGTGGCGCTGGGCCTGGCCGGCTCGCGCGAGCGCGCCAGCGCGGCGCTGGCCACGGTGGGTCTGCAGGAACGCGCCAGCGACTGGCCCACGGTGCTGTCGGGCGGGCAGCGTCAGCGCGTGGCGCTGGCGCGCGCGCTGGTGCACGACCCGGAACTGCTGCTGCTGGACGAACCCCTCGGCGCGCTCGATGCGCTGACCCGCATCGAGATGCAGCAGCTGATCGAGTCGCTGTGGCAGGAGCGCGGTTTTACCGCCGTGCTGGTGACGCACGACGTGCAGGAAGCGCTGACCCTGGCCGACCGCGTGCTGCTGATCGAAAACGGGCATCTGACGCTGGATCTGGCGGTGGACTTGCCGCGCGCCGGGCGCCGCGGCACGGCGCGCTTTGCCGCACTGGAAGCGCAGGTACTGGCGCGCGTGCTGGCCAAGCCCGCCGCTTAAAATGTCAACCGGAAGACACAATGATACATATTCGTTAATGTTAATATCCGCATAATTTCGCGATCGTCGCGGAGTATTTATGGGGATAACATGCAGAAACTAAACATCGCGACCGTGATGGGCGTTGCGCTGCTGGCTGTGAGCGCCTCGGCGCACGCCTTCCTTGGCGCGGCACGTCGCAGAAAATCGGCGCAGTCATGAGCCACTCTCTCTCTCCCCTCACTTCCGCCACCATGAAAAAACCCATGCACCTTACCGGCCTGCTGGCCGCGGCACTGTTGACCACCGCGCCGATGGCGCAGGCCCTGGACGCCGAGGTACGCTCGTCGGTCTCGCAGATCAGCTTTACCTTGATCGACCTGAATCTGGACGATGGCATCACCCCGGGGATCACGTTTGGCGACCGGGATGGCTATCGGGCGGTCTACCACTCCTGGCCGTTCGATTCCCAGGTGTCGTACTCGAACCCCGGCGGCGCGCGCATCACGTATCTGGGCAACGTGGCCGAAGCCACGTCCGACTATACCCACGCGTCGTCCCATGTCTCGCTGCTGACCCAGCACGGACAAAATCAGACTTACAGCGCGCGTGCCGATCAGGATTTCAGATTTACGCTGACGCCGTATACCGGCTTGCTGTTCACTGCGCTGGGCAATACCTACGCGGATGCCCGGCAAGGCGAGCAACTGCGCGCCGACCTGTTCGTGCAACTCGACCTGAGCACGACCGACAACGGCATCGAGCGCTTCTACAACCAGACCTGGTCCAATGGGCTAACCACCAATGGCAGCCGTGACTACAATCTGTCGCGCTACCTGGTCACGGGAAGCGGCGTGGGAACCGGCATCTTGCAGACCTTCACAGCGGTCTGGGGCGATTCGGTGTCCCCGGTGCCGGAACCGGCCACCGGCGGCATGATGCTGGCCGGTGGCGTGCTGGTGGGGCTGCTGGCGCGGCGCCGGCGCCGCGCTTGACGGGTGAATGACTGAACGCGTGAATGGTTGAATGCTTGAATGGCTGAAAAGCTGAGCGGGCGACCGGGCCACTGCGGCACGGTCGCTGCGCGCCCGCTGGTCAACTTTTAGGTCGTTCGTTGCGTCTGCGCTTAGTCCAGCTATAGCTGGCATCCACCACGTCGACGCCTTGCCGTCCGATGCTGGCAGGGTTTTCCGACGACATGGTGATGTGCCGGACCTGCGCACCATTCGTCTGGCGCGTCCGCAGTGCCTGCATGAGCGCCAGGCCGCCCGACATGTCGTCAGCAGCGAATTCCCGCGCGTGCGCGGCCATGGTTCCGTCTTCGGCCGGCTCCATCCAAAAAATCATAAACAAAGGTAGTCTCCTAGTGTCATTTCCCTGTGACGGCTGCCGCGATCATGCCTGGCGCATGCAGGTCATGCCCGTATACACCTGGGCGCCATGGCGTTGCCAGCGGCCGCTCCAGTGCACGCCGGCTGGCAGGCTCAGCGCCGGATCGGCCAGACTGGCGCTGAACGTGCCGGCGCTGCCGCCCGGCGCCACGGTGAATTCCACGCGCACTTCGTCGAACTCCAGAAACCGCCCCGTCAGCGGAAACCAGGCCTTGTAAAACGCTTCCTTGGCGCTGAACATCAGCGCGATCCAGGCCGGCAGTGGCAGTTCGGCGCGGGCCGCCAGCGCGGCGAGCTGATCGGCATGGCAAATGTGGCGATACAGCGTGGCGTCGTGCAGCAGGGCGCCTTCGACGTCAATGCCCAGGCTGGCCACCCTGGCCAGCGGGGCGGCCACGGCCACGCAGCGCCCGGCGCCGTGGCTGATGCTGCCGGCAAAACCGGGCGGCCACACGGGGGTGCGGTCGGCCCGGCTGGGAATGGCCAGCGGCGCCACGCCCAGCTGCGCCAGCGCGGCACGCGCGCAGGCGCGCCCGGCCGTGTATTCGGCCACCCGCTTGGGTGCGGCGCGCTGCACTACCAACAATTCTTCAGGAAACAGCGCGCTGGCGTGCTCATCGTTGGCGCCGATGGCCGCCGCGCTCAAACCCACGGGGACGGCAAACAGCGCCGCCAGCGCGCGGCTCAGCTCAGCGGTCCCGTCGTCGGTCCTATCGTCCGTGCCATCCAGCAAACCCATCGCGCAGCCCTGTCAAAAGCAATGTCCGCTATCGTACCGTGGCGCGGCTGCCTCGGCGCAAATACCTGTTCCGGATATATTTATGGTGAGCAAGTCGCGCACGATAGACTTGCAATGGGGACAAGCACACTGATGGGGTTAGAATGTTCCCATGAAACTTCGTGTCGCTACCTACAATATCCACAAGGGGGTGTCCTCCATCCGGAGTACGCCACGCGTGCTGGCCTTGAAAAAGGCCATCGCTCAATTCGACGCCGATGTCGTCTTCCTGCAGGAGGTGCAGGGGCGGCACGACCGCTATTCCGCCCAGTTCGGCGAAGAGAGCCGCGGCCACCGCCATTGGCCGGAAGGGTCCCAGCACGAGTATTTTGCCGGCGAATCGCACCATTCGGCCTACGGCATGAATGCCGTGTACGACCACGGCCACCACGGCAATGCGCTGCTGTCGACCTTTCCCATCGCCGGCACGGTCAACCACGACGTGTCCGACCATGCCTACGAACAGCGCGGCATCCTGCACTGCGTGGTCAAGACCGAAGATTGCCTGGTGCACTGCTACGTGGTGCACCTGGGGTTGTTCGAATCGGGCCGCGGGCGCCAGACCCAGGCCCTGATCGATTGCGTGATGGCCTCCGCCCCCAACAACGAACCGGTGATCATCGCGGGCGACTTCAACGACTGGCGCAACACCCTGTCGGACAAGCTGCGCAAGGCGCTCGGCGTGGTCGAGGTCTTCGACGAGCTGGGCCCGCGCTCCAAGCTGGGCGACCTGGTACGGGGCTTTTCGGGGCGCGAAAAAGCCATCAACCCGGCGCGCACGTTCCCCGCCGCGTTGCCTTGGTTCCGTCTGGATCGCATTTATGTGCGCGGCTTCAAGGTCGATGCGGCCCAGGTGCTGCACGGGCCGTTGTGGGCTAAACTGTCCGATCACGCGCCCATCGTGGCGACGCTCTCGCTGGCCTGACGGCAGGCATCTACGATGAAGCTTTATGCGCCCGGTTCATTACACCGCCCACAATGACGTCGTCCTGCTCGAAACCGGGCTGCAATTTTTCCCGGCATTAATCGCGGCCATCGACGCGGCGCAGCACGACGTCTATTTCGAAACCTATATCTTTGCCAACGACGCCATCGGCACCACCGTGCAGGAGGCGCTGGAGCGGGCCGGCCGGCGCGGCGTGCGCGTGCGCGTGGTGACCGACTGGTGGGGCACGGGCCACCGCCAGGCCACCCGGCTGGGCATCGCCTTTGCCGCCGCTAACGTGCGCTACCGGGCCTTCAACGCCTGGTTCAAGCGCGGCGTGGCGCGCACCCACCGCAAGATCGCCGTCATCGACCGCGAAGTGGCCTTCGTGGGCGGCATCAACGTCAACGACGACTGGTTTTGCGACTACGACCCCGATACCCGCCTGCCGGCGCCGCGCTGGGACTTTGCCGTGCAGGTGACCGGCCCGCTGGTGGGCAAGATTCACCACGAAGCGCAGGTGCAGTGGGCGCGGGTAGGGCGGCTTGGGCTGGTCAAGCGCATCGAACTGTTCCGCGAACTGCGCAAGGAAGAGCTGCCCGAAGGCGACAAGCCGGTGCAGGCCGGCCTGGTGATCCGCGACAGCTTCCGCAACCGCCACACCATCCAGCGCGCCTATTTGCAGGCCATCGGCCACGCCCGCAAGAGCGTGCTGATGGCCAACCCGTATTTCGCGCCCGGCCACAAGTTCCGCAAGGCGCTGGCGCTGGCCGCCACCCGCGGGGTAGAGGTGTCGCTGCTGATCGGCGTGGGCGAAATCTGGCTGCAGGACATGGTGGCGCGCTCGTTCTATCCCAAGCTGCTGGCCAGCGGCGTGAAGGTGTACGAGTACCGCAAGACCCAGCTGCACGCAAAAATCGCCGTGGTCGACGACGACTGGTCGACGGTCGGCTCGTCCAACTGCGATGGCCTGAGCCTGTTTTTGAACCAGGAAGCCAATGTGGTGGTCAAAGATGCCGATTTTGCCCAGAGCGTGCGCGCCCACATCGAGCACGGCATCGCCGACGCCGTGCTGATCTGCCCGGATGAGTTTGAACACGTGGGCTGGGTGCGCCGCACCGGCTACGAGATTGCCTATTTCTTTTACCGCATGACCATGCGCATCTTTGCCATGGGTTATGCCTGACGGACTGACTGAACTGACTGAACTGACTAAATAACTTCATGGACAACGTACGCATCGACAAGTGGCTATGGGCCGCGCGCTTTTTCAAGACCCGTTCGCTGGCCACGGACGCCATCGACACGGGCAAGGTCAAGCTGGACGGCGAGCGCATCAAGCCGGCCCGCGCCGTCAAGCTGGACGACAAGCTCTCCATCGACAACGGTACCGAGACGTGGGAGGTGCGGGTGCTGGGCATTTCCGACAAGCGCGGCGGGGCGCCCATTGCCCGCTTGCTGTACGAGGAAACCCAGGATAGCGTGGACAAGCGCGAGAACGACCACGAGGCGCGCAAGCTGTACCGCGAGCCGGGCACCACCATCAAGGGCCGCCCGACCAAGCATGATCGCAGGGCATTGAGTAAGGTGCGTGAGTAGGAAGGCCTGGCCATATTGATTGAGGTTTTCGCAGACCGGACTGCCCGGCTAGACACATGCCCTCATACCGTCGTCCCCGCGTACGCGGGGATCCATCGAACCTTTCCTAATCGTCATAATTGTTCCGATAAGCAACGGATCCATGGGTCCCCGCGTGCGCGGGGATGACGGCGCTGATGTTGTGGTGTAAGGTAATGCTGGAAGTAGTGCCGGAAGGTAGTGCTGGAAGCTAATCGTCCCCGCATCTGCCCTTACAAACCGCCCAACCTCACCCATCTGGTTGCTAAGATGCATAAATAGACAGCCACCTCTAAGTTCCCGTTTGACATTTACCGCGCCGTGGATAATAGTACGAGCGTTCGGATTTATTTCATGACGCGATTTTCCACTTAGCGGGCTCATCATAAACACTTCAGTCAAATTCATGCGCAAGGGCGAGCTCACACGGGCCGCCATTCTTGACGTGGCCCTCGACCTGTCCAGCCGTGACGGTCTGGAAGGGCTGACCATCGGCCTGCTCGCTGACAAGATGAACATGAGCAAATCCGGCGTGTTCGCCCACTTCGGTTCGCGCGAAGACTTGCAGATGGAAGTGCTCAAGCTGTACCACCACCGCTTCGAGCAGGAAGTGTTCTTCCCCAGCATGAAGGAAACGCGCGGCATCGCCCGCCTCAAGTCGATGTACGCGCGCTGGGTCAAGCGCGTCAGCGTCGAAATCGCCTCCGGCTGCATCTACATCAGCGGCGCCGTCGAATACGACGACCGCCCCGGTCCTATCCGCGAAGAACTGGTGTCGATGGTGCGGGCCTGGCAAGGCGCGCTGCTGCGCTGCGTGCAGCAGTCGATCGAATGCGGCGACCTTAAGCCGGACAGTGACGCCGCCCAGCTGGTCTACGAAATGTATGGCCTGATTCTGGCCCTGCATCACGATGCGCGTTTTCTGCGCATGCCCGGCAGCGTCGAGCGCGCCAAGCTGGGGTTCGACCGCTTGATCGTGAACTACCAGAATCCGCTGAAATCGGTCACCGCAGCACAGTAAATCTACACAGTAAAACCAGGCGGCATACCGCTCGCCGTGCTTCACCACCATCACATTATTACGTCAACATACGTTCGTCAGGAGATCACCATGGGTCAGTACGTCGCGCCAATCCGGGATATGCAATTCGTCTTGCACGAGTTTTTGAACGTCACCGAAGAACTCAAGCAGATGCCCAAGTTCGAAGATGTCGACGCCGACATCATCAACCAGGTGCTGGAAGAGGGCGCCAAATTCACGCAGGACGTGCTGTTCCCGCTGAACCATTCGGGCGATCGCGAAGGCTGCCACTTCGACGCGGCCAGCAAATCGGTGACCACGCCGAAGGGTTTCAAACAAGCGTATAAACAGTATGTCGAAGGCGGCTGGGCAGCGCTGGCGTGCGACCCGGAATACGGCGGCCAGGGCCTGCCGGTGGTGCTGAACAACTCGTTCTACGAAATGCTCAACTCGTCCAACCAGGCCTGGTCGATGTACCCGGGCCTGTCGCACGGCGCCTACGAGTGCCTGCTGGAGCACGGCACCGACGAACAGAAAAAAACCTACCTGCCGAAACTGGTGTCGGGCGAGTGGACCGGCACCATGTGTCTGACCGAATCGCACTGCGGCACCGATCTGGGCATGCTGCGTTCCAAAGCGCTGCCGCAGGAAGACGGCTCGTGGTCGATCACCGGCTCCAAGATCTTCATCTCGGCCGGCGAACACGATATGTCCGAGAACATCATCCACCTGGTGCTGGCCCGCGTGCCGGACGCGCCGGAAGGCTCGAAAGGCATCTCGCTGTTCCTGGTACCTAAATTTCTGCCGACCGCCGACGGTGGCGTCGGCGAGCGCAACCCGATCGCCTGCGGCGCCATCGAAGAAAAGATGGGCATCCATGGTAACTCGACCTGCCAGATGAACCTGGACGGCGCCAAGGGCTGGATCATCGGCCAGCCGAACAAGGGCCTGAACGCCATGTTCGTCTTCATGAACGCAGCCCGTCTGGGCGTGGGCATGCAGTCGCTGGGCCTGACCGAAGTGGCGTACCAGAACGCGCTGATCTACGCCAAGGACCGCATCCAGATGCGCAGCCTGTCGGGCGTCAAGGCCCCTGAAAAAGCGGCCGACCCGATCATCGTGCACCCGGACGTGCGCCGCATGCTGTTGACCGCCAAAGCCTACGCCGAAGGCGCGCGCGCCTTTACCTCGTACATGGCGCTGCAGATCGACCGCGAACTGAACCACCCTGACGAAGAAGTGCGCAAGGACAGCGCCGACGAAGTCGCGCTGCTGACCCCAGTGATCAAGGCCTTCATCACCGACAACGGCTGGATCGCCACTTCCGAAGCCATGCAGGTATTCGGCGGCCACGGCTACATCAGCGAGTGGGGCATGGAGCAGTACGTGCGCGACGCGCGCATCAACATGATTTACGAAGGCACCAACACGATCCAGTCGCTGGATCTGCTGGGCCGCAAGGTATTGATGGACAACGGCGCAAAGCTGCGCAAGTTCGGCGCCAAGATCCAGGCGTTTGTCGAAGAAAACGGCACCGATGAAGCGCTGTCCGAATTCATCACCCCACTGGGCGACCTGGGCGACAAGGTCACCAAGCTGACCATGGAAATCGGCATGAAGGGCTTCCAGAATCCGGACGAAGTGGGCGCGGCCTGCGTGCCTTACCTGCGCGTGGTCGGTCACCTCATCTACAGCTACTTCTTCGCTCAGATGGCGAAGATCGCACTGGCCAAGGAAGACTCGGGCGACAACTTCTACAAGGCCAAGCTGGCCACCGCGCGCTTCTACTTCGCGCGTCTGCAGCCTGAGACCGCGATGCTGATCCGTCAGGCGCGTTCCGGTTCGGCCAACCTGATGGCGCTCGACGCCGACTTGTTCTAATACCGAGATCGTCCCAGCCTGGGTCGGGGTGCAGTGTCTGCACTCGCCGCGATTCCAGCCTGGCTCTCACCGACATCCAGGATAACCACCATGACCAATTTCATCGTTAAAAAAGTCGCCGTGCTCGGCGCCGGCGTAATGGGCGCGCAAATCGCCGCCCACTGCGTGAACGCCCGCGTGCCCGTCGTTCTGTTCGATCTGCCGGCCAAGGACGGCGCCAAGAATGGCATCGTGCTGCGCGCCATCGAGAACCTGAAAAAGCTCAGCCCTGCGCCGCTTGGCAACAAGGACGACGCGGCCCTGATCGAAGTGGCCAACTACGACGACAACCTGGAGCTGCTGGCCGGGTGCGATCTGATCATCGAAGCCATCGCCGAGCGCATGGACTGGAAACACGACCTGTACAAAAAGGTCGCGCCGCACATCGCGCCCAACGCCATCTTTGCCTCGAACACCTCGGGCCTGTCGATCACCACGCTGGCCGATGGTTTCGACGCCGAACTGAAGGCGCGCTTCTGCGGCGTGCACTTCTTCAATCCGCCGCGCTACATGCACCTGGTCGAGATCATTCCGACCGCCGCCACCAACCCAACCATCGTCGACCAGCTCGAAGGCTTTTTGACGACGACGCTGGGCAAGGGCGTTGTGCGCGCCAAGGACACCCCGAATTTCATCGCCAACCGTGTCGGTATTTTCGGCATGCTGGCGACCATCCACGAAGCCGAAAAATTCGGCCTGTCCGTGGACGTGGTCGACGACCTGACCGGCGCCAAACTGGGCCGCGCCAAGTCGGGCACCTTCCGTACCGCCGACGTCGTCGGGCTCGATACGATGGGCCACGTGATCAAGACCATGCAAGACAATTTGACCGACGATCCGTTCTTCGCTGTCTACAAGACGCCCGAAGTTCTGGCCAAATTGGTCGCCGCAGGCGCGCTGGGTCAAAAAGCCGGCGCGGGTTTTTACAAGAAGGTGGGCAAGGACATCCAGCGCCTCGACTTCGCCACGGGCGAATACGTCGCCGGTGGCGGCAAGGCAGCCGATATCGTTGGCCGCATTCTGAAAGAGAAGGACCCGGTCAAGAAGTTCAAGGCCATGCGCGAATCGACCAACCCGCAGGCGCAGTTCCTGTGGGCGATCTTCCGCGACGCCTTCCACTACATCGCCGTGCATCTCGGCTCGATTGCCGACAACGCGCGCGACGTGGACTTCGCCATGCGCTGGGGCTTCGGCTGGAACGTCGGTCCGTTCGAAACATGGCAGGCCGCCGGCTGGACCCAGATCGCCAACTGGGTCAAGGAAGACATCGACGCCGGCAAGGCGCTGTGTAATGCACCGCTGCCGGCCTGGGTCTTCGAAGGCAAGGTCGCTGAAAACGGCGTGCACACCGCAGAAGGTTCGTACTCGGCCATCAGCGACAGCTACGTGCCCCGTTCGAGCCTGTCCGTGTACGAGCGCCAGCCGTTCCGCGCGCCGGTATTCGGCAGCGGTGTGGCCGACGGCAAAACCGCCGGCACCACCTTCCACGAAGACGACTCGGTGCGCATCTGGCATCAGGACGACGACGTGCTGATCATCTCGCTCAAAACCAAGATGCACGTCATCGGCGACGGCGTCATCAACGGCCTGAAAATGGCCCAGGCGGAAGCGGAAAAGAACTTCAAGGGCCTGGTCATCTGGAACACCGACGCTGCCGAAGGCGGCGCGTTCTCGGCCGGCGCCGATCTGCAATCGGCCCTGCCCCTGTTCATGCAGGGCGGCGCCAAGGCGCTCGACCCGACCATCAAGCTGCTGCAGGATACCTTCATGAGCATGAAGTATTCGAGCGTGCCGGTGGTGGCTGCCGTTGCTGGCCTGGCGCTGGGCGGCGGCTGCGAAATGGCGCTGCACGCATCGCGCCGCGTGGCCTCGATCGAGTCCTACATCGGTCTGGTGGAAGTGGGCGTGGGCCTGATCCCCGCCGGCGGCGGCCTGAAGGAAGCGGCACTGCGCGCCTTCAACCAGTCCAAGGGCACCGACATTCTGCAGTTCCTCAAAACCGGCTTCACCAACGCGGCCACCGCTGCCGTGTCCAAGTCGGCACTGGAAGCCAAGGCCATGGGCTACCTGAAGGATGACGACATCATCGTCTTCAACGCGTATGAGCTGCTGCACGTGGCCAAAGTGGAAGCGCGCGCCATGTTCGACGCCGGCTACCGTCCGCCGCTGCGCCAGAACATCACCGTCACGGGCCGCTACGGCTGGGCCACCATTAAGGCGCAACTGGTCAACATGCGCGACGGCGGCTTCATCTCCGCGCACGACTTCAAGCTGGGCGACATGATCGCCGAAATCGTCTCCGGTGGCGACATCGATCAGGGCAGCGTAGTGAGCGAGCAGTGGCTGCTCGACATGGAGCGTCGTGCATTCCTCGAACTGCTGAACCATCCGAAATCGCAAGAGCGGATCATGGGCATGATGCAGACCGGTAAGCCGGTGCGGAATTGATCTGCAAAATCGTGATCGCCGCCATCGCCAACCAGAATACTGAGAGAACACTATGAGCAAACAACTTCAAGACGCATACATCGTCTCCGCCACGCGCACTCCGATCGGCAAGGCGCCCCGCGGCATGTTCAAGACCACCCGTCCGGACGACCTGCTGGTGCGCGCGATCCAGGCCGCCATGGCTGCCGTGCCGGGTCTCGATCCGGCATTGATCAACGACGCCATCATCGGCTGCTCGTTCCCGGAAGCGGAGCAGGGCTTTAACATCGCCCGTAACGCCATTCTGCTGGCGGGCCTGCCCAATACCGTGGGCGGCGTGACCGTCAACCGTTACTGCGCTTCCGGCATCACGGCGATCGCCATGGCGGCCGACCGCATTCGCGTCGGCGAAGCCGAAGTGATGATCGCCGGTGGCGTCGAATCGATGTCGATGGTGCCGATGATGGGCCACCACCCATCGATGAACATGAAGATGTTCACCGACGAAAACGTCGGCATGGCCTACGGCATGGGCTTGACCGCGGAGAACGTGGCCAAGCAGTGGAAAGTGACGCGCGAGCAGCAGGACGCATTCTCGGTCGAGTCGCACCGCCGCGCCATCGCCGCGCAGCAGGCCGGCTTTTTCAAGGACGAGACCTGCCCGGTCGAGATCATCACCCGCACGCCGAACCTGGCCACCGGCCAGATCGACGTCAAGACCCGCACCGTCGACACCGACGAAGGCGCACGCGCCGATTCCACGCTGGAGTCGCTGGCCAAGCTCAAGCCCGTGTTTGCGGCCAAGGGTTCCGTGACGGCGGCGAACAGCTCGCAGATGTCGGACGGCGCCGGTGCGCTCTTGATCGTCAGCGAGCGCATTCTGCGCGAGCACAACCTGACGCCGCTGGCGAAGTTCTCGTCGTTCGCGGTGCGCGGCGTGCCGCCTGAGATCATGGGCATCGGCCCGAAAGTGGCCATTCCGGCGGCGCTGGCAGCAGCCGGCATCACCCAGGACCAGCTGGACTGGATCGAACTGAATGAAGCGTTTGCCGCGCAGGCTTTGGCGGTGATGGGTGACCTGGGCCTCGATCCGGCCAAGGTGAACCCGATGGGCGGCGCGATCGCGCTGGGCCATCCGCTGGGCGCAACCGGCGCTATCCGCGCCGCGACCGTCATCCACGCTTTGCAGCGCAACCAGCTCAAGTACGGCATGGTCACCATGTGCGTCGGCTCGGGCATGGGCGCAGCAGGCATCTTCGAGCGCGTATAACAGCGTTCGAAAAATTGATCGCACGCTGCTTGGCTAATGCAGGTGGCGCGTGCTTGATAAAGTTGAACGGAAAGCCGTCGTCCCCGCGAACGCGGGGATCCATAGCACCGCGGCAAAGCTGAGGCGCCATGGATTCCCGCCTGCGCGGGAACGACGGTTTTTTTACGATCGTCATCATCACCGGAGCAAACCATGGACATCCTTACCACCACCGCCAGCGGCATCCTCACGCTCCAGTTCAACCGCCCCGAGCGCAAGAACGCCATCACCGGCGCCATGTACCAGACCATGGCCGACGCCCTCGTCGCCGCCGAGTCGGACGTCAACGTGCGCGCCATCCTGATTACCGGTCACGCCGACATTTTCACCGCCGGGAACGACCTGGAAGATTTCATGAAAGACCGCACGCCGGCCGAAGACCGCTCGGTGTTCAAGTTCATGCGTGCCTTGAGCGGGTGCACCAAGCCGGTGGTGGCGGCCGTGTCGGGCGCCGCGGTGGGCATCGGCACCACCTTGCTGATGCACTGCGACCTGGTCTATGCGGCCGACAACGCCAAGTTCTCGATGCCGTTCGCGCAATTGGGCCTGTGCCCGGAATTCGCTTCCAGCCTGCTGCTGCCGCAACTGGCAGGGTACCCGCGCGCCGCCGAAAAGCTCCTGCTGGGCGAAGCCTTCCTGGCACAGGAAGCGCTCGACATGGGACTGGTGTCGAAAGTGCTGCCGGTGGCCGACCTGCTGACCTTCGCGCAAAGTCAGGCGGCCAAGCTGGTGGCGCTGCCGGCGGCGTCGATCCGCACTACCAAGTCCTTGATGAAGCGCGCCCGCAGCGGCATCATCGACGAGACCATGGCAGCGGAAAACGCGCTGTTCGGCGCCATGCTGCAGGCGCCAGAGGCAAAGGAAGCCTTCACCGCGTTTTTTGAAAAGCGGCGTCCGGATTTTTCCCGGTTCGACTGAGCGTCCCGATTTGCCAGTGTGCAGCGTACCGGCGGCTTGATTTTTTATCGATCTTAATAGAAAATCAACCTCGTCGTCTTCATTGCGTTCGCTGACGTCGAAGCAGTCTGATCGTTGGGCGCGAGGTCATCATGAACAATTCCGATAAGCAGAACCGGATCGAGCGTTATATCGCCGCCTACAATTCCTTCGATATCGAGGGCATGCTGGCGCTGCTCACGCCCGATGTGCGCTTTGAAAATTACTCGCAAGGCCAACTTACCGCCGCAGCCGAGGGCATCGACGAATTTAAACGACTGGCTGAACAGTCGAAAATCATGTTTTCGGAGCGCGAGCAGCGCATCACCGGCCTGGAGCATGGGCCGGAATGTGTCGTCGCCACCATCGCTTACCGCGGGCGGCTTGCCTGCGATATCCCCGATGGGCCACCGGCCGGTTTTCTATTTTGTGCAAATGGTCTGCGACGCGGTGTTCAGGCGCCATCTTCATGACCATCTTTGATCGATTAATTGAGGAGCAGAATGAACGTCACGCCCAGCATTTTCATGTCGGCCGGCCTGTGCGCGCTACTCGCAGCCACGGCGCCCGCGCACGCCATCGAGGCGTACCGGCTGGCCGCCGAAGGGCAGACGATCCAGCTTGACGGTGTGCCCGACGAAGCATGGTGGCAGGCCGCGCCGCTGCACGACCGCTTCTATGAAACCCAGCCGGCCGACAAGGTGGCCGCCAAAGTGCGCACCGAAGTGCGCCTGGCCTACGACAGCCGCTATCTCTACGTCGCCGTCAAAGCCTGGGACGGTGCGCCCGAACAGCTGCGCGCGCCGTTCGCGCGGCGCGACAAGGCCAGTACCGATCAGGATTACGTCGGCCTGTTTCTCGACCCAAGCGGCGCCGGCAAAGCCGCCCAGATGATTTTACTGAACGCCCGCGGCGCCCTCAGCGACGGCAGCTTCAGCGACACCGGCGGCGAAGACCGGGCGCCCGACTTTGACGTGGAAGCTGCCACTGCGCGTTTCGACGGCGGCTGGAGCGCGGAACTGCGCATCCCGTTCGCCTCCATTCCCTACAGCGCCACCGACGCCGGCGCCTGGAAGCTGCTCGTCATGCGCAACATGACGCGTGACCAGCGCTACCGCATGTACAGCAGCCCCGTCTCGCGCACCACCAACTGCACGCTGTGCTACGCCGAGCCGGTCACGGGTCTGGCGCAGCTGCCAACCGGCCTGTCATGGAGCGCCACGCCGCAGCTGGTGTCGCGCCGCACCCGACTCACGACCCAAAGCAGACCTATCCGAGCTTATAACAGAGCATTAGCGAGTCTGGCTCAACCACTTTTCGACTACGTTCGGAATGACCGTTGTAGCATTTCCGCGTAAAAAATCGAATCCGTAGGGGACTTTGCCCATATCCAGACAGTTAAGGACCTTTTCAGCGCGCCCACGGGCGACCTTTACAAGCGAAGCCGCCGGGTAGACGGACAGTGAAGTTCCTACCACCAAGACCTTTGCAGCGGAAGCGAAGTGCTGGCGTGCGTCTTCAATATGTTGAACATCTTCGCCAAACCACACGATATCTGGACGAAGCTGCGTACCATTTTCGCAAAGTTGGCCCAGCACGATCGGGGCCGAGCCAATGCGATAGCGCTTTGGAGAATCCGATGTACCTCTTGCGTATGAAAGTTGGCCGTGGAGGTGAACTACTTTTATCGATCCGGCCAACTCGTGCAACTCATCAACATTCTGTGTAAGCACCACGACGTCATATGCCGCTTCAAGGGCTGCGATAGCTTTATGAGCAGCGTTTGGTAGAGCCTGCGACGCCTTTGCCCGGCGCTCGTTGTAAAAGGCCAGTACAGCTTCTGGCCGAACCTTCCACCCCTCTGGTGACGCAACTTCGTGCCAAGAGAACTCGTTCCAAAGCCCGTTCGAGTCACGAAAGGTCGGCAACCCACTTTCCGCGCTTAGGCCAGATCCGGAAAGAACGACGATCTTGTTTGGTTGAACCTCGGGTTTCATTCACATTTCGCTGAGCAAGACAGAACTTGGTTAAAAAGCCGAAGGCCAAAACGTCCGGTTTTGGCCGAAACCAGTCCTTGGGCGCCGTTCAGTTTAGCGAAAAGTTTCCTCGGATACAAGGAAAATGGCTATCAAAACCGTGCATAGAACGCAGATCCCCTCCGACGAATCTACTCAACATAATGCGGGCTATGTCGAGTTATGTTTCTGCCGATACAAGAAAAATACCTATCGAAACCGTGCATAGAACGCAGAACCCGTCCGGCCAATCTAATCAACTTAGCTCGGATTAAGTTGATTAAATGACCTAGAGTCAAAAGTTAAATCGATAGAATCTTAATTTGCCAATATGATTTCGCCATCTCTTACGCTATGAAAAAACTGCTTTCAGGCAGTTACGCAGGTTCGGTTTTTAAGTGCCGCCTAACGAGATCGCTTCGGTGATACAGCGTGTTATTGGTAGCATCTCAAGCAACCCTGCGGCATCCTGTCCGGGTAGTACCGGAGCGGGGGCGGAGTAAGTAGGCTCGGGCGCAAATGGTCCAGCGGCAGCAGTCATATGGTCGTGGTAAGTGGGTGTGTGCTGAGAAATGAAGTGTGCACAAAACGCAAATACAGTCTGTTCGCGTCGTCCACTTCCCAGAGCAATACAGCAGCCATATTAGGGTGCCGACGGAATGCCGCGAGTGCGGCCCGCGCGCGCGGTTAGCAGACCTCTTTGACCAGATCCGGGAGGACGCCGACGGCTATTGCGTACTGCTTGGCGCGTTGAGTATCAACCGCAGTGCGAGTAAGGACAGAAACTACAATCTGGTCTGCCGTCTAACGATCCACCAGTTTCATCGGTGCCTTCTCGAAGCTCCAGGCAAAAGCGAAGTCACGCTGCTTGGCGACGCCCGTTACGTACCTTTGTAATCCCAGGCAAAGGCTGCTCCTCTCGCGCTAAATGGACATCGTAATCACGCCGCGCGAGCAACACCGGCTGCATATTGTCCTCTGCCCAACTGCACATCTGAGATGTGATGGCCGTAATGCTGACGCCAAGTGGTGTCAGCGAATACTCCACGCCGGGCGGGGCGGTTGGAAATACCTGGCGCAAGACCAGGCCGTCCCGTTCCAGCGAGCGCAAGCACTGGGTGAGCATTTTTTGCGTCACGCCGCCTACTTGCCTGCGCAAATCACCAAAACGCATTGGCCGCGCCGACAGCGCCTCGATTACCATCATAGTCCATTTGTCCGCCAGCATCTGGATCACGCTGCGCGATGGGCATGTCACATCATAGATATCGCCTGTCGGCAATTGCCGAATTTTGGCCTTGGTCAAATGGTTAAAGGTAGTATCCATTGGGTACCTATAAAACAAAAAGGTGCGTAGTTTACTGCAGAAATCGTATGCCTCAGTATAGCAGTTCCGGAAGCAGCTGAACCCTAACTAAGGAAGCATATTATGAAAAGCTTGTTACAAAAAATTGTGGGCAGTCCCGAAGTACTTGAATTGGCCGAAGTGGCAAAGCCAGTGCGCAACTTCACTGAGGTGCTGGTTCGGGTACACGCTGCCTCCATAAATCCTGTTGATACCTTGGTGCGCTCTGGCGCCTTTCCATTGTCGGGCGCGCCACCGTTTGTGCCTGGTTGGGATCTGTCCGGAATTGTTGAGGAAATTGAGGTGGGATCGACTCGTTTCAAGGTGGGCGACGAAGTCTTCGGCATGCCGCTGTTCCCGCGTGCCGCTAATGCCTACGCGGAGTATGTGGCCGTCCCTTCACGCCAATTATGGTTTAAACCCCAGCGGCTGAGCCATGCTCAAGCGGCGGCTTTACCAATGGTGGGGCTGACGGCGTTGCAGGCATTGAGCGAGATTGCTGCAGTGCGGCCCGGCCACCGCGTATTGATTCACGGAGGAGGCGGTGGCGTCGGCCACGTTGCGGTGCAGATCGCCAAAGCCCTTGGTGCACATGTGATCGCGACAGCCAGCGCCGGCAAGCGCGACTTCGTTCTTAGCTTGGGCGCGGATCAGGTCATCGACTATCAAATGGTGGATTTTGCCACGGTTCTTAAAGATATCGATGTGGTCTTCGACACCGTTGGCCACGCCTATTCTGAACGCTCGCTGCCTGTACTGAGAGCCGGCGGAATCGTGGTCACCTCTACGGGCTTGAGCAATGGCCACATGCCAGCGTTAGCAGCCGCTGCGGGATGCCGTTTTTCTAGTGTCGCCGTAGAGCCCGATGGCGCAGGTCTGCGTCAGCTCGCGGAGTGGGTGGAGTCGGGCCGGTTGATGCCGCATGTCAGCCATGAATTTCCCCTCAACGAAGGTGCGCGTGCTCACGCCTTGGTAGAAGGCGGCAGCACACTGGGAAAAATCGTGCTGCGGGTATCAGGGTGAAAAGCATCATGGCCGCGTCATCGACAGCGTTATCACTGAAATCCGAGACCGAACTGGTCCCACTCTGACTGAGTAATTTCGCCGCAGATGCCGTTCTGAGAACGACAGTGCTGAATGCGGAGGTGCTCGGCAAGCAAAGTATTGTTAAGGTCATCTAGGCTGCAGGCATTCTGTAAGAGGCGCACAGCGTCGTGGGCAATGCCGCGTTCCAGGAACGTAACCCACATGGATACCATGCGCTGGGTTCTACCGGGTTGCGCTGCGCGGAGTGTAGGAGATGGGCCAAGCATTTTCTCGCGCTGTCATGGCCGGTGGCGCGTGATAGTTCGCCCGCTTTCAGTTCTGCCCTTATCCGTCCACCGATAACAGCGTTTCAACACATGCGGCCGCCATGTCGATGAAAGCACGCAGCTTGGGCTGACTTTGGGATTTAGCCGGGAAGTAAAGATACAGACCTGAAGTGCTCGGTACGAACGGCGCAAGCACGCGCTGAAATTGGCCGCTGGCGAGGTCGGCGGCGATCTCAATATCAGGCAGATATGCCAAGCCGAGGTTCGCGCGCACAAGGTCCGCGATAAGACTGGTGTCGTTAACTACCAAACTGTGTCCGGTCTCAACGAACAAGCCATTGCCGTCACGCACGAAATGCCAGCGGTGAAAGTCTCTTTTATTATGAAAACGGTAGCGCAGGGTCTGGTGCACAACCAAGTCTTCCGGTACCTGCGGATAACCCGCATGATCAAGGTACGCGGGAGTGGCCACCACTGACCACGACAGATCGCCGGTAAGCCGCACCGCTACCATGTCCTGTGCCACTGTCTGGCCCAAACGAATGCCGGCATCGAGACCATGTTCGAGCAAATCGACTTCTTCGTCATCGAGCGAGATATCGAAGTTAATGTCGGGGAAATTACGGTGAAATTGTGGCACCAGGCGCTTAAGGATAAGTGCGCCGAATGCGCGCGGTGCGGTCAGCCGCAAGGTGCCGGCGGGGCGGTCGCGGAAGCCGGTTAGCGCGGTGAACGCGTCATCGATCTGCGCGGTCGCTGCCGATAAGCGTGAGAACAGCGCGCTACCGGCTTCCGTCATGGTGACGCGGCGTGTATTGCGGGTAAACAAAAGCACACGGTGCGAGGCTTCAAGAAGTTTGATGGCCTTGCTTGATGCCGCCGGAGTAATGCCAAGCCGGAGCGCAGCAGCGGAGAAACTGCGCAACTCGGCAACCGCAAGAAAAATTCGAATGGCTTCCAGTGACGCAGATTTTTGCACCTTGTTTATCAACTTTCAGTTAATACCGCTTTGTCTTTACCACCGTATCCGACACTAATCTTATCAGCTACGCTGGTACTACTTAAACGTTAAACGAAAGGAATCACATGATTACGAAGTTACCGACTACGGTTCAGAAGTATATTGAGGCATCGAACGCGCACGACAGCAAGGCCGTTGCTGCCTGTTTTAATCCTGAAGGGGAGGTGCATGACGAAGGAAAAATTCACCGTGGACACGAGTCGATTGGGGATTGGCACCAGCGCAGCAGCGCCGCTCTGCAAGTTACCATGAAAGTGCTGACCTGGGAAACGCACGCGCATGGTGGCACCTTCAATGCCGAGGTCGCCGGGAACTTTCCCGGCAGCCCCTTGCAACTGTCCTTCGACGTCACGCTAGGTGGCGGCGCTATCGATCGGTTGGAGATCGCGTCATGAATCAGTATGAGGACTTTAAGGGCAAACGCGTACTGGTCACCGGTGGCACCAAAGGGATGGGATTTGCTATCGTTGCATTGATGCAGGAGCGAGGGGCACGCGTCATTACCACGGCGCGCAACAGGCCTGCTGTGGTGGAGACCAATGTACATTTTATCTGCGCTGACATCGCAACGCGCGATGGCGCCGAGCTGGTCGTCGATCAGATTGATCGCGAATTCGGCGGCGTCGACATCCTGATCAATTGCGTCGGAGGTTCAACCGCCCCGAACGGCGGCGCCCTGGCCCTGACAGACACAATGTGGGAGGAAGCGCTGCAGCTCAATCTTCTCGCTGCCGTGCGCCTCGATCGTGCACTGCTACCGGGCATGCTTGCCCAGGGGGGCGGGGTGATTGTGCACATCTCGTCGATTCAGCGCCGCTTGCCCTTATATGAATCGACACTTGCGTATGCTGCCGCAAAGGCGGCCTTGAGCAATTACAGTAAGGGTCTGGCCAACGAATTTGGCAGCAGGGGAATCCGCATTAATAGCGTTGCGCCTGGCTTTATCGAAACTTCAGCTGCGAGCGCGATGATTCAGCGCATTGCCGATCATGAGAGTGTGAGCGAGGAGGCGGCGCGCAAGCAATTAATGGAAAGCCTAGGCGGCATTCCAGTCGGCCGTCCCGGCTTACCTGGCGAAGTGGCGGAGCTCGTTGCGTTCCTAGCCTCCGAACGCGCCGCATCCATCCACGGCAGCGAGTTCGTTATTGATGGCGGAACAATCCGCACACTATAAGTCGCACCGAGGTTGATTGGATCACTGCAGGAAGTCCCGCATCAGGCGCAGCGCTTGCTCAGGGGCTTCCTCAGAAATAAAGTGCCCGCTGTCGTCCTTGACCGTTTCGGACTTGATAGCCTTGGCCGCCCGCGCTGTCTGCAGCAAGCCATCCGTGGTCGAGCCCATACCCACACGGGCACACTGAGTTTCGCATAGCTTTACTGGTCTTTGTATATCTTGCGGAAAGGCTTGAAACTGGGCATTGCCTGCCTGGATCGCATCCATATTCTGATAAGCGTTCGCGTACACCGCCCGATCAAATGGCGTCAATGCCGTTTCGCCTTTTATGACATAAGTAATTAACTATTCCTGCTCCAGCTGCACGCGGCAGACCAGCAATTTTTCGGGCAGCGATTAGACTTGGTGGAAAGCGAACCACCAGGCGAACACGTGCTTCTCGTCGACCTTGTTACCGCGTGCCCAGCGCCGGAATGATGGGGCAGCCGTACAGGCTTCGTCGGCGTGCGGCAGGTCGATCAGCACGATCTTTATTGATCGATTGCAGGAAATTGGCGGCGTAACTCCACGCCACTTGCGAGCCAATATTAGCCCGGCAATGCTGGCATGCTAGTGGCCCAGCTTGTGGACCAGGGCATCGATATCTTTCGCCCTGTCCTACTTGTCGTAGCCGCCGACCGTTTCGCCGAGCTCCCCATGTCTCGCAGATCCACGGCAATCACCTAGTAGTGCTTTGCCAATGCAGGCATGATCTTGTGGACCTCTCACCAAATCTGCGGCCTGCCCGGCGGCAGCACCAGCGGCTTGCCGATGCCTCCGATGCCATGATGGAGTGTGGTGCCATTCACTTGTCGGCGCCGAGGGCTGCGGCTGGCCCCGGTCAATCACGGCATAAGCTGCACCAAGCATCTCCTACAGGATTGCAGGTTGGACTCGGTGCTAGCCTCAATCAATTCAAGGCCCTTCCCAACTCTAAGCTAGCTCCAATGTAGCTCACTCACCCCCAACGCGCGTACAGCCTACCGCAGATGTAGTCACTGGCTGCTTTAGGTTTTTTTTGCGCGTTCGGCGTCGGGAGCCAGGCTAACCGGTCTGACGGCGACCGCTGCACAGTCAAAGTGCCCGCCTGCTGTTCATCGCGCGCTGAAAGGCGTTGTCGCCGAGGCGCGCCATCAGCATCGGCTTCATGTGATGCTCGCGCCTATTGAAGTTAACGAACCTGGCACACTCGGCGGTGCGCTTGAATAAACAGCTCGCTAGGCCAAGCCATTGCGTTCGACGGCCCGAAGGTTTTTGTAAGCATTTTTTGTGTAATGCTGCCGACCTGTCTGCGCCGATCGCCAAAACGCGTCGGTCCTGACGGAGAGCCTCGATTACAAGCACGGTCCATTTGTAAGCCAGCATCTGTATATCGCCGATGTCCCCAGCGCGCAGCTTAGTAATTTTGAACTATGAATGATGATTGAATGTGGTATCCATTAGGTACCTAGAGCACTTTTTGGTGCCTAATTTACAAAGGGAACGAGATCGCGGAGTATAGCAGTCCTGGCTCGGTCTGAGTCGCAACTAAGAAAGTTATCCATGAAGAGCCTGATTCAGTATCGTTTTGGAGGTCCTGAGGTTTTGGAGCTAAAAGATGTGCCCAAGCCATCGCGCAATTTCACCGAAGTGCTTGTGCGGGTGCATGCTGCCTCCATCAATGCCATTGATGTCAAGATGCGATCTGGCGCCATCCCGCTGTTAGGGACGCCACCGTTCGTACCTGGGTGGGACATCTCCGGAGTGGTTGAGGAAGTCGACCCCGGCGCAACCCGTTTTAAGATCGGCGACGAAGTCTTTGGCATGCCGCTGTTTCCCCGCGCTGCCAACGCTTATGCGGAATACGTCGCAACGCCGTCCCGGCACCTGTGGTTGAAGCCTGCGCGTCTGACTCATGCGCAGGCTGCGGCGCTACCAATGGCGGGACTTACTGCATTGCAGGCCTTGCGCGACATCGCCCAGGTGCAACCCGGGCAGCGCGTACTGATCCATGGGGCCGGCGGCGGGGTCGGCCACTTGGCAGTACAGGTTGCCAAAGCACTTGGAGCGGAGGTTATTGCCACCGCAAGTGCGGCCAAGTACGAGTTTGTTCGTAAGATTGGCGCCGACGAAGTAATCGATTATCAAGCGGTCGATTTTACTACTGTCCTGGAAGATATCGACGTCGCGTTTGACCTCGTCGGACACGATTATGCCCAGCGTTCGCTGTCTGTTCTCAAGCCCAACGGTATTGTTGTGACCACGGAGGCCTTCAGTACTGCGCACGTCGTCGCATTAGCCGCAGCAGCAGGGCGCCGATTCTCGAGCGTGGCGGTCGAACCCGATGGCGCGGGACTGCAACAACTGGCGGCATGGGTGGAGGCAGGCCAATTGATGCCTTACATTAGCCATGAATTGCCGCTAGCGGAAGGTTCGCGCGCCCACGCTTTGATAGAGCAGGGACACGCGACCGGCAAGGTAGTACTGAGGATCGCAGAATGAGCGCGCCGCTCACACCAGCATGGCTTAATCACTTGGCGCCCGGCGCGATAATGATTTCTTCTGTTCTAAGGCGTCCTTTGTACGGGCGTGAAGCGATCGTGAAAGTGGTTCAAGCCGCCGGCGGATTGTACGAATCGCATACGGTCGTTTTCAATGCGCAGTTCGCCGATAAAGAATTGCTTGAATATGACGCCTTAGCGTTCGGCGGGCTTCCTGTGCACGGCGTTTTGACGCTGACCCGGAATACCTCCGGCGAAATCGTCAATGTTGGCATTCACCATGGTCCGGTAGACGCGGTCAACAAGTTATCAGCGGCGTTGAAGGTTGCGTTAGAGGCCGACCTAGGTGCCGAGTATTTCCCAGCTTAGATCGTCGTATTGCTACTGCTATCGGCAGCGGACGGAGCTCGCGGGGTGGCACCGGCCCTCTCCGTCCTTGATTTTTCATTTGCTACCCTGCGGTGCCCCTGATCTGGGAAAAGTTCCACCGTCATCGAATGCCCAGCGTTACCGCGCCAAAGTGCACACCGCTAACCGGGCGAGACGAATCGGCACCCGTGCCCTCACCGCGCTGGTGCATTTCACTCTTCGCAGCGTGCCTTGACTCGAGCTAAATTGTTTTGCGGGCTGTGCGAGGTGAGCTACCTCGCGGCGACGTAAGAACGGGTCGCAGCATTGTCTTATTCGCATTATCGAGCTTCGGTCGTCACAAAATACTTGGTTGTCTCGCCAACTTAAGCGATTCCGGGCTCACCAGAAAATCTCGCTTTGCTTCCGTGGAAGCTGCGCGTTCGACCGATCCGTACAGATGACGCAGAGTCTCGCACTACCTACGACAAAGGAAACAAGATGTTCAAGACGAGTTCGCTCAGCAAGAAATCGATCAAGCTGTTCACTATCAATATGACGACCGCGTGCATGCTCGCTGCGGCAACATTATGCGGCTCTGTTTGCGCGGCAGAATACAGCAGGGCCCCAACGACCGACGCCACCCTTATCAAGACTCTACCAGGCTTTCGCAACGCGACCGCGCATGTCAACGGCACGACACTGCACTATGTAATCGGCGGCAAGGGCCGACCGCTAGTGCTGCTGCCGGGCTGGCCCCAAACCTGGTGGGCATATCACAAGATAATGCCCGATCTGTCAAAGCATTATCAGGTAATCGCCGTGGATCTTCGAGGCATGGGGAGTTCTGCAAAGCCGACGGGCGGCTATGACAAAAAAAACATGGCGAAGGACATTCATGAGCTACTTCTCAGCTTGGGCCATGGAAGAGCGAGTATCGTCGGCCACGATATTGGCTCTCAAGTAGCGTGGAGTTTCGGTGCCAACTTCCCTGAGGCAACCGAAAAACTGGTCCTTATCGATTTGCCTCACCTCGACGAGAGTGTGTACAGCTGGCCTATCCTGCCTACCCTTAACAAATTTGGCGACAAGGTCGACCCAGCCCATGTCTTCGCTTGGTGGTTCGCCTTCCATCAAGTCAAGCTTCTTCCCGAGAAGTTGCTCGCGGGCCGGGTCCATCTTGAGCAGGAGTGGTTTTTTACTTATGTGATGAAGGACGAGTCTGCTCTTACGCCAATGGACAGGGCTGTCTACGCAAATGCTTACCAAGGCGTCGAGGCCATCCGGGCAAGCAACTCCTGGTTCCAAGCGTTCCCGCAAGATGTAGAAGATCAAAAATCGTATGGCAAACTCAACATGCCAGTCTTGGGCTTGGGTTCCACGACTTATAGCTGGCTGCAGTCAGTTTTGGCGGCTAAGGCGACGCAAGCAAATACTGTCAAGATCAACAGCGGCCACCTAATTCCCGAGGAAGCTCCGAGAGAAACACTGAAGGAAATCCTTGGATTTTTGGCGGAGTGAGTCTTCTATCCGTAAGCATAGACGAGGTACTACGTACCTTTCAGGTGCCTAGTTTACATGGGAGATCACATCACTGAGTATTACCCCGCCGATATAGCGCTAGGGGGCGTAAGGCCAACGATCACGATGCAGGGGGTAGCGAAATTGCGGCGTGTTGTAAACCCTTATTAACGTTCACGATGTTCGTCGACTCTGCGGAATGGCGTCCGTGCGGCGACTTACTAAAGCGTGCGGTCTAACGAGCACGCACAACTATTCCAAGGACGTAAGCCACGGCGCTTGCTAACTAACTGATAGAGGACAAATGAGATGATGAACCTTAACATTAACGGCAATCGGATTTCGATAGATGTGGCGCCTGAGATGCCGCTGTTGTGGGTTCTCCGTGATGAGGTACGCATGACCGGTACCAAATTCGGCTGCGGCATAGGCCAGTGTGGCGCCTGCACGGTACAGATCGACGGCGAGCCTACGCGCTCATGCCTGCTGCCAGTATCTGGGGCGGTTGGCAAGCGTGTTACTACCATTGAGGGGATTAATGTCACGGAAGTGGGGCGATTAACGCAAAAAGCCTGGATTGATAGCGAAGTGGTGCAGTGTGGCTACTGTCAATCGGGCCAGATCATTTCTGCTGCATCTCTACTTGCGCGCATACCGCACCCGAGTGATGCCGAGATTGACGCGGCCATGAGCGGCAACATCTGCCGCTGCGGTACCTATCCTCGCATCCGCCTGGCTATCAAGAACGCCATTCCTGTTAAAGGAGCCTGACATGCCGGTTCAGCACTTCGTGGGCTCTGAAGAGCACATAGTTTCTCACGTCCGCCGTGGATTCCTCAAGGCAGGGGGATTGATGGTCGGCTTCTGGGCGTTTCCAGAAGTCGCACTAGCAGGTACACATTCCGCTAAGGCCTCACTCCCGTCAGCCGTTAAAGATGCGGCGACGCCGGATGGATACATCGCCAGCGCCTTTATCACCATTGGCGCTGACGACAGCGTCATACTCACAATGGCAAAAGTCGAAATGGGCCAAGGGGCTTATACCGTCCTTCCGATGCTAATCGCGGAAGAACTTGAAGTCGACCTCGACAAGGTCACACTGCGCCACGCGCCGCCCGATGCAAAAGTGTACGGACTACCATTCGGCGACCAGTTCACCGGCGGGTCTTTGACCGTAAGGACGCTATGGGAGCCAATGCGCCAGACCGGCGCTGCCACCCGGCTCGTACTCATTAAGGCAGCTGCCGATGCTTGGCAAGTTCCAGTCGCTGAATGTCACGCCGAACACGGCGCGGTGGTGCACGGACCCAGCGGCCGCAGCGCGCGCTACGGCACACTTGTCGCAGCGGCGGCAAAACTGCCCCTGCCGACAAAAATTCCTCTAAAACCTAAATCCGACTTTAAGTTAATTGGCAAATCGCTGAAACGTCTTGATGCTAAGGCGAAAGTGAACGGAAGCGCTCGCTTCGGCATCGATGTAGTGATACCAGGGATGCTACACGCGTCCGTCATGGCAAGCCCCGTATTTGGAGGCAAACTCAGGTCGGTCGACGATAGTGCGGCACGCAAGCTTCGAGGAGTCAAGCAGATCGTCAAGCTGGTCAACGCCGTGGCGGTCGTAGCTACCAACACGTGGTACGCGCGGCAAGGACTGGCTGCGCTGAAGGTGGAGTGGGATGAAGGTGTCAATGCGAAGCTTGACACGGCTGGTGTGAGGGCTCTGATGACTGCTGCGCTCGATCGACCAGGTGTCATCGCACGCAATGACGGAGATGCAGGCGCGGCAGTCGCCAAATCGTCCGGCAGGATCGAGCGCATGTACATCAACCCAATGCTCGCACACGCGCCAATGGAGCCGATGAACGCCACGGTGCATGTGCGGGGAGACATCGCGGAAATCTGGACAGGAACGCAGGCACCGGCGCGCGCGCGCGATGAGGCAGCCAAAGTGCTGGGGCTGCCGCCGGAGAAGGTCAAGCTAAACAACTTCCTGCTCGGTGGCGGATTCGGGCGCCGATTGGAGTCGGACTATGTCGAACAGGCGGCGGCAATTGCGAGGCATGTGAAAGCGCCTGTGAAAGTCACTTGGACCCGCGAAGAAGATATCCGCCACGATGTTTTTCGCGGACTTTACGCACACCGCGTGACTGCTACCTTAAACGCAAATGGTTTTCCGGAGTCGCTGGTTCATAAGTTCGCCGGTCCGTCCAACCTTCGCCGCTGGGCGCCCAGCTGGATGACCAAGGAAGGCGTGGACGTTGACGCGGTGGACGGGTCGATCAACTATCCATATGCGATACCCAACATGCGGACTGAATACACCATCGAAGATGGGCCAGTACCGACTGGCTTCTGGAGGGGGGTGGGGCCGACGCGTAATGTACCTACGCTGGAAAGCTTCATCGACGAATTAGCCTACCGCGCAGGCAAGGACCCACTAGCGTATCGCCTGGCCATGCTAGACAAGCACCCAAGGGCGCGCGAAGTTCTGGTGCGCGCAGCCCGTCGCGCCAATTGGGGTGAAAAGCTGCCCGCCGGGCAAGGGCGCGGTATTGGCCTGCTATATGCTTGGGACACCTACGTTGCACAGGTGGTGGATTTGGAAGTCGACGACCAACATCAAATAACCGTCAAGCGCGTAGTATGCGTAACGGATTGTGGTTTAGCCATCAATCCAGATACCGTCATTGCGCAACTGCAAGGCGGCATTAACTTTGCGCTAACTGCGGGCTTGTACAGCAACATTACCATTAAAGATGGAAGGACAGAGCAGAGCAATTTTCATGATTACCGGATGTTACGCATCAATGAAGCGCCGACGATTGATGTAGAACTGGTCGACAGCGATGCCGCGCCCGGCGGAATTGGCGAACCGAGTGTCGCCAGCCTGCTTGCGGCCTTCCTGAACGCCGTTCATGCGGCCACGGGCAAGCGATTATATGAATTGCCTGCCACACCCGAATTGCTTGCACGTACTCCCACGATCTCCTGATCGCGACGCCGCCCCGTGCCGTTAGGCTGGCACCCAGCCATCGGCGCCACCGCAACGGCGCCACCGCAACGGCGCCACCGCAACGGCGCTATTTGCAGCATGTTGGCAAACGATCGGACGGCTACACGCTGGTAAGGTCGCGGGACGGTGTCGTCTCGGAAGAGTCAGGAAAATGCCTCTTGCAATTTGGAAAAGCAAGCATTGCCATTTTGCCTATACCGAGGAGCCGACTCTTGGTCGCTCCATCGCGGGCTTGTACCGCCATTCCACGAAACACGGCGTGGAAAAAGGCTGCTACCGTCGTGCTGTCCACGTCGTGCGCTATTTGATCGTCGCGCTTACCTTGCTCGATTCGCTCAGCCATGGCCGTTTCAGCAGCCGCCCTATATTTGGCCATCATTTCTTTGATCGAATCAAGGCTTGTTGCAACATTAGTAGCTGCCAGCGAAATCATGCAACCTAGCGGGCGGTTCTCTTGCGTGTATAGCTCGGCCGTCTCTTCTAAAAGCCGCGCGAAAGCGGCCCGAGCATCTGCTTCCTCAGACAGGATGCCGAAGAACCAACTGCCCGTCTCGATAACATAGGCATTGGTTGCCTCCCGATATAGAGCTTCCTTACTCTTAAATGTATTGCGGAAACTTGAAGGGTTAATACCCATCACCCCCGTCAAATCGTCGAAAGTCGTCCCCTCGTAGCCGCGCTCCCAAAACAAAAGCATTGCCGCTAACACGGCCTCCTCGCGGTCGAACGATTTAGGGCGTCCGCGCTTCCGCTGCACTCCATTTCCTATTTTTGATGTCATCGCTTTAAATATTTATTGACGGAGAAAAGTCCGTCACCATACAATACATTATTGAAGCTATCGCTTCAATATATTTCTTGTCCGAGTTCGCGCTAGCGTTTGTCCGAACGATATTCTGTCAACTAAGGAACTTGATCATGCGCACAGTCGAACTTCGATCCTATGGCGAACCCCTTTCTGGTTTTGCTGTGGTCGACCAGCCTGAACCTAGTCAGCCTGCTGCGGGCGAGATTTTGGTTGATATGGAATCTGCCCCGTTCAGTCTGAACGAGCTTTACGTCATGCAAGGAAGATTTCCGCTCCATCCAACACTGCTTATCCCCATGGGGAATGAGGAATTGGCCGAGTGTTGGCCGTCGGTGCTGGAGTGACGACGCTGTCGGTGGACGACCGCGTCTTGTTGCCACTGTACAGCTTAACATGGCGCGCGCTGCCGAGCTTGTAGCGTTGGGGCATCTTCACATCCCCATTGCAGCGGTGTACGCAATTGACGACCTGGCAAATGCTATCGAGCACGTAAAAATGGGCGGCAAGGTGCTCCTGAACTTTAAGGTCTAGCCTCTGAGCCCGGCCTTGCCCTAACGAGACCAAAACCGAGGATTAGAGGGAATAGCGATGCGCAACATCCCCCATTACCGTCTATACGGCGATACAGGCGGCAACGAGTGGTTTAGCGCCTTCAATTTCGAGTGGATTCCCCAACGCTCGGCGGGCTACCACTGGGAAATCCAGCCACACGTGCACAAAAGCTTTCTTCAGATCCTTTACCTCACCAACGGCTCCGCTGAGATCTCGCTGAACAATGAGCAATGGCAGCTTAAGGCTCCAGGACTGATCGTCGTTCCAGCGCAGCATGCGCACGGCTTTCATTTTTCCACCGATGTCAACGGCCCTGTCATTACTGTCGACCAGCAGTTTCTCGAGTCATTGGCCGGGGTTGCTATGCCGGCCCTGGTATCGGTGATCCGCAAGCCGCTGGTAATGCTGGTGGAGCCTTCGGCACGGCATGCCGACGCGCTGCTTCCACTGTTGCTGGCACTTGAGCGCGAATGGCAGACCCCTGGGGATGGCCAGGCTGCGGCCGGTATGTCGCTTGTCGTGGCTCTTCTTGTGCAGATCGCAAGACTAAGCAAGCAGTTTCACGAGCAAGTCACTGACAGTACCGGCAATTCGCGCAAGAACATGCAGATCGAGAAATTCCGCGCATTGGTCGATCGTCATTTCAAAGAACATTTATCGTTGATCGAATATGCCGACAAACTTGGTGTTAGCGCTGGGCAGATTTCGCGAATCTGCCGCGACATGCTAGGCATGTCGGCGCTGGACGTTATCAACGCCCGCCTGATGCACGAGGCCGAGCGCGATTTGATCTACACCTCAGTGCCGATAAAACAACTGGCCGGATTTTTGGGTTTTGAAGACGAGGCGTATTTTGGCAGGTTTTTCCGCAAGCACGCGGGCATGACGCCGGGGGAGTTTCGGATTAAGTCGCTGGCTCGACTGGTGCGAGCATGTCAGCCTAGCGTCAACGGCAGCTGAAATTACGCTCTGTCAAAACTTAGGCAGGCCTAGTACAAAATGCGTGACCTAGCGCCAACCTGCGCGAAAGTTCTCAGTTCAGCATTCCTGAAGGTCTGGACAATGGGTTGCAGGTGATCGAGGCGTTCGATCAAGAGCGGCCACGCCTGACAATTGCCGAAGTGGCTCTGCACACCGGCTTGAGTCGGGCGGCGGCGCGGCGCTACCTGATCACGCTGGTGCACCTGGGGTATGCACGCCAGCATGACAAGGTATTTTCGCTCACCCCCAAGGTGCTGCGCCTAGCCCAATCGTACCTTCACTCAGCGCGCCTGCCGCGGGTGGTGCAGCCGCTCCTGTACCGGCTGGCGTATGCTCTGGGCGAGGCGGCCTCGGTCGGGATAATGGAAGGAGACGACCTGGTATGTGTGGCGGCGGTCAGTGCGGGCAGAGTAGTGACAACCACGATGCAACCCGGTACCCGGGTGCCGGCGTTTTGCACCTCGAACGGGCGGGTGCTGCTTGCCAGTCTGCCTCAGGCGCATGCTGAGGACTACGTGTGCCGGGTGCGCCTGGAAGCGCTGACTGAATACACCATCGTCGATCCCGGGAGCTTGATGCTGGAAGTAGCGCGCACCCGCGCGCAGGGCTATTGCCTGATCGACCAAGAGCTCGAACTCGGACTGCGCACGCTGGCGGTCCCATTGCGAAACTTCCGAGGCGACACCGTGGCGGCGATGAACGTCAGCCTGTCGGTCGAGCGTTACCCGCTCGGTGAAGCGGTTGAGCGCTGCCTGCCGGCGCTGCTGAAAATCCAGGTCGAGCTGGCTGCACTTCTTTGACCGCACTCATGAACCGCTATATCCGCGCTGGTGGAGCTGCTTGGGCGCAGCTCCCATGTACCGTTTGAAAGCGCGGCTGAAATATGCCGGGGCCCGGATACCCGGTTCAAAGCTGATGCTGGCGATCTATTATTAACCGGCTTGCGCTGGCCAACGAGCTGCCCGACGCGAATTTCAGCACCACGGCTTGATCGTGACGAGCCCTGCCGTTCGGCAAATGGACGCCATGATCAACCAGGACGCGATGCAGACGGCAGTGCTACTGGACTGCTTGCCGCACCTCGCCCAATCGATCCCGATCGCCGGCAAGACCTATCAACTCCAGGACTACTGCAGGCCGGTGCGGGTGAGGGTGCCGGTGAGACAAGCCACCTGAACACTCTATGAAAATTGAAAATCCAGCGAGTGTTGGCGATGGAGCTGTATCAGGTCTGAATCGCCAAGGGTGGCAAACTATAAGAGTTTTAAATCATCGTGACCGGAGGATGTGAACTTTCGCCGCGACGATTAACTTGTTATGTGCCAATTGTTAAGACTGCAATAGCTCTCCATTTTTAATGCGGAATAGGTGCAGTGGATTGTCGTCCTGCAGCTCGAGCGGCAGTAAGTACGTCGGTAAATCCTGATAGCTGACCGGGCGCAGGAAGCGGTCGATCGCGGCCGCACCTACCGAAGTGGTTCGGCTGTCCGAGGTAGCTGGAAACGGGCCGCCGTGCGTCATCGCGTGCACTACTTCCACGCCTGTTGGATAACCATTGGCCAAAATCCGGCCAACCTTACGTTCGAGCACAGGAAGCAGTGACAGCGCCATGTCACGGTCGACTTCGGTTACAAACAACGTCGCAGTCAGTTGGCCTTCCAAATGACTAGCCATGGCCTTGAACTGGTCGGCGCTGTTGCAAGCGATGACCAGAGCGCTAGCGCCGAAGTTTTCTTCTTGCAGTTCCGGGTTGGCCAGAAAAGTGGCCGCGTCTGTGGCGAACAGGACAGGCGTGCCGGCACATGCGGCCGTGCCTTCTTTGCCACGCGCAACCATGCGCACGCCTGCGCAGGCTTCAAGCTTAGCAATGCCCTTGTTGTAAGCAGCCTGGATGCCCGGGGTCAGCATTGAGCCGCCCACCTTGTCTTGCATCGCACTCGCGGCGGCCACGAGAAACCGATCCAGCGCCGCACCTTCTTGGGCAATTACCAAGCCCGGGTTTACGCAGAACTGGCCTGAGCCCAGGGTTAGCGAATCGACGAAGCCTGCAGCAATTTGAGCGCCGTTCTGCGCCAGTGCTCCATCAAACAGGAACATTGGATTAATGCTGCTCATTTCAGCGTATACCGGGATCGGTTCAGGCCGCAGCGCGGCGGTGCGCAATAACGTCAAGCCTCCGATGCGCGAACCGGTGAAGCCGACCGCCTTGATGGCCGGATGCTTGACCAGGGCCATACCTATTTCGTTACCCTCGCCATACACCATCGAAAACACCCCCTCGGGCAAGCCACAGCTCTTCACTGCAGCTTGGATTGCCTTACCGATCAATTCCGAGGTGCCGGGATGGGCGCCGTGGGCTTTCACCACCACTGGGCATCCGGCCGCCAGCGCCGAAGCAGTGTCATTGCCGGCAACCGACATCGCCAGTGGGAAGTTACTGGCGCCGAACACTGCGACCGGCCCTAGGCCGATCTTGCGCAAACGCAGATCAGGGCGTGGCGTCGGAGTGCGCGTCGGTAGCGCCGAATCAATCGCAGCACTGAGGAACCTGCCGTCGCGCACCACCTTAGCGAACAGACGCATCTCGTTGACGGTTCGGCTACGTTCACCCTCTAGGCGAACTTGCGGCAAGCCAGTTTCCTGCATCACGCGATCGATCAGCTGCGGGCCTAGATCGATAATATTCTGTGCGATATGTTCAAGAAACGCGGCTCGCTGCTCAAGCGGAACGGCACGGTAAGTATCGAACGCTTGCTCGGCCAGCAGGCAAGCACGGTTCAGGTCGGCAAGTGTGGTAGGACCATAGGCCGGATTGAGGCGCTTACCGGTGGCGGGATTGAAGCCATGCATAGTGGCTAATGAAGTAGTCGCGCGAATAGCAATGTGGCCGATCAGGGTTTCGCCATTAATTTGGAAAGTCAAGTATGCTCCTGGTGTAATGAGGTAATAAGGCGATCCCTAACGACATGCCTAGTTATACGGACATATGGTGACGATTCAACCCGGTTCGAATGATAATTTTCCAACGGTAAAATGCAAGATTTATAGAATTGACAGTTTAATGAAAATGAACAGTGCTTTGCGACGTAGCAGTCAACGTCATCGATGCCATGGAGCTAGTTCAATCGCTCGATCCAAACGTACGTTCTATTGTGCCGAGTAGCTTGGGAGTCGCGAGCAGATTCCAAACCAGCGACAGTGAACGACCCTAGCGTAGCAGCCAATGCGCCATGCGCAAAAATCTAATCAGACTCAGGCCGCTAGCATGACACCGCCGTTGTACAAATCTCCAGTCCTTAATTTCGCCCAGCTGGTGGGTTAGAGACTGCCCTGC
This sequence comes from Janthinobacterium lividum, assembly GCA_943372275.1. Taxonomy (GTDB): domain Bacteria; phylum Pseudomonadota; class Gammaproteobacteria; order Burkholderiales; family Burkholderiaceae_D; genus Telluria_A; species Telluria_A lividum_A. The sequence goes on from CALRYE020000011.1 coordinate 41,906, forward strand.
TCAGCGCGTCGCGCGCCTCCTTTTGTTCATTCCTGCATGGAGCCGTCGGCGTAGCTTGACGCTTTGGAACCACTCCTGAATGAAAAGTGTGCGCTCAATGTAGCCTAATACCAGCAAAACGATTGCCAGACCATTGTGACGCAAAAAAGTTGATGATGAAGAGCGGGCGGCGCCGGCCAGAAATGCCAGCGCCAGATGCTAGGCGGCGCGAAGGTTGCTGGCGAGTTGACGAATTGATTCTTCTGCAGTGCGGCAGTCCGGCAGTCCGGCCCGCCGCGCATTTCGCCATCGATAACCATCCGTCGTTCCTCGAAATAGCTGCGCGATTAGCCAACTTTCAAAGACAGCAACTTATCAAAACCAATCGAATTGACCATACTGCTTTGGATTGGTTTGATGGCATTGTTAACGGCGTCTGCGCCGTACGAAGTGCCCACTATTACGCGGTCAGGACGAGCACCTGCTGGCGTTGCAATAAGCTCCGTGAGTGCAACGGCGATATCGTGCGGGTCCGGCGCCTCAGCGCTGCTGAACACGCCTTGCAGGAAATCCGAGAATGCGCCAGGCAGCGCTGCAACTTCGCCATATGCTGCGGCCACGTCCGAATGCGCGGCTTGTTGAGTGGACGCATATAGGTGCGTCGGATATGCGCTTGGCTGCACCAGTACCACGTCAATGCCCAGCTGGGAAAGCTCATAGCGATAGCTGTCGGTCATCGCTTCTACCGCAAACTTAGAGGCACCGTACAAGCCGATAAATGGAATTGTCACCCGGCCCAGAATCGAGCCGATATTGATAATCAAACCACTGCCGCTCTTTCGCATCCCAGGCAGAGCTGCTCGCGTTACGCGATGAACGCCAAACACGTTCACGTCGAACATATCTCGCATCTGTTCTGGGGAATAGGTCTCCGATATGCCAGCGGCAAACAGGCCCGCGTTGTTAATCAGAACGTCGAGCTTTTCGTTTGTGAGCTCGGAGACTTTTTGAAATGCCGCCGCAACACTGTCGTTCTGGGTCACGTCCAGTTCGATAACGTCAATGCCGCCAGAGCGCAGCTCATCGGCTGCCACGCGGGAGCGTCCGGGCACATCACGCATCGTTGCAATAACGCGGTGGCCAGCCTTGGCCAAAGTTTGAGCCGCGTCTTTTCCGAAACCATTTGAGGTACCGGTAATAAGGATATTTTTTCTCATGATAATTTAGCCTTCGTTTTTAATACAATTGTTAAGACATGAATGCCACTGACTTGATTTTTTTTGACTAAATATGCGTAATAACTTGCTGAACCAAGGGGTAGGCTATTGGCTGTGCGCTGTCGGCCACAAACGATGTTTTAGGGATAGGTGCCAATTTTGAGCAATACCTTGCCGCCTTTTTGAGCATGAGCGACGGCATCGCCCAAGTCGTCTAGCTTGTAGATTCCAGCGATGGGAACGTCGAGCTTACCGGCGGCAACTAGTTCAGCCGCGTGCGCGAGGAGCGATGGAATCATCGCTGCATATTCCGGTTTGTCGAGATAGAAACCGCGGTAAGTAAGGTCCTTGAAAATGATGTCGATCGCGCTGATGCTTGCGGCGACATCGCCGCCCAGCACGCCGTAGCTGACAATGGTGCCCCCGATACTCAACGCAGCCACTAGGCGTCCGGCCGCCGACCCGCCCACGCCATCGAGCGCCAGCCTAATACTATGGTCACCGACCACCGCACGAATCTGTTCTAAGGCTTGCTCGTTGTCAATGAAGGCGGCATCGGCCCCAGCGGCTATGGCCTCGGCGACAGCCTCGGACCTACGCACTAGGTTAATTGTTCTCAATCCGCGGGCCTTGGCGATGGCAGTCACCGTCCGGGCCAAGGCCGAATTTCCGGCGTTTTGGATGACCCAGTCGCCGGCTTCGAGAACGGCGTACTGCGTTAGCAGAAGCCCAGCGGTGACGGCATTGATTCGGAGCATAGACAGTTGCTCAACATTAATGTCTTTCGGTACCGGTGTTACGTCGGCTGCAGAGACGATCAGCCGCTCGCGCCACGTCAAACTGTACAACGGCAGCACAATCCGGTCACCCACCGAGACGCGTGTTACACCGGCACCGATTGCCAGAACGATGCCCACACCTTCGTTACCGATTGGGCTAGGCAGCGTCGGGTGAACTGGGAATACACCTTGCATCACATAGATGTCGTTCAGGTTAACAGGGGCGAATTCCATACCGACCAGAATGTCGCCAACGCCAGGATTTTCGGGCTCTGGCTGGTCGACCACGGCGAAGCCGGACAACGGCTGCCCATAAGATCTGAGTTCAATTGCACGCATAGCGTTATTCCTTGGTGATGAGGCTGGTGCGAATACGGGAACCGCATCCGCTAGCGAAAATAAATTATTGAAGGGATCGCTTCAATAATGCATCCTAGCGCTACGCACTCCCATCCGTCAAGGAATATTTGAAGCGATGACTTCAAAAATAGTAAGCAGTGTAGGATGAGGGCATATACGCCCCTTGATGAAGTAAAAACACCCCGTCTTCTAAAGTAAAAATGATGCCACACGACAACGTCCGTTGAAGTAAAAATGCCACGCCTCCTGAAGCAAAAATGCCACTTGCCGGCGGTCCGTAGGTCGAGCTTTGGTTTCAGGTCCAGTTGCCCACTGACGTCTTCACCGATCTTGACCAGGGCGGCGCCGCATTGGTCGCACTGGTACGACACCGGTTCGTGGCGGTGCTCAATGCACGGCAATTCCGGCGGTAATGGTTGGCGGCCTACGCGTTTGCGCGCTTGCTTTGTGGGCGACTGACTGTGTAGTTCCTCATCGATGGCCGCCAGGTCCATATTGACGGTCTCGTCAAACAGCAGGCGCTGTTCACCGACCAATGCTTATGCTTCGCTGTCCTTGCCGAAGCACACGCGTTTGTAATAGGCCAGCTCGAATGACAGCGCCTTGACCTTGAAGTCGCTCTGTGCCAGCTTGGCCTGCTGCTGCGCGAACAGTGCCCGAACTTGAGCCAGCATGGCAGGGTCGATATCGGTCTGGGCAAGGGCATCGAGCGGATTCAAGCGTGCCGTTTTACCAGGCCTGCTCGACGTTAACAAGCACAACAGTTTACGTCGTCACAGCCGCTACTGCGCCGGTGCGGGTGCGGGTGCCGACAGGCGCTGCCAGTTGACACCGGCGACTAGCCACTGCCATTGCTAGGAACCCAGTCCGAGGGCGGGCCGCGCCAGACCGGCGCCGAGCATGCGCTCAGCCTCGACGTCAAGGTGCGTCCCGACTCGGCCAGCATAGTCGACATCGCCATCAATCCGGACTTCTCGCAGGTGGAACTGGACGCGCCCCAGCTGGCAGGTAATACGCGCTTCGGCCTGTTCGTCACCGAAAAGCGCCCGTTTTTTCTCGAGGGGAGCGATATCATGCAAAGCCCGTTCAGGGCGATCAACACGCGCACCATCGCCAACCCGTCGTGGGGCCTGCGCTACACGCGCCGCACGCCGGCCAGCGACGTCACGCTGCTGACCGCGCGCGACGCCGGCGGCGGCGTGGTGGCGCTGCCGGATGCCTACTTTACGGGCTATGCGCCGCAAGACGCCAGCTCGCAGGCGACTGTGGCGCGGGCCAACTTCAAGCTCGGCGCGCTGACCGTCGGCGCGCTGGGCAGCGACCGCACGCTCGCTGATGGCCGTGGCTACAACCGCGTGCTGGGCGGCGACTTCGCCTGGCAGAACAGCAGTGCGCAGCGCGTGCGCGGCCAGCTGCTGCTGTCGGCCACCACGGCGCAGCCGGATGCGCAAGGCCTGCTGGCCGCCGGCCCGCGCACCAGCGGCCACGCCGCCTTTCTGGACATCGATCAGGTCGAGGAACACTGGTCGGCGCACGTGGGCTTCGAACATGTCGGCGATGGCTTTCGCGCCGATAACGGCTACTTCGCGCAGGTCGGGTACCGCGACATCAACACGCAGCTGATTCGCATGCTGGGCAAGCACGGTCCCCTCAACGACCTGAATCTGTATGTCTATGCCGGCCACAAGGTCGACAGCGACGGCGCCCTGATCCTCGGGAACACCAGCGTCGGCGCATGGACGTCCGGCCCCTACGACAGCGAGCTCGATGTGCACGTGCGCCCGGTCATGCGCACGCGCCTGACGCGCGGCGGCGAGCTGCTGGGCACCGTGCGCGGCGGCTTTCGCATCGGGATCACGCCCGGCGCCGTGCTGGCGCGCCTGACCTTCGAAATCGAAGGGGGCGACCAGCTCGACGTGGCCGGCGCGCGCGTGGGCAAAGGGGCCACCGCCACCGTTTATGCACGCCTCAGAGTGTCGGACCGGATCGAATTCGAACCCACCTGGTCGGCCGCCGTCACCGACGTGAAAGGCGGCGTGGACGATGGCCGCCGCCTGTCGTCGGAACAGGCCGCGCAGCTGAACGGCATCTTTCACCTGAGCGCGCGCGACAGCGTGCGTCTGATCCTGCAGAAAAGCCGCACGCGCCGAGATCCGGCGCTGTACGCGGCCGCGCTGCCGGAACGCAGCGACAGCGAAACCGCGTCGCTGGTCTACGGCCATACCGCTTCTCTCGGCACCGCCGCTTACGCCGGGGTCACCCTGGCACGCGGCGAGACGCCGAACTTTTCGCCGCTACGCCGGCACAACGAAGTGTTCGTCAAGCTGTCCTGGCAGCTGTAGGCCATGCCGCGCAGCTCCACATAGCGGCTTTACCCGTCATGGCCTTTTTTAATCGTTACACGATTTACCATTGAAATTCTAGATGAGAATGGTTATCATTCGACATGAGAATGATTATCATTCGCCTTGACGACTGGCCGTAACATCATCCGTCCGGTTCTCACGTCTCACACAATGGAAACTACAATGGCTACGCACGCACGCGCCCACCGGCGCTATCAACTCACCCAGCTCTCTGTCGCCGTGGCGCTGGCTTTTCCAGCCGCGGCACAGGCTCAAGCACAAGCACAAGCACAAGCTCAAGCTCAAGCTCAGACCCAGCCAGCCGACACCGGCACGGCAGTCCTGCCGCAGATTACGATCAATGCCCAGCGGCTGGAAGACAGCGCCGGCTCGTACACGGCCGCTAAAACCAAGACCGCCACGCCGCTGACCATGTCGCTGCGCGACACGCCGCAATCGGTGTCGGTGGTGACGCAGCAGCGTATCGAAGACCAGGGTCTGCAATCGGTGACCGACGTGGTCAACAACGTCACCGGCGTGTCGGTCAACCAGTACGAAAGCCACCGCGCCGGCTTTACCGCGCGCGGCTTCGACATCGACAACCTGCAGATCGACGGCATCCCCACCACCTGGGACCAGCCATGGAGCGGCGGCGAGGTGACCGGCAGCCTGGCCATTTACGACCGCGTTGAAGTGGTGCGTGGCGCGACTGGCCTGATGACTGGCGCGGGCAACCCGTCGGCGGCCATCAACCTGGTGCGCAAGCGCGCCGGCAGCAAGCAGGTAGCCGGCTCGGCCGAAGTGGGGATCGGCAGCTGGGACCAGCGCCGCGCCATGGTCGACGTGGCCACGCCGCTCAACGCCACCGGCTCGATCCGCGCGCGCGTGGTGGGCGAGTACCAGAAGAGCAACAGCTGGGTCGATCTGATGAAGAACGAAAGCCAGACCCTGTACGGCACCATCGAAGCGGACCTGACGCCGGACACGCTGCTCTCGGCCGGCGCCAGCCGCCAGGAGAGCGATCCGCAAGGCGTGATGTGGGGCGGTCTGCCGTACTGGTACACCGACGGTTCGCTGACCAACTGGGACGAGTTCAAAACGTCCGCAGCGGACTGGACCCGCTGGGAAACCGGCTATACCAATCAGTTCGTCAACCTGGAACACCGCTTCGGCAATGGCTGGAGCGTCAAGGCGGCGTACACCCGCGGCGAGCGCGACTCCGATTCGCACCTGCTGTATCTGTCGGGCGTGCCTGACCGGGCCACCGGCGCCGGCATGAGTGCGTTTTCCGGATCGTACAAGACCGGCACCACCCAAACCGATATCGGCCTGCACGCCAGCGGCCCGTTCGACCTGGCAGGGCGCAAGCACGAAGCGGCATTCGGCTACATGCATTCGGAGCAGAAGTTCAACTCCAACAGCCGCAGCGCCGATTTCGAAACGGTGAGCAGCGACGTGGGCAACTTCAACCAGTGGAACGGCGTCACTTATCCGGAACCGGCGTGGAGCGCACCGACCTTCTACGAAGGCAGCACCACCAAGCAGGAAGCCCTGTACGGCGTGGCGCGCATCTCGCTGGCCGATCCGCTCAAGCTGATTCTGGGCGCGCGCCTGACCAATTACGAGAAGACCGGACGTGGCCTGTACACAGCGGCTTACGTCCAGAAGCATGACCGCGAAGTCACGCCCTACGCGGGCCTGGTCTACGACATTAACGACACCTATTCGGCCTACGTCAGCTACACCGACATCTTCCAGCCGCAGAACCGCAAGGACTTCAACGGCGCCATGCTCGATCCGGTGGTGGGCGAAAGCGCCGAAACGGGCATCAAAGGCGAGTTCTTCGACGGCCGCCTGAATACCTCCTTCTCCGTCTTCAGGATCAAGCAGGACGGACTGGCGCAGGAGGCTGACATGGTCGACCGCGATGGCGACGGGCCGCTCGTGGAGGAGGTCTATTACCGCGCAGCGCCCGGGGCCAAGAGCACCGGCTTCGAAGCCGAACTGGCGGGCGAACTGGCGCAGGGCTGGAACGCCAGCGTGGGTTACACCCAGTACAAGGCGGAAGACGCCGCCGGCGTGGACGTCAACAGCATCTATCCGCGCAAGCTGTTCAAGGTGTTCACCACGTATCGCTTGCCGGGCCAGTGGAGCGCGCTGACGGTGGGTGGCGGCGTGAACTGGGAAGGCCTGACCTACACGGTCGATCCGAACGCACCGGCCGGCACGGCCAGCGGCGGCCGGATCGAGCAGAAGGCGTACAGCCTGGTGAACCTGATGGCGCGCTACGAGTTCAGCAAGCAGCTCTCAGCGCAGTTCAACATCAACAACCTGCTGGATGAAAAGAGCTTCGGCATGTTCGCCGCGTATGGTGCGATCACCTACCGGGCGCCGCGCAATGCGTCGCTGACGTTGAAGTACCGGTTCTGACCGAGTGAGCGGACCGCAGGGGCGGTCAACCCGTCCGCGGTTTTGACAAGCCCATCGCGCGCAAGCGTCATGGGCTTTTTTTTCGGACCGGGTAGCCGGACGCATCATGGCGGTGTTGAATCCCGCGCAGCACTTCACTAGACTAGCGCAGAGACTCCGGCTAGTGATTCTAGGCAATGTACTAGTTGGATATTTCCGTACGATGAGTTGTCGCTGGCTCACTCCAAAGAAAATATCATGCCCTACGTATATCCAAATCCCCGCCAATTGCTTAACGAACCTTTGGTAGGTTAGTGGTGGACCAATGGAAAAACGATCGCGCTAACAGGCCGGTGATACGCTCTCGGCGGATACGCGTGCCGCCAGCCATGGAGGTGCACAGGAGCGATGGGTCCTATGCGATGCCCAGCAATAATGCAGAAGCCTTTTATGTGATCGAAAAATGAGTTTTGCCCCCCTCAAGCCGGCATTATTGTTCTACTCCCTGTGCGCCTTCGTCGCATGGGGATGTGCTCCCCTCGCACATGCCACATCTGCGATGTCCAGTCGGATTGTCCCGCGCAACTTTCCGCCGAATCGTTTCACGCCGCCCGCGTACCACCAGGCTGGGTAGGGAGCATGCCGCGCGAAGCCGCACTGACGAACGCCGGACTGCTGCGGGGCGAGCCGAACGGACTCGGCTACCTCGCGCCAGACACGAGCGCGGCCGGTCGTGGCGCACAGAAGGGGAGATGGCAGCAAACCTGGATGTTCGACCATGTTCCTGCCGATCTGTGGGCGTATTGCGGCTATGCGGATGGTAGCGGCACGCTTCAGCTGTCGAGGCGGATTGGACCGGTAAAAAGCTGCACGCTCACTACCACGTCCCACAAAGGGCGGATGCTGTCCGCGGCTTTTCAGTGCCAATAAAAGTCTGGCACCGCAGCGTATCGCTCAGATGTCCTGCACCGCATGGGCGCAATTTATGGCCGGCACATACGGCGTATGCACTTGCTCCGGCCTGCCTGAAGATATCACCGGTAAGGAGCTCGCCATCGTCATCATTAAGGAAGTGCTGAGCGAGGGGGAGGATGGTCAGCTTGACGGTCCGCAGCGTCAGCGGCTTACCGATACGGTGAACCTGCTCGACGCTGCCAGCAGCGATTTTGCTCGGCACGAGCGCGATCGGAGTTCGCGCAGGCGGCTTATGTATTGTTACAAAAGCCGTAGCCACAGTTAGCGCAAGATTATCCGGCCGCGCCAAACAACGCCGCCACCAGCGGATCGCGCCGCACCGGCATGCGGTGCACCATCAGCGGAAAGCTCACGTCGTCGGCCAGCACGTGGAAAAAGCGCTTGCCGGCATGGCCGTCCGACAGCCGCGGGCTGCGCCGCACGGTAATGCGCTCGGCCGAGCCATCTTCGATCAGGCCGGCGATAAAGCGCTCGCCCGCGTCGGCGTCGTCGTGCAGGCGCACGTGGGTCTTGAGGGTGGTCACGGCCACTCCCGCTTCGACCAGCTCATGTAAATAATTGCGCCCGGCCGTGTGCGACACGGTCAGCAGCCGGGCCACCGCGGCGGGGTCCATGCTGCGTTCACTGAGGGCGGCGATCACGGTACGGAAATTAGCGATACGGCGTAGGCTGGATGGTTTCACGCATTAGCTCCTGAATCAGTGGTTGCAATGGACGGGCGAGGTGACAGTAGCATGGGCAAATACGTAACGCCATCGCCCAAACTGTGCCGTGCATCATTCCTATGTCATTGATTTGTAATGTAATATTCCAGGGGCATGGATGAGGCTGCAATGTAACTTTACAAACCGCCGTGCATATAGGGCAGGCTCTGCTGTGAAAACCCGGTCAATTGCCGTAACGCTAACTCGCCTCATCCTGCAATAAAACGAAACAATTCGAGCGCTTTCATTGCAATTTTCTATCCAGCATCCCGGGCGCGGGCCGGCTCGGCAGGGGGCAAGTGGGGTATAGTCACGGCCACGTGCCACCCTCTTGATTTCGCATTGATTAGCAGGCTACCGTTCCCCATGTCACCCGCAGACACTCCGCACCGCCGGCCCGGCGCCGTAGCGGGCCCGCGCGCGCGCGCTGGCTCCCCCGCATCGGCGCCGGCCATCGCTACGCGCCAGGTCGCCGTCATAGTGCAAACGTTGGCTAAAAGTCTGGCGTGCGGGCTGGCCGGCGCCATGATGATGGCCGGGGCAGCCCAGGCCCAAAGCCTGAAAGTGCAGCACTGGTGGCAGTCCAACAGCGAGCGGATCGCCTCCGACACGCTGGGCACGGAAGTGCGCCGGGCCGGCATCGGCTGGGTCGACGAGTATTCCGGCAACGGCGTGGGCGGCTCGATCCTGCTGCGCAGCCGCATTCTGGCGCGCGACATTCCCGATATCGCCCAGGGCAACAGCATCGCCTCGCACCACTGGTCCCAACTGGGGCTGGTGTCGGACCTTGACGCCGTCGCCGCGGCCGGCAACTGGAAGGCCAGGCTGCTGCCGGCCGTGCACCGCCTTATCCGCCCGTCCGGCCACGTGGTGGCCGTGCCGCTGGGCGTACACCGCATCAATACGCTGTTCTACAACCGCGCCGTGTTCGCGCGCCTTAACCTGTCGCCGCCGCAAAGCTGGGATGAACTGGACCGGGTGGCCGCCAGACTGCAGCGGGCCGGCATCGTGCCACTGGTGCAAAGCAGCGAGCCGTGGCAGATCGCGCTGCTGTTCGAGAATCTGGTGCTGGCCGACGGCGGCGTGACCTTGCACCGGCGCCTGTTCGAGCAGGCCGACGAACGCGCCTACGCTGACCCGCGTCTGGCGGTGGCGCTGCAGCACCTGCGCCACCTGAAAACCTGGATGCCGCAGCCGGTGCCGGAGCTGGGCTGGATGGACGTGACGCACCAGCTGTTAGAGGGCAGCGGCGCCATGCTGGTCGGCGGCGACTGGATCAAGGGCGAGCTGGCCGCCGCCGGCGCCGACTTCGACCAGCGCTTCGGCTGCGTGGGCGCGCCCGGCACGGCCCATGTGCACGTGTACGACATCGACACGCTGGCCATGCTGCGCTCGCGCCAGGCGCCCCGCGCGGCCCAGGAAAAAGTCGCGCAGATCGCCATGCGGCCGGACATGCAGGAACGTTACAATCGCATCAAAGGCTCCGTCTCGGTGCTGCGCGGCGCGAACCTGGCGGCGATGGACAACTGCGCACGCGACTCGTGGCTGCTGTTTTCCACGCCGGGCACGGAACTGGTGCCCAGCATGTCGATCGGCATGGCCGGCGAGGAAGTGCTGCGCGACGCGCTGATCGTCGAGCTGCACCGCTTTTTTATGGACGACGCCATTTCAGTCGAGGACACACAGCGCCGGATGGCCGCCGCCACCCGCGCATTTATCAGGACCCGCCTGCCATGACCCGCAAGATCCTCATCGTCGACGATGACCAGAAAACCCGCACCCTGCTCAAGACCTACCTCGAGAAAAACCAATACGAGGTGGTGCTGGCGCAGGACGGCGCCAGCTTCCGTACCGAATTCGAACGGGGGCTGTCCGAACTGTCGCTGGTGATCCTGGACGTGATGCTGCCCGATACCGACGGCTTCGCACTGTGCAAACTGGTGCGCCAGCGCTCCAACGTGCCGATCATCATGCTCACCGCGAGCGCCGGCGAGACCGACCGCGTGGTGGGGCTGGAGCTGGGCGCCGACGACTACATGGCCAAGCCGTGCAGCCCGCGCGAACTGCTGGCGCGCATCAAGGCGATTCACCGCCGCGCCGGCATCGAGCAGCAGTCCAGCGCGCCGCGCTACCATCGCTTTGCCGGCTACACCATGGACGTGATCGAGCGCACCCTGCGCGACCCGGCCGGCGAGCTGGTGGCGCTGACGGGCCTGGACTTCCAGCTGCTTAAATTCTTCGCCGAGCGCCCCGGCGACATCTTCGACCGCGGCCAGCTGCATGAAACCACGCGCGGGCGCGACGCCGGCCCGCTGGACCGCTCGCTGGACGTGCAGATCAGCCGCCTGCGCACGCGCCTGAACGACGACGGCCGCACCGCGCCGCTGATCAAGACGGTGCGCGGGATCGGCTACGTGTTCTCGGCCGACGTGGTCAGTTCCGATGTCTGATCTGCTGCAACGGGTCGGCGCGCGGCTGGTGCCGCACTCGCTGCTGGGGCGCCTGTCGGCGGCTCTGGTCGCGGCGCTGATTATGAGCCAACTGGTGGGCAACGCGATCTGGTCGCGCCAGAGCCGCGCCGAAGCGGAGCTGGAAACTACGGCGGCGGCCCTGTCGGTGGCACACAGCGCCGCCAGCGCCGTGCGCTTTTTTCTGAGCCTGCCGGCCAACTACCACCCCATCATCATCCAGCAGTTCCGCGAGATGGGCGGCACGCGCTTTTTCGCCAACATCAACCGCGCCCCGGTGGCGATCAACGCCATTGACGACCAGCCGCTGGCCGAGCGCGCCGCGGCGCAAGTGCGCACCACGCTGGCCACCGCCTTGCCGGGGGTGCGCAACATCCGCATCGGCTTTGCCTGGCCGGACCAGCTGCGCGTGTCCGACAAGGATGCGCAGCTGAGCGACCTGCCCGACAGCTGGGTCCAGCACATCGTGCTGCCCAAGGCCAAACCGGCGCCCATTCTGGTGATTCAGGCTGAACTCTCGCCCGGCCATTGGCTGTATCTGGCGACTTTGATGCCCAATCCGTATTTTCTCGACGGCGGCAAACTGCTCACGCGCGAACGGCTGCTGCTGCAGTTCGTCACGCTGGCCTTCGTGCTGCTGGTGGCCATCATCGTGGTGCGCTGGTCGACCTATCCGCTGGCCGAACTGTCGGATGCGGCCGAAGCCTTCGGCAAGGGCGAGCACATGCCGGCCCTGCCGCAAAGCGGCAGCCGCGAATTCGTCAACACGGCGCGCGCCTTCGGCGCCATGCGCGAGCGCATCCAGGGCTACATCGAAGACCGCGAACGGCTGTTCGTGGCCATCTCGCACGACCTGCGCACCCCCATCATGCGGCTCAAGTTCCGCACCGAGCTGCTCGACGACGAGGCGGCGCGCATCGAGTTTCACGAAGACCTCGACGAACTGGACATGATGGTCAAGGGCGCGCTGCAGCACGTCCAGGACAGCAACATCCACGAGAACTTCACCACCGTGCGCCTGGACGTGCTGCTGGGGCGCATGGTGCAGGGCGCCCAGCTGGCCGGGCACAAGGTGGCCTACACCGACACCGGCCTGTCCGTCACGGCCAAGCCGCTGGCGCTCAAACGGGCCATCGGCAACCTGCTCGACAACGCGCTGCACTACGGCGCCAAGGTCGAGATCAACGCGCGCGCGCGGGCCGACAAGATCGATATCGAGATCCGCGACCATGGCCCCGGCGTGCCCGACGAAGCGCTCGACACCCTGTTCGAAGCCTATGTGCGGCTGGACCATGGGCGCGACCGCAACAACAGCGGCCTGGGGCTGGGTCTGGGCATCGCGCGCTGGCTGGTGCAAAGCCTGTCGGGCGAACTGGTGATCGTCAACCATCCGCAGGGCGGCCTGTCGGCCACCATCGTGCTGCCGGCCGAGCGGGCCTGACGTCTTTACGCCGGCCGCAGCGGCGGCGTCGGAGAAACGCTGCATTCCCGGCCAAACCATTTTATACTTTGGGGCGCCGCCGCCAGCAACCCGCTGCCGGGGCATTGTGGCGATTCCGCCGTCTGTACCAGGCGCGGGAACAGCGCCTCATCCAAAGGAATGCAATGTCGACTACCCCGAATACGATCCGCGTACTTGCCAGCCTGACCGTGTCCAGCCTGACCGTGGCCATGCTGGCCACGCTGGCGCTGCCGGCCGGCGCCGCCCCGGCCGCTGAACCAAGTGTGGTCAAAAACGCGGCCAAAAGCGCAGCCAAGACTGCCGAACCGGCCTGGGTCACGCGCAGCAATGCCAACGCCAAGCTGCTGCTGGACGTGGGCGCCAGGTTCGAACCGGAAGACGCCAGCGAACGCGGCGTCGATGGCTACGACGAACAGATCGTCGACCTGTCGCGCGACCAGTTCGAACCCTCCGCGCGCGCGCGCCGCGCCGTCATCGCCGAGCTGCAAAAGCGCCTCAAGGCTGAAACCGACCCGAAGGTACGGCAGGATCTGGACATCCTGATCGGCAGCGCGCGCGACCAGCTGCGCGCGCAAGCGCTGGAGCGCAAGTACTTCTTGCCGTTCAACGATCTGGGCCAGACCATGTTCGGCGTGGTCAGCCTGATGCTCGATCCGCGCATTCCCAAGGAACGCCAGAAAACCCTGCTGGTGCGGCTCGACAAATACGCCGGTGTGACCAAAGGCTACCGTCCCATCACGGTACTGGCCCAGGAGCGCCTGCAGGAACGGCTCAAGGCCGACAAGAATCTGCTCGGTCCTTACAAGGGCAAGCTGGAACAGGCCATCAACAACATGCCAACCATGATCAAGGGCATGAAGGACCTGCTGGCCAAGAGTGAACTGACAGGCTGGGAGCGCAGCTTCGCGCTGCTGGAAACCCAGCTGACCGAGTACAACGCGGCGCTCAAGCGCGACCTGCTGCCGCGTGCGCGCACCGGCCACCGCCTGCCGGACGAGGTGTACGCCAACAACCTGCGCGACTTCGGCGTCGACATCGCGCCGCAGGAACTGGTGGCCAAGGCGCTGACCTCGTTCGCCGAGATCCGCAACCAGATGAACATCACCGCCAGCCTGATCGCGCGCGAGCGCAAGCTGCCCGACGCCGACTACCGCGCCGTGATGCGCGAACTGAAAAAGCAGCAGATCGCCGCCGACAAGGTCATGCCGCTGTACGCCGAGCGCCTGGCCCAGCTGGAAGCGGCCGTGCGCCAGCACCAGGTCGTCACGCTGCCCGAGCGCAAGGCTGTGATCCGCCTGGCCAGCCCGGCGGAAGCGGCGCGCCAGCCGGCCCCGCACATGAACCCGCCGCGCCTGGTGGGCAATACGGGCGAGTACGGCGAGTTCGTGCTGACCTCGGGCACGCCGCCCGACGCCAGCGGCAAGTCGCTGCCGTTCGACGACTTCACCCATGAAGCGGGCAGCTGGTCGCTGACCGCGCACGAAGCGCGCCCGGGCCATGAACTGCAGTTCGCCAAGATGCTGGAAACGGGCGTGTCCACGGCGCGCGCGGTGTTCGCCTTTAACAGCGTCAACGTCGAAGGCTGGGCGCTGTACGCGGAAGCCGAGATGCAGCAGTACGAGCCGCTGGACGGTCAGCTGTTCGCCCTGCAGATGCGCATGCTGCGCGCCGCGCGCGCCTTCCTCGACCCGATGGTCAACCTGGGCCAGATCGAGCCGGACGGCGTGAAGGCGTTCCTGATGGAGGAAGTCGGTCTGTCCGAAGGCATGGCCACGCAGGAAGTGCAGCGCTACACCTACCGCATGCCGGGCCAGGCCACCTCGTACTTCTATGGCTATCAGCGGCTGATGGAAACGCGCCAGGTGGCCGAAGTGGCGCTGCGCAAGCGCTTCGACCGCAAGGCCTTCAACGACTTCGTGCTGGCGCAGGGACTGGTGCCGCCGGCGCTGTTGCGCCGCGCGGTGATGGAGGAATTCGTTCCGGCCCAGCGCTGACCTGGCCGGGCCCTGCGGCGCCGCGGGGCCGCGCCCACACTGCGGCGCAGCAGCTGCGCCGTAGCGCTTCCTGAGGAGCCAGCGGCGCCGCCGCCGGCGCCAGGGTGCGCGGCAGATGCACGGTGAACGTGGTGCCGTCTTCTTCGCTGGAGGCCACCGTCACGTGGCCGCCGTGCGCCGTGACGATCTCGCGCGTGATGTACAGGCCCAGGCCCAGGTTGTTGGTCTGGGCGCTGCTGCGCTCGATGGCCGACTTGATCACGAACTGCTTGATCGGATCGAACATGGTGCGCAGGCGCGCCGGATCGATCACCTCGCCTTCATTCTGGATCACCCATTCGATGGTGTCGGCGCCGCTGACGGTGACCCACACGGGCGCGCCCTTGCGGCCGTGCTGCACCGCGTTGGCGATCAGGTTCGACAGGGCCTGGCTGATGCGGGCGCGGTCCCAGTTCACTTTCAGGTCGCCCGAAATATCCAGTTCGATGCGGCGGTCCGGATAGAAGGTGCGGATCTCCTCGACCACCGCCTGGCATTCAGGGTGAAAGTCGAAACCCTCCTGGCGCACCGGGATGCCGCCGCCCAGGTGGCTGGTGGAGAAGTCCAGCAGGTCGCTGACGATTTCATTGACGCGCTGGGTGCTGCCCAGCATGCGCGAGGCCAGCTTGTGCTGCCGCGGGTTGAGCGACTCGTCCTGCAGCAGCAGCTGCGCGCCCATGCTGATGGCGCCCAGCGGATTGCGCACGTCGTGGCCCAGGATGGCCAGGAACACGTTCTGGGTGTCGCGCAGCATGCTTGAATAACGGGCGATCGATTCGGTAAGCGACTGGTCGATGGCTTCGTTGAAGCGCACCATGTCCTGAACCTCATATTCGTTGGCCGACTTGACCTGGCGTTGCCACAAACGCAGCACGCTGGCGCGCACGGCGCGGTATTCGGACATCAGTTCTTCGATCGAAAAGCCCGATTCGAGCCGGTCGGCGGCGTGCGCCTCGGCAGCCGTGTCGCCCGCCACTTCGGGCGCGTTGCCGTGGGATTTCTCGACGCTGTCGTGCTCGGCCTGGAAGGTGTCCAGGTCCAGGCAGATCACCTTGAGCATTTCGTGGGCATGGTCGCGCAGCTGCACCTTGCTCGACGATTGCAGCGGGTGCAGGGTGGTGGCGAAATCCTGCCACTCCTGCAGAATGACTTCCATGTTTTCACGGATGAATTGGGACAAGCGCATGCGGTAGTTCCTCTGGATTGCTCCATGTGGTGCGGCCCGGCGGAGCAGGGCGGATAGTGACTTATGGTTAGGCAGTGATTGTTACCAATAAGTTAAATCTGGCACCCCATGATAGCCTGTTTCCATACGGATACTCCGGCTCGGTCCCGGATTCACCGGCCAAACGCCGTATCGGTACTGGAAAGTGCACAGTATGGCGCCCGCAGCGTGGTTGGTGATGCTTCAGTTGTAACAATTGCTGAGCCTGACGCCGCGGAGCGGTCCCGTCCTCCCGTTGCCTGTTTGTCGGTCCCGGTCAACATTGACGTATACTTTTATGCAACGTTACGATTATGATTGCTTACGCGTTGTTGCCAGCGCTAACAGACAGGCTGCGCCCCCGCGGCAGACGCCAGTACCGCTCATCATTGGAACCCCGCCATGAAACTCGATCGCCGCACGCACAAGCTGTATTACGACGATTTTTATCTCAGCCAGGCGCGCGCCAACATCGTCAAGGTCGGCGCCGACTTCATCGAACTCGATGCGACCGTCGCGTATCCGGAGGGCGGCGGGCAGGAAGGCGACCATGGCGTCATTTCCCTCGATGACGGCCGCGCGATTCGCTTCATCGACGCCAAAAAACTCTACGCCCATCTGGCCGGCCTGCCGGAGTTCCCCGGCGTACAGGTCGAAGGCGTGATCTGGCACATGGTGCACCCGGACGATCAGCCCCTGCTGGCGGGTCTCGCCATCGGCGACGCCGTGACGGTCAGTATCGATATCGAGCGGCGGGCCCGCCTCACGCTCAGCCACACCGCCTCCCATCTGCTGTATCTGGGAGTGGGCATGCATCGTCCGGATGCGGTGGCCTCGACGATCGGATGCCATATCAAAGTCGACAGCGCGCGCTTCGATTTCGCCGTGCGCGAACGCATCAGCGCCGAACAGATCGGCCAGATCGAAATGAGCGCCAATGCGTTCGTTGCGGGCGACGCCACCATCAGCGTCAGCGCGCATCCGCAGGCGCCCGACGCCAGACTGTGGCACCTCGATCACCACGTCATTCCGTGCGGCGGCACGCACCTGGACCGCGCCGCGCCCGTCGGCATGCTGCAGGTTCGCCGCAAAAGCCTGGGCGCGGGCAAAGAGCGCCTGTCGTGCGATTTTCCGGCGGCCGTCATCGATGTCCGGCGCTATCACACATAGCGCGCAGCCCGATCGACAGCAATGGGTTATCACGTCGCGATTGTCCGTACCGATGCCGGTCAGGCCGTCCCCATCACACGGGACGAACTGGTGCGGGCGCTACCTGCCATGAACGCCCGCTTGGACTGGTACCAGGCCCGGACACCATGGACCGAGCTGTATGAGCCGGCCAAGGGCGACGCCAGTGAACTGCTGCTATTCGAAGACGGCGAACTGTGGGCAAAGACGCCGAGCGACACGTTCATTGCCCTGATGATCGAACTGGCCGACTTACTGGGTGCGCGGGTGCGTGGCGACGAACTGGAAACCTATCGGACCCTCGACGACGTGTATCGGCACCCGGACGACGACGGCTTGCGCCGCGCCGCAGGGTCGATGCCGGATACGCGGCGCCGCACCGCCTGGGATGAATGGAAGGGGCGCCTGATGGTCGCAGGCGCCGGCGTGCTCATTGGCGGCGCATGCATCGCGTGGAAGCACTTCAGCGCTTGACGCCGCGACGCCACCGGCGCGGAAGAGTTATAGAGGCCCGGGTGCAGGCGGGAACAGGGCAGCATGGTGATTGCTTCGCCCGCGCCGCCAAGGTATATTAGTGCCCATGGAAAAGACGATAGGAAAACCGCGCACCGACCGCCTCACCGCCGCCAAAGTGGAGCGCGGGCTGTATGTGCAGCGCGCCTCGTCGACCCGGGCCGCGGCCCAGTACATGGCCGCCAACGGCGTGCCCCTGCACGTGGCCGTGCGCGTGCTGACCACGCCGCACCGGCGCGAAATGAGCGACCTGCTCAAGTCGCCGCCCTCGTGGCACGACATCATCGCGTCGTCCGGCACCACCTTCGGCATGCCGGTCCAGATGCGCTAGCGGCCGGACCTGCGGGCCCGCTACCCAGCATGCATACGGCGCGCACCCCCGTGGCACGGACCTGGCAGGGGGCGCAGCAAATCATCGCAAGGTAAGGTTTGACATCTGAAATCGTTGGGTGTTATATTCGCGTGATCGGAATGGGAACGTTTCCATATCCCCGCAGGTAGCAGCCGCAGAGCCGCATCACAGGAGATCAGATGGTCACAGCTTGGGACAGGTTGGCGTGCGCGCTGGCATGCACGCTGGCGCTGGGTAGCGGCGCGCGGGCGCAGCCGCAGACAGCGCCGGCGGCCGTGCGCGCCGACGCGCCCCGCGCCGAAGTGATTCACTGGTGGACCTCGGGCGGCGAGTCGGCCGCGGTGCGCCAGCTGGCCGAGGCTTACCGCCGCGCCGGCGGCGTCTGGGCCGACAGCGCCATCGCCGGCAACGAGCAGGCCCGCTCGGTGGCGGTCAGCCGCATCATCGGCGGCAATCCGCCCACCGCCGCCATGTTCAACACCACCAAGCAGTTCCTCGACATCGTCGAAGAAGGATTGCTCAACAACGTAGACGACATCGCCCGCCGCGAGCAGTGGGACACCACGCTGCCGGAGCCGATCCGCAGCGTCATCAAGGTCAAGGGCCATTACTACGCCGTGCCGGTGTCGCTGGTGATGCCGTCGTGGATCTGGTATTCGTCGGCCGCGCTCAAGAAAGCCGGCGTGGCGCGCGAACCGGCCAGCATGGATGAACTGTTCGCCGCGCTCGACAAGCTGCGCGCCGCCGGTCTCGTGCCGCTGGCCCATGGCGGCCAGGCCTGGCAGGAGAACATCCTGTTCATGGCGGTGCTGGCCAACGTGGGCGGACGCGATATGTACCTGAAGGTGCTGCGCGACCACGACCAGCGCGCCATCGCCTCGCCCGCTTTCACCAATGTGCTGCGCACCTTCAAGCGCTTCAAGTCGTACACCGACGTGGGCGCGCCGGGGCGCAACTGGAACGACGCCACCGCCATGCTGATCACCGGCCGCGCCGGGTTTCAGATCATGGGCGACTGGGTCAAGGGCGAATTCGGCGCGGCCGGGCAGGTGGCCGGGCGCGACTACGGCTGCATCGCCGGCTTCGGCGCCGACGCGCCCCTGCTGATCCAGGGCGACGCCTTCGTGTTCCCGATCAGCGACGACCCCAAGGCGCGGCAGGCGCAAAAGCTGCTCAGTAGCGTGATGGGTTCGCGCGCCACGCAGGCCGCGTTCAACCAGGTCAAAGGGGCACTGCCGGTGCGCGTCGACGTGGACGGCTCCAGCTTCGACAAATGCAGCCAGGCCGCGCTGGCCGCCATCCGCGACAAATCGCGCCAGGTCGGCAACAGCGAAATCTATCTGACGCCCGACCTGAACGGCGCGCTGGTCGACATACTCACCGCGTTCTGGAACACCTCCATGCCGGTCGAGAAGGCCCAGAAATCCATCGCTTCGGTACTGCGGGATTAAACGGCGATGACGACATCCACCCTGAGCCTGCGCCGCCGCATGTCGACCCTGGCGCCGGTCGCGGCGCTGTTTCCATTGTTTGCCATCGTGGTGATCGGCTACCTGGGCACGGCGCTGTGGTCGATCCGCATCTCGCTGTCGGCCTCGCGCAGCTTTCCCAACGATACCTTCGTCGGGCTGGCCCAGTATGCGCGCCTGTTCGCCAACGAGCGCTGGCATCTGGCATTGCACAATCTGGCCCTGTACGGGGTGCTGTTCATCGCCGCGTGCCTGCTGATCGGCTTTCTGCTGGCCGTGTTCATCGACCAGAACGTGACGGGGGAGGGCGTGCTGCGCACCGTGTTCCTGTACCCGTACGCCATGTCGTTCGTGGCCACCGGCCTGGTATGGCAGTGGATACTCACGCCGGGCAACGGCATCGAACAGGTGGTGCGCCAGGCCGGCTTTCCCGACTTTACCTTCGACTGGATCGTCGACCAGGACAAGGTCATGTACACCATCGTCATCGCCACCGTGTGGCAGGCCTCCGGCCTGGTGATGGCCATGCTGCTGGCGGGCCTGCGCGGCATCGACGGCGACATCTGGAAGGCCGCGCGCATCGACGGCATCCCGACCTGGCGCGTGTATCTGCAGATTATCGTGCCCATGCTGTGGCCGACCATCGCCACCGTGCTGCTGCTGCTCTCGACCGCCGTCGTCAAGCTGTACGACGCGGTGATCGCCATGACCCAGGGCGGCCCGGGCACCGCCAGCGACGTGCCGGCCAAGTTCATCATGGACCACCTGTTCGGCCGCTCCAACATCGCGCTCGCCTCGGCCGGCGCCGTGGTCATGCTCATTCCCGTGCTGGCGCTGGTGGTGCCGTACGCCTATGCGCGCAGCCGCCGGGGGCGCAAATGACGGCCCGCACGGCGACGTTCGCCAAGCCTTCCGGCCGCAGCGCATCCGGCCGCAGCGGTTCACTGCGGGCCATGGCGCCCGCCCGTATCGGCCTGTATGCCTTCCTGTTCAGCGCCGCGCTGTTTTTCCTGGTGCCGCTGTACGTCATGCTGGTCACCTCGTTCAAACCGCTGGACGAAATCCGCGCCGGCAGCATCTTCGCGCTGCCGGTTGAATTTACGCTGGCGCCGTGGCGCGAAGCCTGGAGCCAGGCCTGCACGGGCGCGGCCTGCGAAGGCATCAGCACCGGCTTCTGGAATTCGGTGGCGATCGCCGTGCCGGCCACCCTGATCCCGATTTTGCTGGGTGCGCTGAACGGCTACGCGCTGTCGTTCTGGCGCGTGCGCGGCGCCGGCCTGCTGTTCGCCGTGCTGATGGCCGGCGCCTTCATCCCGCTGCAGGTGATGATTTTTCCGCTGGTGCGCATCCTCGCATCGATGGGCATGTTCGGCTCGCGCTCCGGCATCGTGCTGGTGCACGTGGTGTTCGCCATGCCGGTGATGACGCTGCTGTTCCGGAACTACTACGCGTCGCTGCCGCAGGAGCTGTTCCAGGCCGCGCGCATCGACGGCGGCGGCTTTCTGCGCATCTTCATGCAGGTGATGCTGCCCATGTCGCTGCCGATCCTGGTGGTGGCGGCCATCATGCAGGTCACGGGTGTGTGGAACGACTATATCCTGGGGCTGGTGTTCGCCGGGCGCGAGAACCTGCCCATGACGGTGCAGCTCAATAACGTGATCAACACTACCACCGGCACGCGCCAGTACAACGTCAACATGGCCGCCACCATCCTCACCTCGCTGGTACCGCTGGCGATCTATTTTTTGTCGGGCCGCTGGTTCGTGCGTGGTATCGCCGCCGGCGCTGTGAAAGGGTAATGCATGTCGAACGTCAGTCTGCGCCAGCTGTGCATCCGGCTGGGAAGCAATCAGATCATCTCGCAGCTCGATCTGGACATCGAGCCGGGCGAGTTCCTGGTGCTGCTGGGGCCCTCCGGCTGCGGCAAGTCGACCCTGCTGCACAGTATCGCGGGGCTGATCGACGTCAGCTCCGGCTCGGTGGAAATCGGCGGCGTCGACGTGACCCATCGCGACCCCAGCGAGCGTGGCATTGGCATGGTGTTCCAGTCGTATGCGCTGTACCCGACCATGACGGTGGAGAAGAACATGTCGTTCGGCCTGCGCATCGGCGGCACGCCCAAAGCGGAAGTGGCGCGCCGTGTGGCCGCCACCGCCCAGATGCTGCAGCTGGACGCGCTGTTGCAGCGCAAACCGGCGGAGCTGTCGGGCGGCCAGCGCCAGCGCGTGGCCATCGGGCGCGCGCTGGTGCGCGAAGCGGGCGTGTTCCTGTTCGACGAACCGCTGTCGAACCTGGACGCCAAGCTGCGCGGCGAACTGCGGCGCGAACTGAAGCTGCTGCACCAGCGCCTTGGCTCCACGATGATCTACGTGACGCACGATCAGGTCGAAGCGCTGACGCTGGCCACCCGCATCGTCGTCATGCGCGGCGGACGCATCCAGCAGATCGGCGCGCCCGCGGAGGTGTATGATCGGCCCGCGAACCTGTTCGTGGCCGGTTTTCTGGGCGCGCCGTCGATGAATTTCATCGATGGCAGTATCGATGTGGACGGGCGCTTCAGCCATCCGCTGCTGGCGCTGCAGGTCGGCGCGCGCGCGGCCGGCGCGGTGGACGCGGCAGTGCTGGGCGTGCGGCCCGAGCATGTGACGGTGTGCGACAGTGGACAGTTCGCAGGTAAAGTGGCGCTGGTCGAACCGATGGGCAACCATCAGGTGGTATGGATCGCCGCCGGTACGCTGCAGCTCGCCGCCATCGTCAACGACAACCGCCGCTTTGCGGGGGGCGAAACGCTGCGCTTTACCATCGATGCGCAGCGGGTATCGCTGTTTGACCGGGGGAGCGAGGCGCGGCTGGCGGAAAAACCGCAGTTACACCAGCAGATTGACCAAAGCCTGACTAGGCGCGCATGACGGATTGCAGTATGCTTTTCATGACACACTGATCACAAGGGAATTCGTGGCCACCATCAAAGACGTTGCCCGGCTCGCCGGCGTAGGACTGGGAACCGCCTCACGGGTTGTGAGCGGCAAAGGCTCGGTCTCGCCCGCGACGCTGGAGCGCGTGAAAAAAGCCATCGAGGAGCTCGACTTCCGCCCCTCGCACGCGGCGCGCTCGCTGCTGTCGGGGACCACCCAGATGATCGGCGTGTTCATCCCGGTCCTGAAGGGCACGTTCTACACCCCGATCCTGCAGTCGATCGACAACGAGCTGCGCGCCGCCGGCCTGCACATGGTCGTCGCCTTCGGCGTCGGCCAGGGCGACCCGCGCCAGCAAGCCATCGAAGGCATCGAATTTTTGCTCGAGCGCGGCTGCGACGGGCTGCTGGCCATCACCAGCCACATGGACGACGCCGATATCGCCGCGCTGGGGCCGAAGCAGAACCGCCTTGTCGTGCTCAACCACCTGCTGCCCAGTATTCCCGCGCAATGCTTCAGCCCCGACCACAAGCACGGCGGTGTGCTGGCCGCGCGCGCGCTGCTGGAACTGAATCACACGAAAATCGCCGTGATCACCGGCCCGGCCAGTTCGCCCGACAACGTCGACCGTATCCAGGGCTTTCTGGGCGAGCTGGAACGGGCCGGCATCGATACCGCCAAGATGTGGGTCACCGAGAGTAACTTCGCGCCCGACGGCGGCTGGAACAGCGCCAGGGAACTGGTCGACGCGGGCCACGACTATACCGCCCTGTTCTGCGCCAACGACGAGATGGCGGTCGGTGCGCTGTCGTATTTCCAGCAGGCCGGCGTGGCCGTGCCCGCTGACGTGTCGGTGATCGCTTACGACGATACCGACAGCGCGGCCTTTTCGGCGCCGCGCCTGACTTCGGTGCACGTGCCGTGGCGCGACGTGACGCTCAACGGCCTCAATGAACTGCTCAATCGCTGTTATGGCACGGCGCGCCCGGTTGCGCGCGACTTTCCCATTACGGTGACGCCGCGCGCTTCACTGGCGGCGCCGCGCGCTGAATCGGCGGCTAAGCCGGTGGCCAAATCCGCTGCCAACAAGCCTGCTGCGGCCAAACCCGCTGCGAACAAGCCCGCCGCCGGCAAGACCGCAGCACCATCCACCGCAGGCAAGCGCTCCGGCGCGGCCTAGTACAATCCCGGCAGGCGGGCCGCGATCCGGCCCGCCTTTTTTCGACACAGTTTTGGTAACCTTTCCAATTTCTTATGACTAAACCCGCCACCCCGCCAGCCGCTATCGCGCGCGCCGATTTCGACCCGAGCTTTCGCTGGGGTTCGTCGACGTCTTCCTACCAGATCGAGGGCGCCGCTGCCGAGGGCGGCCGGGTCGAATCGATCTGGGACCGCTTCTGCACGCGCCCCGGCGCGATCCGCGATGGCAGCAGCGGCGCCGAGGCCTGCGACCACTATCACCGCTGGCCGCAGGACCTGGACCTGGCGCGCGACCTGGGCACCAACGCCTACCGCTTTTCGGTGGCGTGGCCGCGCATCTTCCGCGCGCCGGGCGCCGCGCCCAATCAGGAAGGGCTGGATTTCTACTCGCGCCTGGTCGACGGCATGCTCGAACGCGGGCTGGAGCCGTGGCTGACGCTGTACCACTGGGACTTGCCGCAGTATTTGCAGGACCAGGGCGGCTGGAACGAGCGCGCCACGGTGGACGCCTTCGTCGAATTTGCCGACGTGGTCAGCAAGCACCTGGGCGACCGGGTCAAGCACTGGATCACCCACAACGAGCCATGGTGCACGTCGATCCACGGCCACTTCGACGGCGTGCATGCGCCGGGCGAGACCGACTTCAAAAAGGCGCTGCAGGTGGCGCACCACGTGCTGGTGTCGCACGGTCTGGCCGTGCCGCGCATCCGCGCCAACGTGCCGGATGCGCGCGTGGGCATCGCCCTGAGCCTGCATCCCTTGCGCGCCGCGTCCGGCAGCCCGGAAGACGTGGCCGCCACGCTGCGCCATGACGGCTTGCGCAACCGCTGGTTCCTCGACCCGTTATACGGGCGCGGATACCCGGCCGACGTGGTCGCGTACTGCGGCGACGCGGCGCCCGTGGTGCTGCCGGGCGACCTGGACACCATCGCCGTGAAGACCGACTTTTTGGGCGTGAACTACTACTTCCCCGAGACCGTCGCGCACGCGGCCGGCGCCTCGCCCATGGACACCATGGTGGTGCTGGCGCCGGACGTGCTGCGCACCGCGTTCGGCTGGGAAGTCTGGCCGGAAGGGCTGTCCACGTTGCTGCTGCGGGTGCAGCGCGATTACCAGCCCGGCCCCATGCTGGTGACCGAGAACGGCTCGACCTGGGACGACGTGGTCAAGCCGGACGGCGAGATCGACGACGTGCAGCGGCGCGACTTCCTGATCGCCCACCTGGCGGCCATGCGCGACGCCATCGACGCCGGCTGCACCATCGAAGGCTATTTCGCCTGGAGCCTGCTGGACAACTTCGAATGGGCCGAGGGCTATCTGCGCCGCTTCGGCCTGACCTATGTCGACTTCGACACCCAGCAGCGGCGCCTGAAAACCAGCGGCAAATGGCTGCGCGACTTTTTACGAGCGGGCGCCGGTGAATGATTTAGCCGCTTGATCATCCAGCCGATGAACCCACGCACCAGTTAAAACCAATGGGCGCCGGCCGATGCCGACCGACGCCGATTGACAAACCCGTGCAAAAAAGGCACCATCGCCCACGGCGAATGGGAGCGCTTCCAATCGGCGGCCCGCTTTTTAGTTATGGCTCACTTACAACTCACTTCCGCCTCACTTATTCACCCTTTAAGGTGCACCGCATGAACAAACCTGCCTGTCTTCTCGCCGCCGCTTTACTCGGCGCCTTCCCCGCCATGCTGTCGGTGGCGCACGCCGCGCCCAAGCCGCTGGCCGACTGGCCGCATCTGCGCAGCAGCGTGGCGCCGGACCCGGCGATCGAAGCGCAGGTCAGGAAGATCGTCGCCTCGATGAACCTGCGCCAGAAGATCGGCCAGATGACCCAGCCCGAACTCAAGAAGGTCACGCCGGCCGACGTGCGCCAGTACTACCTGGGCTCGGTGCTCAATGGCGGCGGCAGCTGGCCGAACGGGAACAAGAAGGCCACGCCGGCCGAGTGGGTCAAGCTGGCCGACGCCTTCTACGACGCCGCGATGGCCACCGATATGGCCATCAAGGTGCCGCCTGTGTGGGGCATCGACGCCATGCACGGCAACAGCAACGTCTACGGCGCCACCCTGTTCCCGCACAATATCGGGCTGGGCGCGGCGCACAATCCCAAGCTGGCCTTCAAGATGGGGCAGGCGGTCGGGCAGGCGGTGCGCGCCACCGGTATCAACTGGGTGTTCGCGCCCACGCTGGCGGTGGTGCGCGATGACCGCTGGGGCCGAACTTACGAGAGTTTTTCGGAAGACCCGGCACTGGTGGCCAGCTATGGCGGCGAGTACGTGCGCGGCATGCAGGGCAACCTGCGGGGCGAAGCCAGCGTGATCGCCACGGCCAAGCACTACATCGGCGACGGCGGAACCGATCAGGGCACCGATCAGGGCATCACCAAGGCCACCAAGGAGCAGATGATCAACATCCACGGGGCCGGCTACTTTACCGCGCTGGCCGCCGGGGCGCAGACCGTCATGGCCTCCTTCAACAGCTGGAACGACGAGGCCGGCGGCGTCGACTACGGCAAGATGCATGGCAGTAAAGTGCTGCTGACCGATATCCTCAAGACCAAGATGGGATTCGACGGGTTCGTGGTCACCGACTGGAACGGCCACGGCCAGGTCCCGGGCTGCACCAACGACAGCTGCGCGCAGGCGATCAACGCCGGGATCGACATGATGATGGTGCCGGACGACTGGAAGGCGTTCATCGAGAACACCGTGCGCCAGGTCGAGGAAGGCAAGATCCCGATGGCGCGCATCGACGACGCGGTCACGCGTATTCTGCGCGTCAAGCTGCGCGCCGGCTTGTTCGGCAAGAAGCCGTCCGATAACAAATACGCCGGCAAGCCGGAAGCGCTGCAGGCCAAGGCGCTGGCGCGCGAGATGGTGCGCGAGTCGCTGGTGCTGCTCAAGAACGATACCAATGCCCTCCCGCTTACCAAAGGCAAAAAGCTGCTGGTGGTCGGCAAGGGCGCCGACAGCCTGATGATGCAGACCGGCGGCTGGAGCCTGTCGTGGCAGGGCAACGACAACACCAACAGCGACTTCCCGAACGGCGAAACGCTGCTGGCGGGCTTGAAGGAGGCGGCCGGTGAAGGCAATGTGACGTACAGCCTGGATGCGGCCGGCGTCGATGTCAGCAAGTTCGACGCGGTGGTGGCCGTGCTGGCCGAGACGCCGTATGCCGAAGGCTTCGGCGACATCGGCCCGGCCGGTACCCTGCGCCACAGCGGACGCTATCCCGAAGACCTGGCCGTGCTGCAGGCCGTGGCGGGCAAGGGCAAGCCGGTGGTGACGGTGCTGCTGACCGGGCGCCCCGTGTACGCCAACGATCTGCTGAACCTGTCGGACAGTTTTGTCGCGGCCTGGCTGCCGGGCACCGAAGGCCGTGGCGTGGCCGACGTGCTGTTCAAGGGCAAGCACGACTTCAAGGGCACGCTGTCGTTCTCGTGGCCCAAGTCGACCTGCCAGGCCACCGTCAACGTGGGCGACAAGGATTATGCGCCGTTGTTCAAGACTGGTTACGGGCTGCGCTACGGTTCCAAGGCGCGCGTCGGCAAGCTCGATGCGACCTATCCGGAAGGCGGCTGCGGCACCACCAACGTGTTCCCGGTGTTTAACCAGTCGGACCGCTCGACTTTCCCGCTGCAGGCTGTCAGCGGCAGCGAGACGCTCAAGCTGGGTGCGGATCTGAATCAGGTGTACACGCTGCCGACCTTGAAGATCGAAACTTCGCAGGTCAATGCGCAGCAGGATGCCAAGCAGGTGACGTGGACCGGGCCGGGACGGCTGGAAGCACGCGGCGCGCGCGCGCTGGCCGTGCCGGCGTATGCCGGCACCGATGGCGCGCTGCAGTTCGATACGCTGGTCACCACCGCGCCGCGCGGCCCGGTCAGCGTGGCGATCGGCGCGGCGGCGCTGGATCTGTCGGGCGTGTTCCAGAAGATGGCGGGCAAGGGACGTCAGAGCGTGAAGATTCCCTTAACCTGCTTTACGTCCAAAGGCGCTAATCTGGCCAAGGTCGACAGCCCGTTCGCAATCAGCGCCGACGCGCCGTTCGTGGCGGCGTTCACCAACATCCAGATTGTCGGTGGATCGGCGAAGGACGCCGATGCGCTCAAGTGCGCCGATGTGAAGTGAGCGAGTAATCGCGCTGATTGATACCTTCGGCGCGTTGGCGCCGATTGAAATCGTCAGCGCACCGGTACAGAAAGCAGCATCGAAGCCCCCATCCCGCCGTCCCCGCGAAGGCGGGGACCCATACCACCTCGGCTTAGTGAAGGCATCACTATTGGCACGCGTGCTATGGGTCCCCGCCTGCGCGGGGACGACGGATCGAAGAAGACAGTACTGACAGCGTTGACACTGCTCGCAGTCCAACAGCAACGACGCATTTACAGGAGAACCCATGGAATCCGTATCACAGGCCCGCGTGGTCGCAGGCCCGCATGACCCTACCGCCAATAACACCGGCCCGCTCGTCATCATCACCATTCTGTTTTTCATGTGGGGGCTGCTTACCTCGCTGAACGACGTGCTGATCCCGCACCTGAAGGCGGTCTACACGCTCACCTACGTGCAGGCCATGCTGGTGCAGTTCTGCTTCTTCGGCGCGTACTTCATCGTCTCGCTGCCGGCCGGTATGCTGATCAAGAAGATCGGCTACCAGAAGGGCGCCGTGACCGGCCTGATGATCGCCGCCCTTGGCTGCGCCATGTTCTACCCGGCCTCGAAGGGCGGCTACGCGCTGTTCCTGCTGGCCTTCTTCGTGCTCGCCGCCGGCATCACCGTGCTGCAGGTGGCCGCCAATCCGTACGTGACGGCGCTGGGCGACCCGCAGACGGCGTCGAGCCGCCTGACCTTGACCCAAGCCTTCAATTCGCTCGGCACCACCGTGGCGCCGGCCCTGGGCGGCATGCTGATCCTGTCGGGCGTGGTATTGAGCGCGGGCGACCTGGCCGCCATGCCGGACGTCGAGCGCGCCGCCTACCACGCCAAGGAAGCGGCCGCCGTTCAAGGTCCGTACCTGGCGCTGGCCGCCGCCCTGATGGCGCTGGCAGTGTTGTTCGCGCTGGCGCGCCTGCCAAAAATCGCCCATAGCGAAGAAGCGGCCGATCTGACTGGCGCTGCCGGCAAGGATTCCGCGCTCTCGCACAGCAACCTGATGCTGGGCGCGATCGGCATCTTCCTGTACGTGGGTGGCGAAGTCAGTATCGGCAGCTTCCTGATCAACTACATGGGTGAGACGCACATCGCCGCCATGTCCACCGCCGACGCGGCGCACTACGTCAGCTACTACTGGGGCGGCGCCATGATCGGCCGCTTCATCGGCTTTGCCGTGATGCGCCACGTCAGCCCCGGCAAGGCGCTGGCCTTCAATTCGGCGGTGGCCATTGCCCTGATTCTGTATGCGGTGTTCGGCAGCGGCCACGGGGCAATGTGGGCCATTCTCGGTGTGGGCTTGTTCAATTCGATCATGTTCCCGACCATCTTCAGCATGGCGTTGCACCAGCTGGGCCGCTTTACCGGCCAGGCGTCGGGCATCCTGTGCATGGCCATCGTCGGCGGCGCCCTGGTGCCGTTCGCACAGGGCATGGTGGCCGACGCGGTCAATGTGCAGATGTCGTTCCTGGTGCCGGCCGCGTGCTACACCTTCATCCTGTACTTCGGCCTCAAGTTCGCCGGGATGTACAACACGAAGTAGGCGGAACGTACTCTGTTCCGTACGTAGTGCCGGCAGCAGCTGGCACCACGCAGATTTCGAAGCCTAGAGGGGAGCCGCTGCGCGCACGTACAACTGGCGCAGCGGCTCTTCGTCGTCATAGCGGATGCGTACCCCGCCGGCGCGCAAATCTTCGCGCATCAGCAGGATCATGCGCGTGGCGTAGTCCTCGTCGATAACCTTGTTCAGCTGCTCCAGCACGCGCCCCTGGACCACCCTCCAGTCGCTGCCGACGGGCGAAATGCGGAACGTGTACGCGCCCCCGATGACTTCGGGCGGCAGATCCATGGCGCGATCGGGTACCTGATCGAAGTCGGTCAGCATCTGGCGGTACGCGTTCGATCCCTGCATCGGCCAGGTTTGCGGCTCCTCCGGTTCGCCGCTGTTAATCTCGTGCATGGCCTGACAGATCGGCAGCAGTTGATCCACCTTGTACTGGTTGATGGCCTGGTTGCCGGCCCGCGCCAGATTGGCCACCAGTTCGCCCATCGACGCGTGGCCGATGGTGGACGATTCCTTTTCCAGCC
>CALRYE020000012.1:0-69980 GCA_943372275.1 Janthinobacterium lividum
AGTCGACCTGTGCGTGGCCGGCAACCAGGAAATCTGCGCCGCCATCGATCTGGTCAGCCCGGTCAAGTATGTAACGGTGCAGGCGTTCAATCTGGCGTCGCTGCGCAACAAGGGCTTCGACCTGGAAGCGGCGTACCGCATGAACCTGAACGCGATGGGCATCCCGGGCCGCCTGACGTTCCGCGCGCTGGCCACGCATACCAAGAGCTTCCTGACCAATTCGGGCGTGGTCGGCACGATCCCGAGCGAAGGCGCCGGCTCCAACATGGGCAACACGCCGAAGTGGAAAGGGCTGGCCAGCCAGTCTTGGGAGAACGACACGATCGGTATCACGCTGACCGAGCGCTGGGTCAGCAAGGGCGTGTACAGCAACGAGTTCATCGAGTGCCAGACCAACTGCCCGGTCTCGACGATCCAGCGTGCCACCATCTTCGACAACAAGATGAAGGGCGCGTTTTATGTGGACATCGGCGGCACGTATAAGCTGAGCGACAAGCTGGTGGCATATGTGAAGATCGATAACGTGGGCGACGTGGATCCGGTAGCGGCGCCGCAGACCAACCCGAGTTATGGCCTCAATCCGGCGCTGTACGATGTGCTGGGACGCCAGTACCGGGCGGGGTTGCGGTATAACTTCTGATTGGGTCGATGGGGATACGGGGCGGCACATGCCTCGTAAAACCTCGCGCGCTCGATCCATTAGTTAGCCCCCAGACCGTCATCCTCGCGAAAGCGAGGACCCGTAACCCCTATGCGCTTGAGGCCGACACTGCTCAGAGGTGCTATGGGTCCTCGCCTTCGCGAGGACGACGGTGAGTGGAGGTTCCCCGCCCGCTGCCGTAGATCTATCCAACCGCGACTTCGGACAAGGCATCCGCTCCATGCAGCTAAGCGCCATGCCGCGATGCCGTCTTGCCTCCGATCCGCCGGTCACACCACCGAGGTCCCATGAACATTACCAGTCCCTTAGCAGCACTGTTCGGTCTGAGTCCCGCCGTCTGGGCCATGACCGCCGTCTTCCTGTCGGTCGGCCTGCTCACCGTCTTGATCGCCTGGGGCAAGCTGCAACCGCTCCTGGCCTTCGTCATCGCCTCGCTGGCCGCCGCGCTGCTGCTTGGTATCCCCGTTGCGGCCATTCCCAAGACCATCGAAAAAGGCATCGGCGACCTGCTCGGGTCATTAACCGTCATCGTCTGCCTGGGCGCCGTGTTCGGCAAACTGATCGCCGACAGCGGCGCGGCCCAGCGCATCGCCACTTTCCTGATCGACGCCTTCGGCCCGCAGCGCATGCCGATCGCGCTCACGCTCACCGGTTTCACCGCCGGCATCGCCCTGTACTACAACGTCGGCTTCGTGCTGCTGGTGCCGCTGATCTTTTCGCTGGTGTTCCAGACCGGGCGCCCCGCCGTGGCGCTGGCCATCCCCCTGGTGGCCGGCCTGTCGATCGCCCACGGCTTCCTGCCGCCGCACCCGTCGCCCACCGCGCTGGTGGCGCAGTTCCAGGCCGATATCGGCAAGACGCTGATCTACGGCTTCCTGGTGGCGATCCCCACGCTGATCCTGGCCGGGCCGCTATTCGCCATGACGCTCAAAAACATCAAGAGCGTGCCGTCGCCCCTGTTCAAGTCGGAATTGCGCCCCCAGAGCGAACTGCCCGGCGCCTTCAACAGCTTCGCCACCGCGCTGCTGCCGGTCTGGCTGCTGGCGCTGGCCACCTTCCTCACGCTCGCGCCGATTGCCGACAAGGGCACCATGGACATCGTGAACTTCCTGGCCAACCCGCTGATCGTCATGCTGGCCGCCTACGCCACGGCGGTCGTCACGCTGGGCCTGGCGCGCGGGCACAAGCTGCAATTTCTGATGCAGGGCGCGCAGGACGCGCTGCGCGAGATCGCGCCGATCCTGCTGGTGATCGCCGGCGCCGGCGCGCTCAAGCAGGTGCTGGTCGATTCGGGCATGAGCGCGCAGCTGGGCGCCCAGCTGAGCGCTTTGCCCGTGCACCCGCTGCTGCTGGGCTGGATCGTGGCCACCATCATCCGCATCTGCCTGGGCTCGGCCACCGTGGCCGGCCTGACGGCGGCCGGCATTGTCGGCCCGCTGGTGCAGACCTCCGGCACCGACCCCGCGCTGATGGTGCTGGCCATCGGCGCCGGCAGCCTGATGTGCAGCCACGTCAATGATTCGGGCTTCTGGATGTTCAAGGAGTACTTCGGGTTGACCCTCAAGGACACCTTCCGCTCATGGTCGCTGATGGAGACGCTGGTCGGCATCTTCGGAATCACCTTCGTGATGCTGCTGTCGCTGTTTGTTTGATCGCTGATTCTGTAAGCGCTGCTTTTCTTCAAGATGGTCATGACAACTACAACGGGAGAATAAGATGAAACCAGTTCCACGCACTCGCTTGGCGGTGTTGGTGGCAGCCTTGTGCGCGCCGCTGGCGGTGAACGCCGCATCGGTCTCCGCATTCACCATCATGCCCAAGGACGGCCGCTCCGTGACCGTCAAGGCCAAGGGCGACGGCCGCGCCGACGACAGCGCCGCCATCCAGAGCGCCATCGACACGGCCGCCAACAAGGGGGAGGGCGGCGTGGTGTTCCTGCCGTCGGGCCGCTACCGTATCACCCGCACCATTCTCATTCCCCTGGCCGTGCGCGTGTACGGCGTCGGCCCCACGCGGCCGGTGTTCGTCCTGGCCGACAACACGCCCGGCTACCAGAAAGGCATCGTCAACATGGTGGTGTTCATGGGCGGCGACCAGTACAGCGTGGGCAAGGTGCCGGTGCCGGTCGCCAGCGTGCACCCGTACAGCGACAAGGTCCGCGACGCCAATTCGTCCACCTTCTATTCGGCGCTGTCCAACGTGGACTTCGAGATCGGCGCCGGCAACCCGGCCGCCGCCGCGGTGCGCCAGCGCACGGCCCAGCACTCGAACCTGTCGCACATCGATTTTCATATCGGTTCCGGCATCGCGGGCGTCTACAACGTCGGCAACATCGGCTACAACCTGCGCTTCTACGGTGGCCGCTACGGCATCCTGAGCGAAAAAACCTCGCCGGCCTGGCAGTACACGCTGCTCGACTCGACCTTCGACGGCCAGCGCGACGCCGCCATCCGCGAACACGAAGCCGGCCTCACGCTGGTCAACACCAGCATCAAGAACACGCCCGTCGGCGTGGAGATCGACCGCGGCTACGGCGACTGGTTGTGGGGCAAAGACGTCACGTTCGAGAACGTCTCCAAGGCCGCGCTCATCATCAGCAACGAGAACAACGTCTACACGCAGGTGGGCTTCGAAAACGCATCGGCGCGCAACACGCCGACCTTCGCCAGATTCCGCGACAGCGGCAAGGCCATCGCCGGCGCCGCAGGTACCTCAGGTACTTACCGCGTCAATCAGTTCAACTACGGCCTGATGCTGCCCGGGATGAACGCGGTCGGCAAATTCGGCACCAACATCAAGCAAGCGCCGCTGACGGCGCTGCCGGCGCTGAAGTCGCCCGCCATCCGCGCGCTGCCGCCGTCGGCCGAGTGGACCAACGTGCAGGACTTCGGCGCGGTCGGCGACGGCAAGAAGGACGACACCGCCGCCATCCAGAAAGCCATCGACAGCCGCCGCGTGGTGTATCTGCCGCAAGGCTTTTACATCGTCACCGATACCATCCGGCTCAAACCGGACACGGTTCTCATCGGCCTGCACCCGGGCCTGACCCAGCTGGTGCTGCCCAACGCTACGCCGGCCTACGCCGGTGTGGACGGCCCCAAGGCCCTGCTGGAAAGCGCCAAGGGCGGCGACGCCATCATCACCGGCATTGGCCTGGCTACCGGCGAAGTCAACCCGCGCGCCACCGCCTTGCTGTGGAAAGCCGGCGCCAACTCGCTGGTCGACGACATCCGCATCCAGGGTGGCCACGGCACGCGCCTGTACAACGGCGAGCGGCGCGACCCGTACAAGAAAACCGCCGACTTCGATCCGACCGCGTACTGGGACCGCCAGTACCCGAGCGTGTGGGTGACCGATGGCGGCGGCGGCACCTTCTCGGCCATCTGGAGCCCCAGCACCTTCGGCCAGGCCGGCTTCTACGTGACGAACACCAGCACGCGCGGGCTGGTCTACGAGCTGTCGGCCGAGCACCATGTGCGCGCCGAGATCGTGCTCGATGGCGTGGAAAACTGGGAGTTCCTGGCACCCCAGACCGAGCAGGAAGTGCGCGACGGGATGGACGCGACGTCGCTGGAAATCCGCAATTCGCGCAATCTGCTGTTCGCGAACTACCACGGCTACCGCGTGACGCGCTCGATCAAGCCGATGGATGCGGCCGTCAAGATCAGCAACTCCAGCAATATCCGCTTTCGCAACGTGCACGTAAATGGCGAAAGCGGTTACGCAACCTGCGACGACAATGGCTGCGCCACCTATCTGCGCGCCAGCAAGTTTCCGTTCGAGAACGCGATCGTCGACATGACCAATAAGCTGGAAGTGCGCGAGCGCGAATTCGCCGTGCTCGATATCGGCGCCAGGCCGGCCAAGGTGGTGCAGCCGGCCAGCATGGCCAAGGTGACTAAACTGGAACAGGGCTTCCATTCCATCGCCGGCGCCGCCGTCGATGCGGCCGGCAAGCTGTATTTTGTCGACCGGCGCTTTCAGCGCATCTACAGCTGGTCCAAGGGCGACGGGCTGGCGGTGGTGCGCGACGCGCCGCTGGACCCGGTCAACCTGGCGTTCGACCAGAGCGGCTCGTTGATGGTGATGTCCTCGCACGGCGAAGAGGGCACGGTGTATTCGTTCAAGCCTGGTACGCACGACGGCGTCAAAGTGATCAAGCCGACGCCGGTGAAAGACAACGCGGCGGCGCGCACGGCACTGCCGGTGAACTTCTGGCAGAACGGCGAATTCCGCGACCAGCTGAACCCCGAGACGTACGAGTTCACCACGCTGGCCGAGATGTTCGCCCGCGACGTGGCGATCCCGAAAGCGCGCGAGTACGTGTCGCCCGACGGCAGCCTGGTGCTGCCGGCGTTCCGCGTGCTCCAGCAGGGCAAACCCGATCATCTGGGATGGCGCTGGTCGGACACGCTGCAAACCTACGGCCTGGTACAAGCCAAAGTGGGCGAACGCGTGGTGTTCACCAACGGCTCGGAGAACCGCACCTTCAGCGGCGTGGTGGGCAAGGGCGGCGCCATCACCCAGCTCAAGCAGCTGGCCAACCGCGGCGGCGAAAGCGCGGCGGTGGACCATGCCGGCAACGTGTACGTGGCCAATGGCCAGGTGTTCGTGTACGCGCCGGGCGGCAAGGAGATCGGCCGCATCGACGTGCCCGAGCGGCCACTGCAGCTGATTGTCGGCGGCGCCGACAAGCGCACGCTGTTCATCCTGACCCACCACGCGCTGTATGCAGCCACCATCAGGTAAGCCATGATGCTCAACACACTACGTACTTGCCTGCTGGCCGCTGTGCTTTCGTGCTCCGGCGCCATGGCGCTGGCGCAGGCGGTGGCGGCATCGCCTGCGGCACCCACGGCGCCGGCCTTGCCGTCGTTTCAGCTGTGGCCCAACGGCGCACCCGGCGCCGAGCGCCGTCACGGCGAGGCCGAAACGGTGCGCGACACCTATATCAGCAACGTCCACGACCCGTCGCTGACGGTGGTGCGGGCCGATCCGCGCCACGCCAACGGCGCGGCCGTGATCCTGGTGCCGGGCGGCGGCCACCGCATCCTGGTGTGGGTCAACGAAGGCATGCTGCCGGCCAAGGCGCTCAACCGCATGGGAGTGACCGTGTTCGTCCTCAAATACCGTCTGGCGCGCGACCAGAACTCCACCTACACCATCGACGGCGATGCCGCCGCTGATTTGCGCCGCGCCGTGCGCTGGGTGCGCGCCCATGCGGCCGACTACGGCGTCGACCCGCAGCGGGTCGGTGTGATGGGCTTTTCGGCTGGCGGCGAATTGGTCACGCAGGTGGCCAACCACCCGGCGCCGGCGCCGCAGGCCGGGGCCGACGCCATCGACCGGCACAATGGCCGGCCCGATTTTCAGGTGCTGGTCTATCCCGGCCCGCTTGGCGTGCCCGCCAAGGCGGTGCACAATGCACCACCGGCGTTTATCGCGGCAGGCTCGCTCGACAAGTGCTGCGCGCCGCCGGCCGTCGCGCTGTATCAGCAGCTGGTGGCGGCGGGTGTGTCGGCCGAACTGCATATGTACGCCGACACCGACCATGGCTTCAATGTGGCGGTGCGGTCGGAACGCATCTCGATCCAGCACTGGCCCGACCGGCTGGCGGACTGGCTCAGCGACGGCGGCTGGATGACGGGCCACAACGGCCGCCCCGCGCAAGGCGTGCCGGCGCCGACGCCGCTGCCTTGACGCTGCCTCGACGCTGCGTTGAGGCTTAGACCTGTCTGCAGCCTTGAACCAACATGAAAAGGACACGATGAAGAAAGCCTTACTGACCTTGCTGGGCGCCGCGCTGCTGGCCCCGGGCGCGAGCCATGCCGACAGCCAGTTCAAGCTGCTGGTGCTGGCCATTCCGAACAAGTACCACTACGAGTACATTCCCGTGGCGCGCGAGAGCCTGGAGCGGCTGGCCAAGCTGCATTCGTTCGAATTCAACTACACCAACAAGCCGCAGACGTTCGAAGACAACCTGGCGCAGTACGCGGCCGTGGTGTTCCTCAACACGCCGGGCGAAGAACTGAACGAAGCGCAGCGCAAGAAGTTCGAAGAGTACATGCGCGGCGGCGGCAATGCCGTAGTGGTGCACCGCGCGCTGATCGCCGCGCCGAACACGTGGCCGTGGTTCGAAAAGCTGGTAGGCCGCTCATTCAAGACCCACCCGATGCTGCAGACCGGCGTGATCGAGGTGGTCGACCCGAACTTCCCCGCCACCTACGGCATCCCCCAGCGCTGGGTGTGGAGCGACGAGTGGTACGAATTCACCAACCCGCACAACGTCAAGATCAATCCTGTGCTGAACGTGGATGAAAGCAGCTACGATCCGACCAGGATCTGGCCGGGGCAGGTCGCGACCGGCATGGGCAAGCAGCATCCGGTGGCGTGGCACCACAACGTCGAGAAGGGCCGGGTGTTCGTCACGTCGCTGGGCCACAGCGGCGACATGTACCGCGATCCCCGCTATGTCGATCATCTGATGGGCGGGATTTACTGGGCGGCGTTGGGCAAAGGCGTCAAGAAATAGCGACCTCGAACAAGCTTGCGCCACGCGGTGGATATCGAAGCGCTTTCTACGGCGCTTCGGGGTCCCTTATACTGGCCAGATGCGCATCGCCGCGCGCTGCAGCGGCATTCCCGGAGGTTCGATGAAACTTGGCTATACCATTATCTATGTGCCCGACGTTGGCGCCACGCTGACGTTTTTCGAGCAGGCCTTCGGCCTGACCCGGCGCTTTCTGCACGAATCGGGCCAGTATGGCGAACTGGCCACGGGCGAAACCACGCTGGCTTTCGCGTCGCATGATCTGGGTGCGGCCAATTTTCCGTCCGGCTTTGTGCGCGCCAGCGAATCGGAGTGCCCGATCGGCATGGAGATCGCCCTCGTCACGGACGACGTGGGCGGCGCCCACGCCACGGCCCTGAAGGCGGGCGCGACGCAATTGTGCGCGCCGGCGCTCAAGCCGTGGGGACAGACGGTATCGTATCTGCGTTGCCCGGCCGGCACGCTGGTCGAGTTGTGTACTCCGATGGGGTAAGCGACGGCGCAATCTCGGCTCAGGCGGTGCAATGCCGCCTGTCCGTTGTACCCCATTCCGACCTCATCCGTTACCTGTCGCTGTCAGCCTGTTCATTTCCGACCTTGCGTAACTTCTTTTATCCTTCCGTCATCGTCGGCGTTTGAAGCTTGATAATGAACTGTTGGCGCTCCGCAAAAATCCTCCAAAGCAGTAGCGAACGGCCCCTAGCGCTGTGCTAGCATCCGTGTATTGACTGACCTGAGTCACTGTTTTCTCGGCCACTATCTCCTCTGCGCTTCTCGCACTCATCTTCCACCGGTACAGTCATGAACGAACTCAACGCGTGTAAAACGCCCAGCCTCCACCACGTCGAACCCTTCATGGCCGGCATCGAACAGCTGCGCTGCAGGCTGGATGCCAAGGAGTGGTCGCGCCTGGTGCGGACCGACCAGTCGATCCGCCAGTGGCGCTACTTTCTTACCAGCGACCCGTATACCCGCTGGGGGCTGCTGAAGCCGCGCGGCTATCCGGGCGACGCCACGCTGATGGACTTCGCCTACTGCCACGATTCGGTCCAGCCCGACCTGGCCGCCGCCAGTCCGGAGGGCGCCCAGATCTACCGCTACACCTCGCGCGCGGCGCAGTCGCAGTCGGCGCGCCAGCGCATCGAGCTGTTGCGCGACAAGCTGCGCGGCTACGCCCGCCAAGGCGAGCAAGCCAGCGTGATCTCGTTCGCCGCGGGTCACGCGCGCGAGTTCGAAACCCTGCGCAGCGCCGAACGCGCCGGCATCACGCGCTTTACGGCGGTCGATCTGGATGCCGGGTCGCTCGACACGGCGCGCCAGAGCGCGGCGGGGGTCGAGTTTCATCCGGTGTGCCGCAACGTGCTGCGCGACAGTTTCGACGATCTGCAGCAGGCCGATCTGGTGTATTCGCTGGGGCTGTTCGATTACCTCAACGACGGGCGTGCGCAGGGAGTGCTGGAAAAAATGTGGCAGCGGGTGGCGCCGGGCGGCTCGCTGGTGGTGGCCAATCTCGCGCACGATGCGGGCAACCTGGGCTATTGCGAAGCCATCATGGACTGGTGGATGATCACCCGTACCGATGAAGACATGCAGGCGCTGGGCCAGTTTGTCGGTGCACTCGACAACAGCGCAAAGCAGGTGTCGCTGGCGCGCCATGGCTGCTTCTTTTACCTGGAGATTCGCCGCGCGCAGGGCTGAAATGCGGGGTGATGCGCGGGGCGATATGCGAACTGATGCGCGAGCCGATATGCGCAAAGCGAGCAAGCAGTAACGAATAGATTCGTTTGAGGTAGCGGTGGGCGGTCGTACAGTGTCTCTGCCGCGGGCTCGACGGTGCAGGCACCGGCCCGTTGGCGTTTTCAGCCATGGACTTCGCACATGAACACTTATTTATCCGCTGGTTTATCGGTCCGCTCATCCGCTCCCGCTCCCGGTCCCGTCCACCCTGCAGCCGGGCCGGAGCTGGCATGGACCTGCTAGACGCATTCACGGCCACGCTGGCGTGCATCGCCGCAGTGGCGGCGTTGATGTATCCGATCGTGCCGCGCGGCCGCGACGATCCCACCAAACCCGATGCGCAGACCGACGCGCCGAACAGCCTCGATCCTGCCGGGAACGCCCCGGCAGGCGATCAGCTACCACATCAGCATCAGCAGCAACGCTGATAAGATCAGCTGGCGTACTTGATCGAGCAGCCGTACGGCTTGGTGTTGGCCTTTTCAATCGCCTTGCCGGCGCTGATCGATTTCAGCGCGCTGACCACATAGTTTTCCGCCTTCGGCAGATCGGCCTTGTTCGCGCTCGGGATGCTGTCGATGCCGCCCTTGTAGACCAGCTGGCCGTCGGCGTTGACGATGAAGATATGCGGCGTGGTCTGCGCGCCATACAGCTTGCCGATCTTGCCGTCCGGGTCCAGCACCGTGGCCGTCGGCGCGGCGTTGCGCGTGCCGTTCAGTTTCTGCGCCGCCGCGCCATCGACGAAGCCCTGTTTGCCGGGGGCCGACGAGACCACCTGCAGCCACACCACGCCCTTGCCGGCGGCGTCCTTCTGCAGGCTGGGGATATTGCCGCTCTCGTAGTGCTTCACCACGAACGGGCACTCATGGTTGGTCCACTCCAGCACCACCGTCTTGCCCTTGTAGGCATCGAGCTTGACCGGCTTGCCGTCCGCGCC
Organism: Janthinobacterium lividum; assembly: GCA_943372275.1. GTDB lineage: Bacteria > Pseudomonadota > Gammaproteobacteria > Burkholderiales > Burkholderiaceae_D > Telluria_A > Telluria_A lividum_A. The sequence goes on from CALRYE020000012.1 coordinate 9,886, forward strand.
CACGGCGGCGAACGCCGGCGCCGCTTTATTCAATTCCGCGTTGGCCAACGCGACCGAGGCCATGGTCAGCAAAACGCCCGCCGCTACCGCTTTCATTACATGTTTCATCGTGCTGCTCCTTCGAGTTAAGGTTGGATGCTTCAAGGCGAGGCTCAAAGCGTGCGTACATAACACCCGGCGTTACCTGGCCTGCGCCTGCAGCGCCGAGCTGACGATGTCATGCGTGAGTATCTGCGGCAGAATGATCGCCTTCGAGTCCACGCCTGATGGATAAAACAGGTACAGCGGCACGCCGCTGCGACCGTACTGCTTCAGTAATGCACTGATCTGGGCATCCTGGTTGGTCCAGTCGCCTTTCAGATAGGTGATGTTCTGTTTCGTGAGCAGGTCCTTGAAAGCCGGCTGATTCAGCGCCACCTTCTCATTGACCAGGCACGTGATGCACCATGCGGCCGTCAGGTTGACGAACACCGGTTTGCCCTGCTGGCGCAGGCCGGCCAGCGTCGCCGGCGAATACGGCTGCCAGCCGTCGGCGCCCGCCGCCTGGGCAAGCTGGCCCTGGCTGGCGGCGCTGGACAGTTTCACCGCCTGAAAGCTCAGGCCCACCGTGGCCAACACGCCCGCGGCCAGTACGCCGTTGGCGACCCAGCGCGCCTTGTCGCTGGCGGCGCGGGTGCTGTCGTACAGCCAGGCGATGACGGCCAGCGCGAGCATGCCGCCCAGCGCCAGCGGCACGGCATTCACGCCGGCTTGCTGGGCCAGCACCCACACCAGCCACACGGCCGCGCCGTACATGGGAAACGCCAGCGCCTGTTTCAGCCGCTCCATCCACAGGCCCGGCTTGGGCAGCACGCGGTGGAGCGCCGGCCAGGCGCTGATCAGCAGGTAGGGCACGGCCAGGCCCAGCCCCAGTGCGATGAAGATCAGCCACAGCAGGATCGACGGCTGGGTCAGTGCAAAGCCCAGTGCCGCGCCCATGAACGGCGCGGTGCAGGGCGTGGCCACGATGGTGGCCAGCACGCCGGTAAAGAAGCTGCCGCTGTAACCGGGGCGCCCGGCCAGGCCCGCGCCGAGGTTGCCGCCGCCACCGAGCGCAAAGACGCCGGACAGACTGAGGCCGACCACGAAGATCAGGTAGGCCACGCCCAGCACGAAGTACGGCGACTGGAACTGGAAGCCCCAGCCCACCTGCGCGCCTAGGCTCTTGATGACGATCAGTGCCAGCGCCAGCACGCTGAAGCTGGCCAGCACGCCGACCGTGTACGCCACGCCCTGCAGGCGCTTCTGCGCGCTGGTCAGCTCCGAGTGCTTGAGCAGTCCGAGCGCCTTGATCGACAGCACCGGGAACACGCACGGCATCAGATTCAGCACGATGCCGCCGACGAACGCGAGCAGCAGGGCGCGCCACAGGGTGAGCGGATCGTCGTCGGACGGAGGCGCCGCGGAGGTGATCACTGCGCCCGCCGCGCCGGCTGAAGGAACGACAGCGGCAGCGGGGGGCTGAGCAGGAGCAGCGGTGCCGGCGCCAAGTTCAAGCGCCTGGACGATGGCGCCGTTTTTGTCGGCCAGCGTCAGCACGCCGCGCACGGGGCTGTCCGCCGCCGGCGGCGTTTCGCCAGGGGCCAGCGTGATGGTCAGCTGTTGGCCTTGCAGGTCGAATTTCTGCGCCGCGTTGTGCGTCACCGTGCCCCAGTCGGCCGCATAAAATTGCGGCTCGCGCTGCGCGAACAGGGCGGCGGCCGGCTTGCCGTCGATCTGCGCCGGCAGGGTGACGCGGGCTATCAGCTGGCCTTTGTCCAGGGCATACACGGCCTTCCACTGCACCGGAGACGGAATGCGTTTCAGTGCCGCGTCGATGATCTGCCGGTCGCCACCGGAAGCGGCGCCCGCCTGCGCGGCGACGGTCAGGTTCAGCTTGAGCGTTGCCTCCTGCGGGATGCAGGTTTCTTCGCATACCAGCCAGCTTGCCTTCGCTTCGACCGGCAACTGGCTGCCCACGGCCTGCGTCGAGGGCACGGTCAGGCGCGTCAGCAGCACCACCTGATCGGCGTAGCCGTAGTTGGTGATCGGGCCGATGGCAAAGCGGCTCGGCGCAGGCCAGACGATCTCGCCCGTGGTGACGCCGGCCGGCAGCTTCCATTCGATGGTCGTGCTGGTGCCGGAGTCGCCCGGATTTTTCCAGTAGGTGTGCCAGTGCGGGATGATGTTCTGCTGCAGGCCCAGGTACACCGTCTGGCCCGGAGCGACGCTGGACGTTTCGCTGAGCAGGCGCACTTCGACCTGCCCGGTGCGGGCGCGGTCGGGCGTGGCGCCGGAGACCGCGGGCGCGGCGCCGGCAACGGCGTGCGCTGCGAGCAGCACTGCGGCGGAAAGCCAGCGGACCGGGTTGAACAACATGGGTAAACTCCAGCGCGGTAAATACAAGGGCAGCATGGCTGCAAACTTCGTGACCGTTATACTAATAAACACCAGCAGGGGCGGCAACGAATCGAAGTGGATAAGCTTATCCGTTCTGTGGGTTGGCTGCATTTCGCGTGATTGCGACCGCATTATTTGATGGCGCAAGTGATGGTGCAAGTGATGGCGCAAGCGATGGAGCAATGATCCATGATCTGGCAGTCGCGATCGGCTCGACCACCGATTCGACTGAATCAGTTCAAAACGATCAGGTCCAGCTCTTGGCCAAGCGCGGTGAAGGCATCCTGAATGCGGTCGATTCTGGTCGTGCGCTCCAGATTGATCAGGCGATCGACCTCTTGCCTGGTGGTGCCCATACGTCGTGCGAGCTCAGCCGGAATGATTGCTTGAGCAAGCATCTCGTTGAGTAACAGTATCTTCGCCGCAATGCTAACCGGCAAGGCAATCAGGCGCTCGCCTTGTTGCGGCTTGGACGGCATCGGTACAGGCCGCTTCGAGTCGACATACACGTCAATTGCTGAGAGCAAAACGTCCTTTGCCATCTCGATCGCTTCGGCCTCGTTATCGCCTTGCGTGATCGCCTCTGGGATGTCCCTGAAAGTGACGACATAACCACCAGTATCGGGCCAGAAATGTGCTGGATATTTCATTGGAACCTTTACACGTGTTGGCGCAGTGTTCGGATATTCGTGTGGTGTATCTTGCTTTAGCCTAAGTTGCTTCTTCACGCCTTCGATCAGAGGCATTTTTAGTTCTTTCGAAGGATGGCGTGGAAGGTGACTGACCTCACCGTTTAGGTACACTTTCAAGTGTTTTGTTCCTTCTTCGAAGGTCGCGCCACGCCTCGCAAGCCATCTTACGAACTCACTTTGTTTCACTGTGTGTCCCTCGCTGAAAGTCTCATCAGCGTAGAGACGAGGGCGATTCCAAACACGATAATTGTCAACTGAACTCGCGACGCTGCAGATGGTTTGTCTGTCGACTGCAGAGCCGTGTCGTTGACCGCGAGGCGATCGCGCATCGCGCCGCTACTGTCTTTGCAAAACGCATTTCTCGCTTACAATCCCCGGCATGCGCTGGCGACAAGGACAGGTTATGCAATCGACTGAAATGACTTATGGATCCGATCCCTCCGGTCTGGTGTGGGGCTTTCTGTTCGACCAACAGGGGGCCGCCAAGCCGCTCAATGCCGTGGCGGCGCTGGCATGGATGGGCGGCGCCGGGCAGCGCGTCAAGGGTGAATTCGTCTGGCTGCACTTCAACCTGTCCAACGCGGCGAGCGAGAAGTGGCTCAAGAGCCATGCCGGACTGGCCGACGAATTCTATGAAACGCTGCACCAGGGCTCGCGCTCGACCCGCATCGAGGTGGCCGACGACACCCTGATCGCCGTCGTCAACGACGTGCTGCACGATTTTTCGTTTGAAGCGTCCGACATTTCCACGCTGTGGATCAACGTGGCGCAGGATGTGGTGATCAGCGCGCGGCGTACGCCCCTGCAAGCCATCGAGCACCTGCGCCAGGCGGTGCGCCAGGGCGAAGCGTTCCGCTCGTCGGTCGAACTGCTGACCCACCTGCTGCGCGACCAGGCCGACGTGCTGGTCGATATCGTACGCAAGGCCGTCATGCGGGTCGACCAGATCGAGGACAACCTGCTGGCCGGGCGCATGCGCCACAAGCGCGAAGACCTGGGATCCATGCGGCGCGTGCTGGTGCGCCTGCAACGGCTGCTGGCGCCGGAACCGGCGGCCTTGTTCCGGCTGCTGCAGCGGCCCCCCGTGTGGATGGACGAACTGGACACGCAGGGCCTGCGCCAGTCGACCGAGGAATTCGCCGTGGTCCTGTCCGACATGTCGTCGCTGCAGGAACGCATCAAGCTGCTGCAGGAAGAAATCGCCGCCCGCGTCAACGAAGAAAACGGCCGCAGCCTGTTCGTGCTGACCATCGTCACCGTGCTGGTGCTGCCGATTAATATCGTGGCCGGTTTGCTGGGCATGAACGTGGGCGGCGTGCCGCTGTCCGAGCATCCCGACGGCTTCTGGATCATCGTCGCCATCGTGGTCACGTTCACGGTCGTCGCCGGTGGGTTCGTGGTGCGGCTGCAGCGCAACCACTAGCCCGATCGCTGCAGCGCTTATGGGATAATGGTGTTTTGCTTTCGATCGTATTCCATGGAACGCTCCACCCGCCAGCGCACCGCCATTCGCCAGGTTATCGACGCTGCCGGCCGGCCCCTGACGCCGCAGGAGATCTTCGACGGCGTGCGCGCCACCGTGGCCGAAATCGGCATGGCCACGGTCTACCGCAACATCAAGCTGCTGCTGGACGAAGCGGTCATCCAGACCGTGGTGCTGCCGGGCGAGAGCGCCCGCTACGAGATGGGACACGCGGCGCTGCATCACCACCATCACTTTCATTGTTCCCAGTGCGACCGCGTGTTCGACGTGGAGGGCTGCCCCGGCCATATCAACGAGCTGGCGCCCAAGGGTTTTACCGTCGAGCGCCATGAGCTGACGCTGTACGGCGTGTGCGGCGAATGCGCGGCGGCGCGCAAGAAGGCGCGCGCCGTCAAGCCGGCCGCCTAGGGCGGGCCCGCGCTAGGCGGGCATCATCACGCGGCCAGGCTAAACTCGCGCCGCCGCCGTAGCATCAGCATCGCGGCGGCGGCGGTCAGGCACAGGTAACCCGTTCCTGCGGCCAGCGCCGCCGCCACGCCCGCCAGAGGATCGTCCGCTGCGTAGCGCGGAATGCGCTCGTGCTCGACAAAATTCATGCGCGCCGCGCAGCCCTGACAGGCGATCACCGGATGGGCCGCATCGGCCAGCGCGCGCGGCCAGAAGAAGCGCCGCAGGGTATTGGTGTAGCTGTCGCTTTGGCGCAGGAACTGCTGGTGGCGCTCGGCGCCCGTGCCGGCGGCGCGCTGCAGCAGGGCGTCGAACAGCATGATGGGCGAGAGCCACCGGATCGCCTCACCCGCCCGCGCCGCCGCGGCCCGCTGCCGTGCCGCTGCCTCGCGCTGCGGCTTGAGCAGACCGTCCACCTCGCGCTGGATGAAGATCATCTTGGTTGCATACGAGACCTGGTCCAGCCTTGCGGCCGCAGGCCGGTACGGCGCGTAGGCCGCATGCGCCCCGAGCTGTCGCACGAAAATGGCGTTACGCTGCGCCGCGCTGACGTCGTTCGCCGTCCGCATCCGCTCGAGATACTGCAGGCTGTCCGGGGCGGGGTAGGCCAGGCCGATCGCCAGCGCGCCGCCCGCAGGCACCACGAAGCCGAAGCCGATCCACAGCGCGATCAGGCGTAGCGCGCTGCCGATCATGCCAATGCGGCTCGCCACCAGCGCGGTCAGTGCGCACCAGAACAAGGTGAAACCGGCCAGCGCCGCCGCCAGCAGCAGAAACACGCCCGCTGCGCCCGAGGCAGCGGCCTTGGCCATTGTGTCGCTCGCCAGCAGCAGCGCCAGCGCGCTGGCCACCAGAACGACCGGAATGCATACCAGCGCCATGGCGCAGAACTTGAGCAGCACGAGACCCCGCAACGAAGGCAGCTGCACGGCCATCAGCACCAGCGCGCCGCTATCGCGCTCGGCGGCCAGACGCGGCGCGCCCAGTGCGATCAGCGCCAGCGGCAGCACATATACCAGCACGAACGCCAGGTCGAAGTCGCCCAGGCTGAGAGATCGCGGGTTGACGAAGTCGAAGCTGGCCGCGGGCGGCGCCACGTAATCGAGACTGGTGCGCAGGTAGTACGGCAGCAGGCGGCTTTGGCCGACGGCGATGGCGGCCAGCGGCGAGGGCGGCTTGACGGCATACGCCACCAGGCGGTAGCGCATGAAGCCGGCAACGTCCGACGGGTCCTGCCAGTACGGCAGCAGCGCCGCCGCCGGCCTGGCGTAGCGCGCCACGGCGGCACGGCTTTCCGCCAGCGCCTGCGCCTCGTGCGCCAGCACGCGGGCCACGGCTGCCTGCTGCTCACGCGCATGGCGCGCGCCATTGCCGGCGCCCCACAGCATGGCGGCGAACAACAGGGCGAACACGATCCAGGTCAGTCGCGCCGTGGCGAACATGCGCAGTTCGAAACGCATCAGGGCGCTCATGGCGCCACCTTGCGCGCGGCAGCCCATACGCCGGCCAGCGCAACTGCGCACCAGCCCAACAGCAGCAGCAATGGCGCTGCCAGGTTGTGCACCACGCCTGCCAGGGCCGGGGCGCGGTAGTCGAAGGCGGGGATGGACTCCCAGAATCGGCGATCGTTATTCGCGCCCGCGTCGCTGTGCTCCGCGTGGCGCATCAGTTCCCCATTGAGACGATTGACCATGAAGCGGCGGTAGGCTTCGGCCGCATCGATGAAATGGCGGTGCTGGTGGAAGTCGGTGCCGGCCAGTGCGCTGCCGGCCGTTTGCAGCGCCACCGTGGGGCTGAAGATGCCGAGCATGCCGAAGGTGCGGTCCTGGTGTTCCACGGCGTCGTAAAAACTGGCCAGGCGGCGGTCGAAGATGGCATGGCCGTCGCGTTCGGACTGGTCGAGTCGCATCGCGCGCTGGTTCAGGATCGGCGCGCCGCCGTTCGCCTTCTCCAGCGCCTGGCGCCGCTGTTCCCACTTTTCAGCCGTCTCGTAGACGGGCGCTTCCTGCTCGACCTGGGCGCGCACGGCCTGGTACGAAGGCGTGGGCGCCAGCCTTTGCGCCGCGTCGCTGGCCGCGCGCGGCAAGATCACGCACAGCGCCAGCCACAGCGCCAGCAAGAGCGTCAGCGCAGCGCGCGCACTGGACGCCCTGAGCGAGACGACCACCGCCAGCAGCAGGAACAGCAGCAGATAGGCATAGTGGATCAGGGCCCATAGCAGCAGGCGCAAGCCGCCTTGCCAGCCGGCGTCCGGCAGCGTGGCCAGCGCATAGCCGCCGCACAGCACGGCCGGCGCGATCAGCGCGGCCGCCAGCATCGCCGCCATGACGCTCAGGCGCGCCGTCAGCAGGCGCAGGGGTGCCGCGCCGTTACCCAAGGCCATGCGCAAGGTACCCCGTTCGCGGTCCTGGGCGAAGCCGGCCAAGCCCAGCAGGATGGCAAACAGGGGACCGAGCAGTTCCAGCATGTGCGCCACCGAGGTGGCGCTGCGCATCACAGGCGCGGCATCCTGCTGGGGACGAAAGATCATCTCGTTGCGCTTGTGCGCCTCCAGCCACACCGACAGGCCGACGTAGGGTTCGATGCCGGGCGCCAGCGCGGCCAGCGGCGACGACGGCTTGACCGCCCACACCCCGAAGTGCGCGGCGCTGTGCGGGTCCTTGGCGCCCTGGCCGGTCCAGCGGGCCCGCTCGGCGCTGGCGAACTCGCGCCGGCTGTCGGCCAGGCGGGCGGCGTCGTGCATCGATGCGGCGAACACGATCGACAGCAGCAGCGGGGCCAGTCCGCCCAGCCAGCGCAGGCGCGGCGCGCGCCACAGGCGTGCCGCTTCCGCGCGCAGCAGGGCGCGCCTCATGCGCTCACCTGGCCACTCATCGAGCCACCCATCGGACCGCTCACCTGGCCTATGTAAAGCTGCTCCAGCATCGCATAGTCGGTCGTGAGCGGATCGACCTCGCGCGCAATGGCGCCGCCGTGCAGCACGCCGACCCGGGTGGCCACCTCCTTGATGCGGTACAGATCGTGGGTGGCCATCAGGATCGCCATGCCGCGCGCGGCCGCAGCCCGCAGGCTGGCCGACAACTCCACGGCGGCCAGCGGATCGAGGCCCGAGGTCGGTTCGTCGAGCAGCAGCAGCCTGGCTTGGCGCGCCATGGCAATGGCGATGCCGACCTTCTGGCGCATGCCTTTCGAATAGGTGCGCGCGGCCCGCGCGTGGGCGACCAACGGCAGCCCCGCCTGCGTCAGCAGCTCGCGCAGCGCCGCCTCGCCCGGCTCCACCCCCGCCAGCAGCGAGAAATAGCGCAGATTTTCGGTCCCGCTCAGTTCCGGATAGATCGCCACCTGCTCGGGGAGATAGGCGATCGACTGCCGGGTCACTGCGGCGTCGGCGCCGACCGCATGGCCGCACACGGTGATGCTGCCTTCATTCGGCTGGAGAAAACCCAGTATCAGATTGATGGTGGTGGTCTTGCCGGCCCCGTTGGGGGCCAGCAGCGCATACACCTCGCCCGCACGCAGCGTGAGCGACAAGCCGGCCAGCGCGGTGTGGCCGCCGAAGCGGCGGGTGACGCCGTCAATCACGAGAACTGCAGGTGCTTCATCCATGGCTGGTCATTTACCGTTTGCTAAACAAGCCTCGACTATACGATAATGAGAACTCATTATCAACAAATAATCCTATCAACAGGAGCCGTACCGTGAAATTAACCAAGCTGTCGTATGCCTTGCTGTGCCTGTACACCCCGGTGGCTTGGGCCGCAGCATCAGGTGAGGCGCCCATGGCGGTGGTGGTGATCGACGCCGCGCGCACGCCGCCCCCATCCGAAAGCACCATGGTGGCTAGCCGGCTCAACCTGACCCTGACAGAGACGCCGGCCTCGGTGGAAGTCATTTCCAGCACGCTGATCGAAGCGCGCGGTGCGCGCACGTTCGACGAAGCCTTGCGCGGTGCGGCCGGGATCACCCAGGGCGGCAATGCCACGTCGCCATCGCAAACGTCCAGCCGCGGTTTCACCTCCGGCTTTGTCAGCTACCTGTACGACGGCAGCCGCATCGCCGTGCCGACCATGAGCGCGCGCACCCAGGACACCTTCAACCTGGAGCGCATCGAAGTGCTGAAGGGCCCATCATCGGTGATGGCCGGCGACGGCGCCATCGGTGGCGTGGTCAACTTCGTCACCAGGCGACCCGACCCGAACCGCAGCGGCGCCGACGCGATGCTTTCCTATGGCAGCTTCGGCACATGGCGCGCCGGAGCCGGCGTGAACCAGCCACTGGGCGCGGCAAGTGCCGTGCGCATCGACTACAGCCGCCAGCAAAGCGACGGCTATGTGGAGCGCAACGCTCAGCGCTACGACAATCTGACCATGGCGTTCAGCAGCGCGGTCACGCGCGACGTCACGCTGGACCTGAGCGTGGCCTTGCTGCGCGACGATGTCAGCGCCTATCAGGGCACGCCACTGGTGCCGCGCAGCGTCGCCGCCGACCGAAACGATGCGGTGACCGACGCTGCGGGCCGGGTGGTGGACCGCGCGCTGGCAATCAGAAACTTTAACGTCGACGACGCCGTCATGAAAGCCGACAGCGTGTGGACGCGCGCCCGGCTGGGGTGGCGGATATCTCCGGGCTGGCAGCTGCGCAACGAGCTGTCGCACTACAGCGCCGAGCGCCAGTGGCAGAATGCAGAGAGCTACACGTTTGCCGCGCCGGCCCGGCTGGTGCGCGATCTGGTGGGGGTCACGCACGATCACCAGGTGATCGGCAACCGGCTGGACGTGACCCATGCAGGCCGCCTGTTTGGCCGCAAACATCGCTTCGTGGCCGGCCTTGAGTACAGCAAGACCAGCTTCGCCACGCAGCGCCGCTTCTCCAACGGCTCGGCCGCTGCCAACAATGCGCTCACGCTGGACCTGCGCGCGCCGCTGGCGGGCAGCTACGCCGTGTTCAGCAGCGACGCTGCGCTGTACAGCGGGGCGGGCAACCGCACCAATTTCGATACCAGCATTCCCACCTTTTCCGTGTTCGCCGAAGACGCGATCTGGCTGACATCCGCGTGGAGCATCGTCACCGGGCTGCGTCAGGACCGGGTAAAACTACGGCGCGACAACCTGGACCTGAACACCGGCGTGGCCACCTCGTTTGCGCAGACCTACGATCCGCGCTCGCTGCGCGTTGGCACCGTCTACGCGTTGAGCGACGCCAGCGCGCTGTACGCCCAGCACACCAGCGCGTCGGCGCCGGTCGGCTCGGGTAACCTGCTGCTGCTCAGCGCCGCCAACGCCGCCTTCGAATTATCCAAAGGACGCCAGAGCGAGATCGGCATCAAGCAGACCTTGTTGGCCGGTACGCTGGACTACACGCTGGCGCTGTACGCGGTCCAACTGGATAACATCCTGTCGCGCGACACGGGCGTGACCACGCTCACGGTCAACAACGGCAGGCAGTCCTCGCGCGGCGTGGAACTGGCGGCGCAGTGGCGCCCGGCGCGCCAGGTCGGCATCAGCGGCAACCTGGCCGTGCTCGACGCCCAGTTCGACCATCTGATCGAAGCGGGGCAGGTCTCGCGCGCCGGCAAGCTGCCGCCCAACGTGGCCAGGCGGATGGCCAACCTGTGGTTCGACTATTCATTCGGCGGCTTGCCGTTGAAGGCGGGCGCCGCCCTGCACCACACGGGCCGGCGCTTTTCCAACACCGCCAACAGCATCGCCATGAACGCCTTCACCACGGCGGACCTGTACGCCAGCTGGCGCCTGGCGCGCGGCGATGTGACGCTCAGGGTGCGCAACGCGGGCGACGCGCTGTATGCCAGCTGGACCGGGGCGAACCCCAACAGCCAGGTGATGCTGGGGGCGCCACGCAGCGTCGACGTCACCTTCATGGCGCGGTTCTGATGGCGACCTCGGCAGCGCGCGCGCACAGGAGCGATCATGGCACCTGAAATCACATCCCTGTACGGCGTGCTGCTGATGCTGGCGCTGGGTATCCGCCACGGCCTGGACCCCGACCACATCGCCATCATCGACGCCATGGCCTATCGCTGCCTGGAGCGCCGGCCCGCGGTCGCGCCGTGGGTAGGGACCTTGTTCGCGCTGGGGCATGGGCTGACCGTGACGGCGCTGGCGGTGCTGCTGAGCGTGATCACGGCGGACTTCGCACTGGCGCCCGCCGTGATCGCGCTCCTGGACTGGATGCCGGTGCTGCTGCTGTTCGGGGTCGGCTCGTGCAACCTGCACGCGCTGCTGGCCAGCGGACCGTACACGCCGCGCGGCTGGAAGCAGCATGCCATGCCCAAGCGCTTGCAGCGCAGCGAGCACCCGGTCAGCATTTTCATGGTCGGGGTGCTGTTCGCGCTGGTGTTCGACACGGCCACCCACGCCGCTGCCTGGGGTTCGGTCGCCAGCGGGCAAGCCGGCTGGCCGATGGCGCTGGTGGTGGGCCTGGCTTTCACCGCCGGTATGGCGCTCACCGATACGCTCGACGGGCGCATGGTATGCCGCCTGATGCGGCAGTGCGATGCGGCCGGCGTGCAGCGCTACCGGCGCCGGGTGGGATGGACGGTGGTGGCGCTGGCCTACGGCGTGGTGGGCTACAGCGTGGCCAGCCATCTTTATCCGCCCATGGCGCTGAACGACGCGTCTCTGAGCGGGGCCGGCGTGGCGATGGTCGCCCTGTTGCTGCTGGCTTACCTGCGCAGCCGGCGTCAGGGCCAGCGCTTGCGCCGCTCCTGCCCGTAAAAAAGCCGCATGGGCATGCGGCTTTTCAGCGCTCCAATCCGGCGCGGCGGCGCGCCGTGTGGTCCTACGGGCCGACGGGCACGAACACCAGCAGCGGGTCGCTGGTCTGCGCGATCATGATCATGCCGTCGGCCGACACGTTCACCGAGCGCGCCTGCACCGTTTGCGCGTAACCCGCAAACTTGAAGCTTTTGAGCAAAGCGCCGGTCGTGCCATGAACCCATACATCGGCTGCGGAATAATAGCCGGCGATGCCGCAGAAGATGCGGCCGTCGCTGCCCACTTCCACGTTGGTCGGATACGCATCGCCGCCCGGCAGCAGGCCAATCACGCTCATATCGGCCGCATTCAAATTACTGCAGCGGTAAGGTGCGCCGGCCGCGGTGTAGACACGGCTGCCGTCGTTGCTGACGGCGATATCGGCGCCATTGCTGCCGATATCGCCATGACCTGTGCCATGGGCGGCTGCGCTGAACAAGGCGCCGCCGCCCATGGCCGAGTAGTCCACGTTGTAGGCGGTGGCCGAGGCGGGGCTGTAGCCGCTATCGATGGCATAGACCCGGGTACCGTCGCGCGACGCAGCCATGGCGGAGCCCGCGATGCCCGGCCGGCCGGCGATCTGTCCGTTACTTGCCCGGTAAGCGTTGCCGTCGGCTGCCAGCACGACCTCGACGCCGTTGGGACGGATGGCCAGCAGGCCGGCACTATGGTCCACCCTGGTGGCCATCGGCCAGCTCGCCGTCTTGGTCATGGTCCGCAGATCGACGACGACGATGTTGCGATTGGCCGTGTCATAGGCGTACAGCTGATCGCCGCTGGGGCTGATCGCCATCTCCCCCAAGGCAGCGCCCGCGTCGTCAATGGTCCCCACCTGCGCAGCCGTATAGAAGTTATAGACATCGATCCCGCTCTCGCCATTGTTCGCATACAGCAAAGGCCGGATCGGGTCGGCTTTCAGGTGCTGATAGGACTTGCTCAGCTTGGTCATCGCGGCGGGCGTGGCGCTTCCCTTCCAGAATGCCACGCGCAGCGGCTCCGTGGTGGCGATGGCGCTGTCGGTGCTGTGCAGAGTCAGCGTGGCATAGCTGATGGTGTCGACGGGCAAGCTGGCCGGGTTGGCGGTCAGGGTCAGCTGGTTGCCGGAGCGGGCAATGCTCAGCCAGGACTGGTCGGCGCTTGCCGTCCAGCTGGCCGACTGGCCGAGGTTATCGCGCACGGTCACGGTGCGGCTCAGTTTCGACCAGCCCGGCGTCGACGACAGGCCCACGCCCACTTCCGAGAACAGCAATTTGTGGCGATCGCGGTTGACCGTGACGGTCAGCGGGGCGGTCAGGATGTCGCCGTTGACCGTTGCGGTGGCCGTCAGCGCGGCGCTGCTGCTTCCGACAGGAACTTGTGCCCGGTTGGACGAGAACGTCACGCGCGTGCCTGCCTGCGTCACGGTGCCGCTGGTCGCGCTCGCCGCCAGCCACGCCGGCAGGGCGGAGAACGTCCACGGGTAGCCGTTGGTCATGGTGTTCAAGTTCAGCGTCAGCGCGGCCTGGTCCACATCGCGGCCGAGCGGCCCTCCCAGGGTCAGCGTCGCGGCGCTGGTGCTCAGCGTCGCTGGGGTCAGGTTCAGCGTCACCGGGACGCTGCGCGTGGTCGCGTTGGGCGCGCTGATCGTCAGCGCGCCGCTGTGCGTGCCGCTGGCCAGCTTGCCGACCGATGGGTTGACGTTGAGCGTGGTGACGCCGGGCGTCGATCCGCCGCTCGGGGTCATACTGAGCCACGGCTGGTTGGTGCTGGTCGACCAGGTGGTCGCGCCCTGGTCCAGGTTGAACTTGATGAGCTCGCCGGGGATGGGCGCGCCGTTGATGGCATTGAGGTAGATCTCGCCGCGGTCGATGCTGAACGAACTGGCCAGCAGCTCGACGCGGACGGGCAGGGTGATCTTCTGGCCGTCGCTGCCGGTTACCACGATGTCGCCGCTATGGATGCCTGCCGGCATGCCGGCCAGGTTGTACGAGACGGTAAATCCCCCGTTGCCGCTGCCATCCTTGCCGCTCAGCTTGATCCACGGCGACCTGCTGTCCACCGTCCAGGTGCGGCCACCGGGCGCATACACGCTCACGGCGACGCTGGCCTGGGTGGTACTGTTGGCAAACTGGGTGCTTTGCAGCGACGTATTGGGCATTGTCGTCATGGGCAGCGCAGCTGCGGGCAAGACGGTGATGTCGTAGGGCAGCCTCATCGGCGAGCCGGGGAACTGCTGGGAGCAGGCGCTGTCGCGGCACACCTGGACCGTGAAGGCGCCCGTGTATTTTCCCGCCGCAAGCGTCGGTGCCGTCTGCAGCACAGCGCGGTAGGTCGTCGCCGATGTCTGGCTGATTTGCACGGCCGGCAGGATGACACCGGTGCTATCGGTGATCAGCGTGTACACCATGGCCGCGTTGGCGAAGTCGGACGGCGTCTTCACGGTCGCGTTGGTGGTCAGGGCCATGGATTGGCCTGCCGGCACGCTGCCGGTCACCACCGGGGCGTCGAAGGTCAGGGCGGGTACGGCCGCCACGGGAAGGGGACCTGGCGCCGCGCCACCGCCGCCATCGCCTCCGCCGCCTCCGCCGCCACAGCCGGCGAGCAATGCCGCGAACGCGGACCAGACAAGGACAGCGCCCACGGGGCGACGGTGGAACATGGACATGGACAACCTTAGTTGAGCGGCAAATTGCCTAATTCTCAATTATAAATTGAATAACTGTTCAATCCAAGAAATTAAAGTTGATTTGCTGCATTTTCCCAAAAATATAGATAGCGCCCGGGCGGGCGCTGCGGCGGCGCACGCCGCGATATGCTCACCATCTTGCCGTGATGTGCTCACCCTCTGCCGACCATCGCTTGCCGCCAGTGCCAACGCTTGCCGATTGCTGCGCTAGTGCAGCTTGATCGCCGCAACCATCGGCTCGTCGCCCACCTGAATGGCGGCCGCCTCGAACTTGGGCGGCCCGAATTTGTTCGTTGCATCGCGGCTGAAGCCGTAGTCTTCCTTGGGGATGCCGAGCAGATTGCGGTCCAGTTCGCCATTGTTGTTGGCATCGTGGAAGGCCAGCACGGCCCAGGTGCCGCTCGGGATGCCGGCGATGGTGACCACGGTGTCGCCTTGCTGCGACGGCACGCTGGTGCCATGCGCGCATTTTTTCAGGAATTGCGCCTGATCGCACACGGCGATGAACACCCGGCCCTGGTTGCTGGGGACGTTGGAGACGCGCACCTCGATGGTGCCCGCCGTTGCAGCGCAGCCTGCCAGCAGCAGGGCGCCGAAGACGCACGATGTCACGATGGATTGCATGGTTGACCTTGTTGGATGTGGGCGGCGCGGCACGCCGGGGCGCGCGCCTGCGCAGGCGCTTGACCGATGCATTGTAGATGAGTTATCGGCGTGCGTGCCGCCCCGCACGGCACCTGCACGGCGCGCCGGCAAATCCGCCTATGCTAGACTTTGCTGGCTCGCTCGCGCAGGTCATGCGCGCAGCGTCAGGCTCCACTTCCACGATGTTTCGACCTTACCGATCGGTGCCATGCTGCTGAACCTCCTCATCGTCCTGCTGACCGTGATCGCCATGGAGGTGTTCTCGATCGTCGCGCATAAATACATCATGCACGGGTTCGGCTGGGGCTGGCACCGCTCGCACCACGAACCGCGCACCGGCTGGTTCGAAAAGAACGATCTGTACGCGATCGTGTTCGCCGGCGTGGCCATCGTGCTGATCGCGCTGGGCGCGGCCGGGCGCCATCCGCTCGAATGGATAGGCGCCGGCATGACGGCGTACGGCTTCCTGTATTTTGTCGCGCACGACGGCCTGGTGCACCGGCGCTGGCCGTTTCATTATGTGCCGCGCAGCGGTTACCTCAAGCGCCTGTACCAGGCCCACCGCATGCATCACGCGGTCGAGGGCAAGGACGGCGCGGTGTCGTTCGGCTTTCTATACGCGCCGCCCGTGGACGTGCTTAAACAGCAGTTGCGCCAGCTGCACCAGGGCCCGCTGCGGGAGCGCGGCCGGGCCGCACCCACAAGCCATCCGGACGAGCGCTCGGCGTCGTAAAGCGCAGGCGCGACGCCAGTGCGCGCACGCCCCCCAGCAGTAACAGCCGCAACTTGGTCGGACGCGAGGTGCTCACGCGCGTGTCCCACGCCGCCGCGCCGCGCGCGCGCACGTCGATGCCGATCTGGCGGTACACGCCATGGGCGGTGGCGATGGCCCACGCCGAGCGCAGGGGCAGGGCGGCCAGGCCCGCGCGGGCCGACGCGTAGTACGGTTCGGCTTGCGCCACGAGGCGCGCGGCCACGCCGGCCAGCGCGGCACGGTGCTGCGGCAGCGCCAGTTCCTCTGCCGGGATGCCGGCCTCGCGCAGCCACTGGGCCGGCAGGTAGCAGCGCCCCACGGCGGCGTCTTCCACGATGTCGCGCGCGATATTGGTCAGCTGGAAGGCCAGCCCCAGGTCGCAGGCGCGGTCGAGCACCGCGTCGTCTTGCGCGCCCATGATCTGGGCCATCATCAGGCCTACCACGCCGGCCACGTGGTAGCAGTAGCGCAGCGTGTCGTCGATGGTCTCGTAACGCGCCTCGTGCACGTCCATGGCGAAACCGGCCAGGTGGTCGAAGGCGTAGCGCTGGGCGATGTGGTGTTCGCGCACCACTTCCTGGAAGGCGGCGAAGGCCGGCTCGCGCATCGGCTCGCCCGCGTAGGCGCGCCGGGTCTGCTCTTCCAGCATCGCCATGGCGGCGGCCGCGTTGTGGCTGTGCGCTGCGGCGCCGCTGGTGGCGAATCCCAGCTCCTGATTGTCGATCACGTCGTCGCAATGGCGGCACCAGGCATACAGCATCAGCACGCTGCGCCGCACCGGCGGCGCGAACAGGCGCGCCGCGGCGGCGAAGCTTTTCGAGCCGACCGCGATGGTTTCGGTGGCATGCGCCAGCAGCTCCTGGCTCGGGAGCTCTTCGCTCATGCGCGCATATCCTCCACCATCAGGCCGGCGGTGGCCTTGGCCGAACCGATCACGCCCGGCACGCCCGCACCCGGATGGGTGCCGGCGCCCACCAGGTACAGGTTGGAGATTTCGCTGTCGCGGTTGTGCGGACGGAACCAGGCGCTCTGGGTCAGGATCGGTTCCAGCGAAAAGGCCGAGCCCACGTGGGCGTTGAGCTGGTCGCGGAAGTCGATCGGCGTGAAGAAGCTGCTGGTGACGAGCTGGCGGCGCAATCCCGGCATGTAGCGCTGCTCCAGGTAGTCGAGGATGCGGTCGCGGTAGCGCGGGCCTTCTTCTTCCCAGTCGATGGGCGCGTTGCCCAGGTGCGGCACGGGCGCGAGCACATAGTGGCTGCCGCAGCCGGGCGGCGCCAGCGACGGATCGGTGACGCAGGGCGCGTGCAGGTACAGCGAAAAATCGGTGGCCAGCGTTTTGGCGTTGAAGACGTCCTGGATCAATCCCTTGTAGCGCGGCCCGAAGCACACCGTGTGGTGCTGCAGCTGCGCGTGGTGTTTGTCGAGGCCGAAGTACAGCACGAACAGCGAATTGCTAAAGCGCTTTTTGGCGAGGCTTTTGGCCTTGGCCTGGCCGCGCGGATGCTCGCCCAGCAGCTTGCCGTACGTGTGCATCACGTCGGCGTTGGAGGCCACCGCGCTGGCCGGGAACAGGCGCGAGTCGGCCAGGCGCACGCCGGTGGCCTGGTTGCCGCTCATTTCGATGCGCGCCACCGACGCGTTCATTTCGATGGTGCCGCCGATATCCTGGAACAGCTTGACCATGGCGCGCACCAGCGCGCCGGTGCCGCCGCGCGGATACCACACGCCCCATTTGCGCTCGAGCGCGTGGATCAGGGTGTAGATGGACGAGGTGGCGAAGGGATTGCCGCCCACCAGCAGCGAATGGAACGAGAACACCTGGCGCAGGTGCTCGTCCTTGATGAAGCGCGACACCATGCCGTAGACGCTTTTCCAGGCTTCCAGCCGGGCCAGCTGGGGCCCGGCCTGCACCATGTCGCGAAACGACAGGAATGGCACCGCGCCCAGCTTCAGGTAGCCCTCGTCGAACACCGCCTTGGAATAGGCCAGAAAGCGCCGGTAGCCTTCCACGTCGGCCGGATTGCGGGCGTGGATCTGGCGGTCGATGGCGTCCTGGTCGTTGGCGTAGTCGAAGTGCGAGCCGTCCTCCCAGCACAGGCGGTAGAACGGCGCCACCGGCAGCATCTCGACATAGTCGGACAGCCGCTTGCCGGCCACGGTGAACAGTTCCTCCAGCGCCGACGGGTCGGTGATGACGGTGGGGCCGGCGTCGAAGGTGAAACCCTGGTCTTCGTAGACATAGGCGCGCCCGCCCGGCTTGTCGCGCTGCTCGAGCAAGGTGGTGGGAATGCCGCTGGCCTGGAGCCGGATGGCCAGCGCCAGTCCGCCGAAGCCGGCGCCGATGACCACGGCCGGTTTAGTGTTGTTCATGCGCGATTCCTGGTGAGTGGATCTGGGTGTATTAAACGGGGATGGGTCTTGCGCGCCGCCGCCAGTGCTTCCAGCAGCGGCACCGGCGGCTTGCCGGAGACGATGCGCAGCTTGTCGGTCAGGGTCAGCGCGCCGGCATAGAAGTGGGCGATGAGCGGCGCCGGCAGCCGGTAAAAGCGCTGCATCACGCGCCAGCGCTGGTCGGCGCTGCCGGCCAAAAACAGCATGCGGTTCAGCAGGCGGAAGAAACCCTGGGCGCGCCACTGGCTGGCCGCTTCGGCGCGGATGGTGCGGAACAGGGCCGGCGCGCTGAGGTCTTCCTGCGCGGCGATGCGCTCGGCCAGCCGCGCCGCGTGCGGCAGCGAGTAGCCCGTGGTCGAATGGAACAGCCCGGCGCGCAGGCCCGAGCAAGGCTGGCCGGCCAGCTCGGCCCAGTAGGCGTCGATGTCGCCGGCCAGGGTAATGGGCAGCGAGCCATGCTCTTCGCGCAGCAGTTCGGCGATGTGCCAGCCGCGCGCGGCGGCGTAGGCGGCGATGTTGGCGCGCAGCCGCTCCGGCGCGAGGTCGCCGCGGTCGACATAATGGGTGTCTTCGATCAGCAGCGTGTCAACTGAAAACGGCAGCACGTAGACGAAGCGGTAGCCGCCATCCTGGGCCACGCTGGCGTCCATGATGATGGGCTCGCGCAAGCCATGGGGCGCGGCCAGGCGCACTTCCTGGCCGAGGAAGCTCTGGTAGCCCAGCGCCAGGTGGGAGCTGGCGCGTACGCCGCGCCCGTCGATGACGGCGCCGGCCGTGATGGTCTCGCCGCCGGCAAGCAGGACGCTGGTGGGCGTGAGCGCGGCGATGCGCGTGTTCAGGCGCAGCGCGCCGCCCAGCGCCGTCCCGATCACGCGCGCGAACTCGGGCGAGGCGATGCTGTTGTAGGCGCTGCCCAGCGCGCGTTCGAAGTCCGGGAAAATGACGCGGTATTGAGGCCAGCGGTGCGACACCAGGGGGGCGATCCAGCCGCGCTGCTGCGCCGTCAGGTCGCTGTCGTGGAACGACCAGGTGTGGTTGCCGCCCATTGCCGCGGCTTGCTCCAGCACCAGGATGCGCAGCGCGGGACGCAGCTGTTGCAGGCGCCAGGCGATCAGGCCGTTGGCCAGGCCCGCGCCGACCAGCACCAAATCGAACTGGGGTTGGTTCCGGGGCGGCTTATCCAATGGCGCCCGCCGTCGTGGTATAGCCCGCGCCGCGGCCCAGCTTGAGCGCGGACTCGACGATGTCGGCCGCGCGCGGCGCGCCGCCGGCCTGCTCGACTTCGGCGCCCAGGATCTCCAGGCGGCGGGCACACTCGCTGCTTGTCAGCAGCTGCCCCAGCTGCCGGCTCAATGCGCTGGCGCCGGCGAAGCGCGCCGAGGCGGTCACGCCGACCCCCGCGTGCGCCACCCGGGCCGCCACGCCGGGCTGGTCGAAGGCGATCGGCAGCGCCAGGATCGGCGTGCGTGCCAGCATGGCGTCCATCACGGTGTTCAAGCCGGCGTGCGACACCACGGCGTCGGCGCGGGCCAGCACGGCCGCCTGCGGCGCGAACCCGGTCACCCAGGTGGCGCCGGCCTGTTGCAGCGCGCTGGCTTGAGCGTCGTTCAGGCCGCCGCAGTGGGCCACCAGCAGCTGGGCATCCTGCTTGCGGCAGGCCCGCGCGATGCGCTTGAACAGCGCAAAGCGCTGGCCCTGCAAGGTGCCGAGCGAGGCGAACACGAAGGGCCGTCCTGCCTCCACCGGGGGCATGCCGGCGGCGGCAACGGCCGCGCCGCGCGAGCGCAGCGGGCCGACATGGTGAAAATGGGCCGGCGCGTCGCGGCGCGGAAAATCGAAGCCGGCCACCGTCTGGCTGATCTGCGCCAGCGGCGAGAGCCATTCGTGCAGCATGCCGCGGGCGGGCAGCCCGAAGCGGGCCGCGTGCTGCGCCACCACCTTGCTGTGCGCCGTCATCAGCCAGTCGTAGACGCGGGTACTGCCCTGCACCATCTGCAAGCCGCGCTCGCTGGTGTCGAAGCGAAACGGCATGACCGGCAGCGGCATGCCCGCTTCGCGGTTGACCGGCAGCGCGCAGGCCACCGAGATGAAGGGCAGGCCGGCGCCCTGCGCGGCCAGCGCGCCGGCCGCTTCCATCTGGTCGGCCAGTACGGCGTCTATCCCGAGCGTGTCGACGGCGGCGGGCAGCTCGCGGCACAGCATGTCGGTAGTGCGCGCCATGTCGGCGATGACGGCGCGGATGCCCAGCGGGCCGCCCGGGTTGGCGGCGCGGCGCAGCGAGTCGGCCAGCGAGCCGGCCGGGTGGCTGGCCAAGCCCAGCACATGGAACGCGATGCGTGCGTCGCGCACCCAGGCGGCGGCATCGGCGCGGTGCAGAAACGTGACGCGATGACCGCGTTCGACCAGTTCGACGGCGATCGCTTCAAGGGCACTGAAGTGGCTGAAATATGCGGGAGCTACCACACCGAAGTGCGCCATGGAAAGAGAACCTTTTTTTGTACAGGCAACAGCAGCAAGCAGCGCTCGCCGGGGCATTGTTTCGATGCTAACACAGGGTCCTTTTTTTCGCCGCGCTGGCTGGAACGCCCGTACATACGGCGTCTCCAGCGCGGCTGTTGCGCAGACGAACAGCTCCGTAATGCGTTTTCCGATATGATTGGTTCCATGTCAATTTTGTCACTACACCACCGATAAGGACTGCGTGTAATGGGTGCACAAGTTATGCAAGGCGGCGCTGAATCGGGGCTGCACAACGAGCTGGTCGCGATGAAGGCGAGCTTCGAAGAACGGCTACGCGAAGTGCTGGGCGAGGCCGATCCGGGCGATCTGTTGCAGATGGCCATGCGCGAGGCGGCGCTGGGCGCCGGCAAGCGCATGCGGCCGTTACTGATGATGCTGCTCGCGCGCGATATGGGACGCTCTGCCGCCGGCATGCTCGACGCCGCCTGCGCGGTGGAGATGGTGCACGCCGCGTCATTGGTTCTCGACGACATGCCCTGCATGGACAATGCCCAGCTGCGGCGCGGCCGCCCCACCGTGCACGTGCGCTTCGGCGAAGACGTCGCGATCCTGGCATCGATTTCCCTGCTGGGCAGCGCATTCGGCCTGGTCGCGGCGGCGCCGAGCATTTCCGCGAGCGCGCGCGCGCGCATGAGCAGCACCCTGGCCCATGCGGTGGGCGCGCAAGGGCTGGCCAAAGGCCAGTATCAGGATTTGCGGGTGGGCCGGGGCGAACGCTCCTGCGAAGAGATCGCCGTCACCAATGAACTCAAGACCGGCATGCTGTTCGGCGTGGCGGTCGAGATGGCTGCCGTGATGACCGAAGCGGGCGACAACGTGGCGCGGCCGTTGCGGCATTTCGCCACGGCGGCGGGGCAGGCCTTCCAGATCCGCGACGACTTGCAGGATGATCCCCACAACGATGTGGCGGTGACAGGCAAGGATGTCGGCAAGGACATTGGCAAGGCAACCCTGGTGGCGACCCTGGGCGCCGAACAGGCGCGGCGCCATCTGGCGGCTTTGCTGCAGGAGGCGGACGACCACCTTGCCACGGCGCTGGGCGAAGGCAATCACACGGGACTGTTCATGCGCGCCCTGTTCGCCGATCAGGCTGCGCCGGCGCCGTACCTGCCTGCGATGACGCATCCGGCCGGCGGCGCGGCGTACGCGGGCCGGGCGGCTTGATTTCCGGAAGATCGATCGATCCCGATGCGGGTGCTGGTTGGCAGTGGCCGGTGCGCATCGCCTGTTGGTGTTCCCGCGCAGGCGGGAACCCATACCGCGTCGATTCGACCGAGGTGCTATAGATTGCCGCCTGGGCGGGAATGACGCGCCTCAGCCGAATGGCTGCGTCAGCGCAGGTTGATGGCCGCCAGCGCGCCCTCGTTGTTGAGGATATACAGCACCCCGCGCGCCGACACCGCCAGGCTGCCGCCCAGCGGATAGCTCCAGACCACCTTGCGCGTGGCCAGGTCGATTGCCTGGGTATTGCTTGCCGACGTGACGAAGGCCAGGTTGCGCGTCACGATCACTTGCGCATAGCTGCCCAGCAGGGAGGTGGTCCACAACCGCTTGCCGGTTGCCACCGCATGCGCCTCCAGCGTGGCGCCCGCCTGATCGAATGCGTAGACCACGCCGTTGCCGTACGCCGGTACGCCGAACGCCGGCGTGGCCGAGACCCACAAGCGCTGCTGGGTGGCCAGGTCGAAGGCGGCCAGCCCGCCCACGCCGGTGGCGACGACCGCCTGCTGCGTATCGGTCAGGACCACCGGCAGGGATCGGAACAGCGTGCTGCCCGGGTAGGGCGCACCGATGTCGTTGGCCAGGGTACCGTCGGCGGCGTTGAACCTGTAGAACACGCCGTTGGGTGTGCTATAGGCATACACGAAGCGCCCGTCGGTCGCGGGGGACCAGCCTTCCTGAATCTTTACGCCATTGCTCCAGCTGAAGCGGCCTTCCTTGCCGGCGTACCTGGCGATGCCGCCGTAGTAGCCATCGATGGAGTAGACATCGCTGCCGAAGACCGTGGGCGCCGAATACCGGGTGAACTGCGACGACATGGCGACTTTCTCTATCTGTGCGCCGGTAGCCTGGTCGAACACCCACATGAAACTCTCGTCGCCAGTCGACGTGAGGTAGACGCGGCCATTGGCGAGCGCAGGCGGATTAACTTGTGTCAGGGCACCCAGGTCGACTTTCCATGCCAGTTGGCCCGAGTCTTCCGACATGGCCAACAGCTCCCAGCGATTGAAGGTGCTGTGACGAACAAAAAACGCCTTGCCGCCTTCGACGACGGTGGACGGATACTCGTTGACGTAGTTGATCGCGCTGGCCACGTTCCACCGGCGCGAGAAGGCCGCCGGATCGAAGCTTGCATCGACGAAGCCGGTATGGGCTGCGTTGCCCTGGTAGGTCGTCCAGCTGCCCAGGCCATCGACAGGCTTGAGCGCGGTCAGGTTGATCGGCGGCGTCACCGTCAGCGTGAGCGGCACGACCCATGGCGAGCCGCCCACCGGTTGCTGGCAGGTGGTGATGTTGTCGTAGCACATGCGCAGCTGCAGGTTGCTGGTGTGCTTGCCCACCGGGAGCGGGTTGGTCGTGGTCGCGAGAGTGAAGATGAAGCGCCCGTCGTCGCCGCGCGCGACGATCGGCGAGGGCATTGTCAGACCGGACGGGTCGACGATGCCGAGGCTGGCCTGACGCGCGCCCAGTTCGGCATTGAGCCGCGCTTCGATGCTGAAATAGGTCGATTCGCCCGAGGTGGCCGTCGCGTTGACGCTGGGCGCCGACAGCGTCAGGCGCGCGGCGCCTTCCGCCCTGGATTTCACCTGGACTGTCAGCGGCAGGCGCCATGGCGAACCGGGCAGTGGCTTGGCGCACACCAGCGGGTCGTCCTCGCACAGGCGCACGCTCAGCATGGTGGTATGGGTACCGGCGCCCAGCGTGGGCGCGGTGCGCAACTGCGCGCGGTAGCGCAGTTCCGATAAAGCCGATATCAAGACCTGCGTGGTCACCACGCCGCTGGGATCGATGATGGCGACGTTGAATGGCGCGGCGAAGGTGCGGGTGGCCGTTGCGATCACGTCCACCGGCACGCTCTCGCCTTCGTACAGGGTCGCGCTCGGTGCGGCCGGACTGAAGGTGAGCCATGCGCCGGCCGGGTTGCCGGTATCGGGCCCCGGCGGCGTGCCCGCTCCCGGATTGCCGGGCGCCGGAGTGCCGGGCGCCGGATTGCCGGGCGCCGGATTACCGGGCGCCGGAGTGCCACCCGAGGTGCCGCCCCCGCCACCCGAGCCGCCTCCGCACGCGATCAGGTTTAACGCCAGCACGCATGCCGCGACTGTACCGAAACGAAATGTCATACCTACCCCTGGATGTGGAATGTTTTTGCCGTGTTTTTGCTGTGTTTCTGCCGTGTTTCGGCTGTGATGCTGCCGTGCTGCTGCGTGGTCTGACGCCACGCCCCGTGCTGTCGCGCTGAACACCGGACAGAATTTTACACAAATCGCAACATTTTAAGTTGGCAAAAAGCACATATTTTCCAAGGGAGGCAAGCACAACGCTGGGCTCAGGCCGGGGCTGCTCGGGCGGCATGCATATCCCGTCTTGACGCTAACCAACCGCCCGTCTATATTAATGACTTGCCAGTAAGTTAAGCCTCAGCCACCGGACCATCCCATGCAATGCCCTTTCGAATTGAAGCCACGCTGGGAGCGGCGCAAGGATGCGCGGCCGCAGGAGCTGCTCGCCGCCGCGCTGGATCTGTTCGTCGAACGGGGCTACGCGTCCACCCGGCTGGAAGACGTGGCCAAGCGCGCCGGCGTGTCCAAGGGTACGCTGTACCTGTACTTCACCAACAAGGAAGAACTGTTCAAGGCGGTCGTGCGCGAGAGCATCGTGCCGGCCATCGGCGCGGCCGAGGACGCGATTGCCGGCTTCGACGGCCACAGCGCCGACCTGCTGCGCTCCGTCATGCTGGGCTGGTGGGAGCAGCTGGGCGCCACCAAGGCGTCCGGCATCGTCAAACTGGTCATGGCCGAGGCGGGCAATTTCCCCGATCTGGCCGAGTTCTACCGCAAGGAAGTCATCGAGCGCTCCTCCGACATGCTGACCGGGCTGCTGGCCCGCGCCGCCGAACGGGGCGAGTTCCGCCCCCTGAACGCCACCCTGATGACCCAGGTGCTGATCGCCCCCATGCTCACCCTGATCACCTGGAAGCACTCGGTCGGCCCGTGCAGCCAGGAACAGATGGACCCGCTGGCCTTCCTCGACGCCTTCATGAACATGGCCTTGCATGGCCTGTTGCCGCCCGCCGTTTCGACAAGCTGAGTTGTCAAAAACGCCAAGTCGGCGTTTTCGGGCGTTCATTCCCTCTAAACTGCAGACTGTCGCAATTTCGGGCGATCTTGGACCCAGATCGTTAAGATGTACGTTCCGAGGCCGTTCAACGATAAAATATCGGATTATTATTTTCCCACCGAGTACATTACATGAATATCGAACAAGCCCGCTTCAACATGATCGAACAGCAGATCCGTCCTTGGAACGTGCTGGACCAGGATATTCTGGATTTGCTGCTGGTGGTCAAGCGCGAGGATTTTGTTCCCGCCGCCTACAAGGCGCTGGCCTTTGCCGATACCGAAATCCCGCTGCCGGGCGGCGAATCGATGTTCACGCCCAAGCTGGAAGCGCGCATCATCCAGGAAGTGCTGGTCAAGAAGCACGAGACGGTGCTGGAAATCGGCGCCGGGTCCGGCTACATGGCGGCCCTGCTGGCCCACAAGGCGCGTCACGTGACGACCGTGGAGATCGCGCCGGAACTGAAAACCATGGCGGAAACCAATCTGGCCAACGCCGGCCTGACCAACGTGACCGTTGAACTGGGCAACGGCGCCGAAGGCTACGCCAAGGGCGCGCCGTACGACGTGATCGTCATTTCGGGTGCGCTGGAAGTGCTGCCGGAAGCGTTTCTGAAGCAAGTCAAGGTAGGTGGGCGCATCGCCGCGATCATCGGCCAGGCGCCGTCGATGTCGGCCCAGATCACCACGCGCGTGTCGGAAACGGCGTACGACACCGTCAAGGTGTTCGAAACCAACGTCAAGCAGCTGCACGCGGCCGTCACAGCGCCCCGTTTCACTTTCTGAGCGCGCCATGAACCACGTCACCGCACCCGAGCTGGCCGCCTGGCTGGCCGACCCCGCGCGCCCCAGTCCGCTGTTGCTGGACGTGCGCGAACCGTGGGAGTTTGAAACCTGCAAGATTGAGGGAGCCACCCTGATCCCCATGCAGACCATACCGGCGCGCATCGAAGAGCTGGACGATGAGGCCGAGATCGTCTGCATCTGTCACCACGGCGCGCGCAGCATGCAGGTGGCCGCCTTCCTGGAGCGCCACGGCTTTACCAGCGTTACCAATTTGACAGGCGGCGTACACGCCTGGGCTGTGCAGGTCGACAGCGCGATGCCGAAGTACTGAACGGCGGCACCGGTACCACATCAGTTGCAGTTTCATCAACCATTTTTGATCTCTCCTTTGGAGTATGCAATGCAGAAACCCCTTCTCGCCGTGCTGATGGCCAGCGCATTCATGATGCTTGACGCGCAGGCAGCGGACCTGATTCAGGTCTACCAGCAAGCCCTGGCCAACGACGCGAACTTTGCCAGCGCGCGCGCGTCGCGGGCCGCGGGCAGGGAACGGGTTCCGCAGGCGAAGTCGGCCTTGCTGCCGTCGGTGCAGGCCAGCGGCGCTTATACCCGCACCAACAGCGATTTTTCGCCATGGAACGAGGGACAGACCTTCGAGCAGTTCGACGGCACCACCGGCAGGGTGCCGGGGAGCGGGCAGACCAACAACAGCAATTCCGCCACAATCACGCTGGCGCAGCCGCTGTTCCGCTGGGATAACTGGCAAAGCTACCAGCAGGCCAAGCTGCAGGAGTCGGTCGCCGAAGCGCAGTTCGCGCAGGCCCAGCAAGACCTGATCACCCGCGTCTCGCAAGCGTACTTCGATGTGCTGGCCGCGCAAGACACGGTCGAACTGAACCGGGCGCAGAAAACCGCCACCACCGAGCAGCTGGCATCGGCCAAGCGCAACTTCGAGGTGGGTACCCAGACCATCACCGACACCCACGAAGCGCAGGCGGCGTATGACCTCGTGGTGGCGCAGGAATATGCAGCGCAGAACGATCTCGAGAACAAGCGCAGCGCCTTGCAGGCCATTATCGGCAGTGCGCCGGTCGCGCTGGCGCCATTGAAACCAGGCGTGCTGCTGGTCGCGCCGGAGCCGGCGGTGATCGAGCCGTGGGTGTCGTCGGCGGAGAATCAGAACTATGGCGTGACGGCCGCCCAGCTGTCGTATGAAATCGCCAAGCGCGAAATCCAGCGCAACCGCGCCGGTCACTATCCGACCCTCGATCTGATCGCCAACTCCCGCCGTGTCAAGGAGACCGGCCAGTTCGACGGCGTCGGAACCAGGCAGACCAACGCGATCGGCGTGCAGTGGAGCGTGCCGATTTTCAGCGGATTCGGCGTCACCAGCCGGGTGCGCGAAAGCATCGCGCTGGAAGACAAGGCGCGCCAGGATCTGGAAGCGACGCGCCGCAATGCCGCGCTGGGTGCGCGCCAGGCGTTTCTGGGCGTGAACAGCGGGCTGGCGCAGGTCAGGGCGCTGCAGGCGGCGGAAGTGTCGAGCACGTCGGCGCTGGAATCGAACAAGCTGGGGTACCAGGTGGGCGTGCGGATCAATATCGACGTACTCAACGCGCAGCGCCAGCTGTATTCGACCCGCCGCGACCTGTCGCGCGCGCGCTATGACACCATCATCAATGGTCTGCGCCTGAAAGCGGCGGCCGGTTCGCTGCGCGAGGCCGACCTGGTGCCGGTGAATAATCTGCTGGCGAAGTAAACCCGGATGCTGTGAGTACGTGCTGGGCTCTGCCAGCGAAGTGTCACGACTTGTTATGAAAGGCCATTTCCGACTACGGAAGTGGCTTTTTTTTTGCGTGCTGTTAATCGTTGACGCAGCAAAGAGCCAAGTCAGTTGCACTGTACTGCCAGTGCCGCACATCCGCCTAACTGGTCAGTATATTGTTCGCCCGCACGATCGAACCATCGGCAAGCATGAACAGCTCACTGCACGAGCTCACTGCGCGTTTTTGCGTCCAGTTATACGTCCCCAAGTTTCCAATCGAACACACTCTGAGTTTATGTTTCCACAAATCGCATAGTCGGTATGCCTATTATGCATTTCATAATGGAATTGGCTTTCTGTATATTTGTATTCACGGCAGCAGCGAATACGAGTAAATCAGCCGATATTCACCGTGAATCATTTAGGAGTGACTATGAGTACCTTAAGCGCTTTGCAGCATGCATTTAAAGATGTATTCGATCCGGCCGCTGTCGCCTTGAATTGCCTGCCTGCGGCTGCCGATAAAGTCGCCGCGATTGTCCCCGCAGCGCCCAAGGTCGTCATTCATCATCACTTCGGCGCCAGCGCCGCCCATGCCTGGAGCAAGTTCGGGCGCTTCAGCGCCATTGCCGACTGGCAGTCGCTGGTGGCCTGGTGCAAAAGCGAAGAGCGGGCCGACGGCTTTTACCGCGTCATGGCCATGCACGACGGCAGCGAGTTTGTAGAACGCCTTGAAACATTTTCCCATCCCGAGCGGTTCTTCAGCTATTCGATTATCAGCGGACCCCTGCCTATTAAGAATTATCTGAGCGACTTTAAGATTATTCCTAATGGCGAGGAATGCGATTTGCTATGGCGGGCCTGGTACGACGTGCCAGCCGGCGCCGATAGCCAGCAAATCAAGTCGGATCTGGAAGGCTTATTCAATAACGGTATTAACGGCATGCTGACATTACTTGCCGGGCCTGTAAAAAATTAATGTCCAATTCACGCAGTACCAACCAGAGGAGAATAATCATGATCTTAGTTACTGGAGCAACCGGCAATGTCGGTAGTGAAGTGATCGCCCTGCTGTCGCAGGCAGGCGTACCCGTGCGCGCCACGGCGCGCGACCTGGCCAATGTGCCCGCCGTTGCCCAGGTGGAGTGGGTGCAGGCGGACTTCACCGACAATGCCAGCCTGGCCACGGCTGTGGCCGGCGTCGACAAGCTGGTGCTCATTTCCCCGGCCCATGTCGACATGGTGCAGCACCAGCTGGCCGTCGTGGCGGCCGCCAGGCAGGCCGGCGTCAAGCACATCGTCAAGCTGTCGGGTCTGGGCGCCGGTCCCGACGCCCCGATCCGCCTGCCGCGCAACCACTATGAAATCGAACAAGCCATCATCGCCAGCGGCATCGACTACACCTTCGTGCGGCCCAACCTGTTCATGCAGGTGCTGATCGGCTCGGTGGACAGCATCGAAAGCGACGGCGCCATCTACGCCCCGGCCGGCGACGGCGCCATCAGCTTCACCGACGTGCATGACGTGGCCTCGACCATCGTCTCGTCGCTGATGGATCAGCATCAGAAAAACGCCGTGCTGGAAATTACCGGTCCGGCCGCGCTGACCTACACGGAAGCGGCCAGCCAGCTGGGCCAGGCCATCGGCAAGCCGGTCAAGTACATCGCCGTGGAACCGGAAACCGCGCGCAACGCCATGGCCTCGAGCGGCATGGACAAGTGGCTGGTCGAAGCGTTCCTGGAACTGTTCTCGATCTACCGCGCCGGCTATGGCGTAAGCGTGCTGAGCGACACGGTGGCGCGCGTGACGGGCCGCCCGGCCATCAACTTCGCCGACTTCGCCCGCCGCAACCGGGCCCAGTTCGCCGTCGCCGAGCCGGTCGCCGCCTAGTGTCCTGAGTTGTGAGTTCGTTGCTTATAAAAGTTCCGAAATCGCCGCGAGGCAAGGAATAAAGCGGAGCAAGGCTGGAGCCTTGCGAGCATTTTTGACGCAGCATCGTGGGGATTTTCGGAATTTTTATGCAACGAACTTTCGACTCGGGACACTAGCACTGGCCCATGACGGGATGGCGCCCGCGCCGTCCCGTGCATTCCCGACGGCGAACTGCCCTTGCGCGTCGTGATCGGACAAGGCGTCTCGGAAGGCTGGCTGAGTTATCTCAAAGGGCGCGTGCAGGCCGGTGGCCTGGCGGTGGAATTCGTCGGGGAACACGCCATCGCCGAGCGCGCCACGCTCGGCTTCAGCCACAAAAAGCAGCGCCGCAACGTGCTCATCACGGTGCCGAAACAGGTGTCCGAGCACCTGTACCAGATGCTGCTGTCGGTCGACGACGAGTGCGAAATCATGTCGGACCACACCACCGGCCATCACATCCAGGGCATGGTGCTGACCGAAGCGTCGCGCCAGGCCTTTCTGGCCGTGACGGAACGGTTCCTGCTGCCCACGGACGAGTCGTACTACTTCGTGATCAACAAGTTCAACGTCAACTATCACAAGTTCGCCTTCCCGGTGTCGATCCGCATCGACTTCGAGGTGCTCTCGACCGACTGTAGCCGCAGCAACCGGCTCGGCGCCAAGGCGGCCATCCGCTTCTACCAGAACGAGGACCTGGTGTGCGATGCCGACGTGGAATACACGGCCATCCTGGAAAGCCGGCTGGCGGACCGCGAAAAGAAGACCGCCACCAGCACGCTGGAGTCGGTGCTCAATGCGCATCCGGCACTCATGCAGCCGGCGGTGGCCTGAGCGCGTCCTGGTCGAGCTCCTTGCAGGTCGCCATCACCTGATCGCGGATCCAGTTGGACACGGGATTGGTGGTGGTCTGGAAGGCGCGGATGAAGTGGAACACGTGCACCTTGCTCTCGAACGGCAACTCGTGCACGCGCAGCGGATGGATCCGGGCAAATTGCAGCGCCAGCCGGCGCGGCAAGGTGCACAGGTAGGGCTGGGTCAGCAGGATCTGCGGCGCCGCGCTGAAGTCATGGACGGACCCGGCCACGCGGCGGGTCCGGCCCAGGTCGGTAAGCGTGTCGTCGACCCAGCCCGAGCGGCTGCCCACGTAGGACACCAGCAAGTGTTCCTCGGCCAGATAGTGCTCCAGGGTCAGAGTGGGGTTGGCGCCGCGGCCCAGCACCGGGTGGGCGCTGGCGCAGATGACCACGTAGTCCTCGTGAAACAGGGGCTCGACCGCCAGCCGGCTGCGGTCCGACAGCGAGGAGACGATGGCGCAGTCGATTTCGGCCCGTTCCAGCTGGCCGGGCGCGTCGAGGTAATTGGTCTGGCTGGTGCTGATGAAGATCGACGGCGCCAGCGTCTTGATGCGGCGCGTCAGGGCCGGCAGCACGATCGCCATGCTGTAGTCATTCAAGCCGATCTTGAGCGTGGTGGAGAGTTTTTCGGGAATGAATTCGTCGGCCATGTCGGCCGCCGATTCGAGCATCGCCAGGCCTTCGATGATCAGCGGGGCGATCATTTCGGCGGTGCGGGTGGGACGCATTTCACCGTCGATGCGCACGAACAGGCGCTCGTTGAAGATCAGGTTGAGGCGCTCCAGCGCCCGGCTCACGGCAGGCTGGGTCATGGCCAGCTGCTCGCCGGCGTAGGTCAGGTTGCGCTGCGAATAGATCGCGGCGAACACCTTGAACAGATTCAGGTTAATGCTGCGCAGACTGTCTTTGCTGTGTTTGTTCATGGGGTCGGATCAGGCAGCGGTTAAGGGCAGCGAATCGCGCTAAAAGGCAGTGGTTCGGAAAGCAGGTGCAGCACGTGGCGGTAAGGCAGTGCGGAAATGCGGTCGGGCAACGGTCGGCGACAACGTCGATAGCCTGCGGAAATTCTAACGTGACCATTGGTGAACATTATGCAAACAAATTTCATTCCAGTGCTGATTATAGGGGCCGGGCCGGTCGGCCTGGCAACGGCCGCGTTGCTGCGCCAGCAAGGCATTGCCGTGCGCATCGTCGAACGGGGTCTGGCGCCCACACCATTTTCCAAAGCAATTGGCGTGCACGCCCGCACCCTGGAGAGCATGCATGCGCTGGGACTGACCGAGCAACTGGTCAGCCAGGGCCACCCGATGCATGCGTTCCGCCTGGTGGAAGACGGCAACACCATGCTGGCGGCGCGCTTTTCCAACATCGGCTCGCCCTATGCCTTTGTGCTGGGACTGCCCCAGTCGCGCACCGAACGCACCTTGCTGGGGCGCTTCGAGGAACTCGGCGGTGCGGTGGAGTGGGGCACGCAGCTGGTCGGCATCGACCAGCTGGGCAGCATCGATGAAGAGACCGCACTGGTGCGTCTGCGCCACGGCGATGGCACCGAAGAGCTGCTTTCCTGCAACTGGCTGATCGGCGCCGACGGCAGCCGCAGCGCCGTGCGCGAAATGGCCGGCATCGGCTTTCCCGGCGGCGACTACGGCAAGGCGTTCGTGCTGGGCGACGTCAAGGTCGAGTGGGACGGTCCCAAGGACGAGCTGCAATTCTTTTTGTCGGCCAACGGCTACATGCTGCTGGTGCCCATGCCCGACGGCATGCACCGGATCATCGCCCAGACCGGCCAGACCTTTGAAGACTTCCAGAAATCGGCCAAGCCGACCGTGTCGCTGGACGATCTGCAGGGCATCGTCGACCTGATGGGCCCGGGCAAGATGCGCGTGCATTCGCCCGACTGGCTCACCAGCGCGCCGTTTTACCATCGCTGCGCGGAAAGCTGCGTCAAGGGCCGCGCCATCCTGGTGGGCGACGCTTTCCACCTGTTCAGCCCGTTGGGCGCGCAGGGCTTGAAC
Organism: Janthinobacterium lividum; assembly: GCA_943372275.1. GTDB lineage: Bacteria > Pseudomonadota > Gammaproteobacteria > Burkholderiales > Burkholderiaceae_D > Telluria_A > Telluria_A lividum_A. The sequence goes on from CALRYE020000012.1 coordinate 42,345, forward strand.
GCGGGTTTCCAGGATGCCTTCAATCTGGCCTGGAAGCTGGCCTACATCGAAAAGGGCTGGGCCGACACGCGCCTGATCGAGACTTACCGTCAGGAACGCGAAGCCATCGCCAAGCTGATCGCCCAGGTCACTTCGCGCACCACCGAGTACCTGACCGCGACCGCCTGGCACCAGCGCTTCAAGCGCCGCATCCTGACGCGCTGGCATGGCAAGAGTGCCCGCGCGCAGCAACTGTTGCCGCGTTTGCTGGCCGGCCTGATGCAGTCGTACGACACCAGCGGCGAACTGGCCGGCGCGTCGGCGACCGGGCTGCCGCAAGCGGGCCAGCGCATTCCACATGCCTGGCTGCCGCACGCGCAGGGCTACAAGCCGTTGGCCGCGTTGCTGCACGGCACCCAGTACACGCTGCTGGTGATCAAGAACCGCTTGGACGATATCGGCTTGGAACAGCTGGAAAACTTCTGCCGCGACAGCCGGGTACGCCATCCGTATCTGTCGGTGGTGGTGATCACCCGCGAACTGGCCGCGCTCAACCATGCGCAAGGCGGCGTGACCCTGATCGAAGACCGCCTGGGCAGCGTGTTCGATGCGCTGGGCTTGACCACGGAAGCGACGCTGCTGGTGCGCCCGGACGGCTACTGCGCAGCATCGGCGCGCGGCGTCGCGCTGGCTGCCACCGACGATTATTTCAGCCGTGGCGCGTTCGCGGTGCCGGCGTCCAACCTGAACCGCAAGAGGTCCGCGTATGCCTAAGCTCAAAGCCGCGTTTTTCGATGTCGACAACACCTTGCTCAACGTGAAATCGATGTTTTCGTTTCAGCAGTTTTACTACCAGCAGCAGGGCGGCGACGACAGCTACAGCGCGTTCGTCGACCGGCTGCAGGCGCATCCGCAAAAGCACGACCGGCTGGTGCTCAACCGCTATTTTTACGAAAGCTTCGCCGGACGCCGCCAGAGCATGCTCGCCACCCTGGCCGACAACTGGTTCAACGCATTGCTCAGTTCCGGTCCGGGACTGTGGATCGCTTCGGCGCGCGAGCTGGCCGAGCAATTGCGCGAGGACGGCTACCGCCTGGTGGCCGTGTCGGGATCGACGCACGAGATCCTGGCGCCGCTACTGCGGCATTTGCGCTTCGACGATTGCCTGGCCACCACCCTGGATGTGCAGGACGACATCTGTTCCGGCCGCATCGCCGGCATCCAGATGATCGGCGAAGGCAAGGCGGTCGCCATGCGCGGCTACGCGGCCGACCACGGCATTGCGCTGGCCGACTGCGCCGCCTGCGGCGACCACATCACCGACGCGCCGATGCTCGAGCAAGCCGGCAAGGCCTGGGTGGTGGCCGGCGACCCGCAGCTGGAACAGCTGGCGCTGGAACGCGGCTGGCCGGTGCTGGCGGCCGAACTGAGCGACAGCGCCCAGCTGGCGCACGTGTAAGCGGCAATGAGCATCAAACCTTCTCTGAACGACAAACACTGTAAAGGAAAGCACCATGAACTCATCCTCCCGCTGGCTGGCCGTCGCCGCCCTCGTGTTCGCCACAGTCGCTTGGGGCGGCCTGTTCCACGCCGGCAAAGTCGCCCTGAAAAACCTCGATCCCTTCTGGTTCACCGTGGTCCGCTACGCCGGCGCCACCTTGCTCCTGACCACCATCCTGCGCTCGCAGGGCGCGGTGCGCTGGCTGCTGCTGCGCCAGCACTGGGTGCGCCTGGGCAGCCTCGGCCTGATGGGCTACGGCATGTTCGGCGTTCTGGTCTTCATCGGCCTGGCCCACTCGATCCCCTCGCACGGCGCCGTGATCATGGCCACCATGCCCGTCACCACGCTGTTCATCCGCTGGGTGTTCGACCGCCAGCGTCCACAGTGGTGGGCCTGGTTCGCCGCCGCGCTGGCGATTGCCGGCGTCAGCCTGGTGTCCGGCGTCTGGGAAGCCGACAAGGGTTTCAGCAACAGCACGCTGCCGGGCGATCTGATCGCTTTCGTGGGCACGGTCGGCTGGATCGTCTACACCCGTGGCCAGGCCAGCGTGTCGCAGCTGAGCGTAATCGAGTACACCACCTTCACGGCCATCCTGGCGCTGCCGGGCCTGGTGGTAGTCGCCATGCTGGCCACCCTGTTCGGCTACGCCAATCCGCCAGCGCTGTCGAATCTGGTGGCGGCGGCGCCGTCGCTGATCTACATCGTCGTCATCGCCACCGTGCTCGCTGCGCTGGCGTTCAACAAGGGCGTGCGCACCCTGGGCGGCACCCACGGCATCGTGTTCATCAACCTGGTGCCCGTATCGGCCTTGCTGATCAGCATCGCTAACGGCGCCCAGATCACCTCGGGCGAACTGATCGGCACCGCGCTGGTCATTGTCGCGCTGACCTTGCAGGCAAACAAGCTGGGCCTGTCGTTCGGGCTGGGCCGTCCCGCGCCGCTGGCGAACGCCACCCGCTGATCCATTCACTGCATATCTCATTCCACCAGACAGGAGTTTCATCATGAAAACCACTCGCATCGCCACCGCTTCCATGCTGTTCGCACTGATGTCGTCCGCCGCCTTGTCGTCGGCCAGCTATGCCGGCACGCTGGGCGTGTACACGTCCGACAGCAAGGGCTTCGACACCCACACCTTCTACTACGACGATGGCAAGGAAGTCACCGTCATCGACACCCAGTTCGTGCCGACGCTGACCGCCGCCATGGTCGACGCCATCAAGGCGAAGACCAGTTCGCCCATCACCCGCGTCATCGTCACCCACGCCAACCCGGACAAGTTCAACGGCTTGCCGTATCTGCACAAGATGGGCGTGGAGTCGATCACCAGCAAGGCAGTCGCGGCCGACATGCCGGGCGTGCACACCTACAAGGAAAACTTCTGGGTCAACGGCGCCAAGGCGTTCAAGGCCGGCACCTACCCGGCCTTCGAGCCGGTGCGCACCACGTTCGCCAACAAGCTGACTATCCCGCTCAAGTCGGGCGAAACCATCAGCCTGTTCGAACTGAAAAATTCCGGCGTGGCCAACAAGCAGGTGGTGGTGCGTATCGACAAAACGGGCGACCTGATCGTGGGCGACCTGGTGCACAACAAGGCGCACCTGTGGCTGGAAGGCGGGCTGGTCGATGGCAAGCCGCGCGCCAACCTCAAGGAGTGGAGCGCCGCGGTGGGGGAATTGAACGCGATCGCTGGCCCTAAGCCCGATGCCAAGGTGTATGGCGGCCGGGGCGAATTCGTCAAGGTGAAGGATGCTGTGGCGGAAGAGCAGCGCTACCTGAAGCAGGCGCAGGCGGTGGTGGTCGGCTATGTCGGCGAACTGGGCGCGCGCAAGGGCGAGCTGAAAGATCCGGCCAAGCAGGGCGCCCACTACAAGGAACTGGAGCAGCGCTTCGCCAAGACCTTCCCGGACTACAAGCTGCCGTACATGGTGGGCTACAGCGTGTACGGGCTGGTCGATTCGCTGCCGCAATAAAGCGGCGTCGCAGGCCCGCCTGCAATTAGCCCTACCTGCAATACAGTAAAGCGGCAGCCCACAGTGCAACGTAGGCTGCCGTTGATTTAAGCGCTTACTGGCGGAAGCTGCTCACGGGAACCGTGACCGAGCGCCGCCACCGTATATTTATAAGTGGTGGCCGGCAGGCGGTTGTCATCGATAAAGGTGTTACTGGTCGTGAAGATCGGCGTGCCATTGTCGCGCACCACGTTATACCCCTTCAGGCCGCTGCCGCCCGCGTTGTCGGTGGACGAGTTCCAGCGCAGGGCGATGGAGGTGCTGCTGACGTTGGTGGTATGAATGGCGACGGCGGGCATGCCGGCCGCGCTCATGGACGGAATCGTCAGCGACGCGGTGCCGTCGCTGTTGACGGTGACGATATCGCCGCCGCAGCCGGTTTTATCCGCGTTGAGCAATCCATTGATGACGTTGCAGTAGCGGACGGCCGCCATGCCGGTGCGGAAGGTTGCCGACCAGGCGTTGGCATCGTCGCGATTGATGGCGAAAAAGCCCCGGTCACCCCGGTGGAAGGCGATGCGGTCGCCGCCGTTGGTGGTCCAGTCGTCCAGTTGCCATTTGCCCTGGGTCTGGTTGCGGAATTCCACCATGTTGCTGATTTCGCGCCAGCGATGTTGTCCGTCCCAGTTGGTGAAGTTCGGCACGCCGTTGGTGTAGATGGTGCCGGTCGGCACCAGGGTGGCGTCGTCGTTCTGGTTGCCCGTCAGCTTGAAGCCGGATTGCAGCTGGGTCTGGCCGTACGGGTAGGCCAGCATGAAGACATTGGCCAGGTTGAACAGCTTGCCGCTGTTGCGCGAGGTCAGCGAATGCTCAGATGACGGGGATGGCAGAGAGAAGTGCCCGAATGCTGATCTCGAAACTGCTCTCAGATAAATTACTGGTAAGTGATTCAGCGTATGGCCCCGTCCGATTTGGGCTGCCGCTCGACTCCCTTGGCATGTTGTTTCCTCACCTGTATCCCGAAGCTGACCGGATGCTCATGTAGCCTGCAATTGAATGCAACGTAGCGCACGCTGACCAGTAGTGGGCTGGAACCTGAAGTCTTCATCCACCAAGCTCTTACGCGGTCAGCCCCGCCCCGTGCCCGCCGTCGCGCCGCTCGATCAGTTCGATCTTGTAGCCGTCCGGGTCGGTTATGAAGGCGATCACGGTGGTGCCGCCCTTGACGGGACCCGGCTCGCGCGTGACCACGCCGCCGTTGGCGCGCACGGAGTCGCACGCGGCCACGATGTCGTCGGCCGAGATGGCAATGTGGCCGTAGGCGGTGCCCAGCTCGTACTTGTCGGTGCCCCAGTTATAGGTCAGCTCCAGTTCCGCATGATCGGGGTTGTTGCCATAGCCGACGAATGCCAGCGTGTACTTGTATTCAGGATTCTCGCTGGTGCGCAGCAACGTCATGCCAAGCACCTTGGTGTAGAAGTCGATCGAGCGCTGCAGGTCGCCGACCCGTAGCATCGTGTGCAAAATCCGCATCGTATTCCTCTAAAGTGGATGTCTTGAAAGCGGCTGAATATCCGCTTGAAAGATGCGATTTTAAGCGCTCGGCCGTTTCCTTGCTGGCGCGTCAGTTTTCCAGACGGGCATCCAGGGTGATGGTGGCGTTGAGCAGCTTCGATACCGGGCAGTTTTGCTTGGCATCGAGCACGGCCGCATCGAACGCTTCCTGATTGGCGCCTGGGATATTGGCAATCAGATTCAGATGCACGGCCGAAATCGAAAAGCCGCCTTCCACCTTGTCCAGCGACACGGTGGCCGTGGTCTGCAGGCTCTTGGCCGTCATGCCGGCTTCGCCCAGCTTGCCCGACAGCGCCATCGTGAAGCAGCCCGCATGGGCCGCGCCGATCAGTTCTTCCGGGTTGGTGCCCGGACCGTCTTCGAAGCGCGTGTTGAAACCGTACTGCGTGTTGTCGAGCACGCCGCTTTGGGTGGAAATCTGGCCTTTGCCATCCTTGATGCCGCCACTCCAGGCGGCACTGCCTGAACGTTTAATGCTCATAGTGTTTCTCCGGTGATGCTAGTGATACTGCGGGGTGTTGTTTAGTGCGCTTACTTTGCCGCTGTGACAGCGGCAGGTGCCGCCGGTGTAGCGGCGGTGGCCGGGGCCGGAGCGCCACCAGCCGGCGTCACGCGCCAGATGATGTTGCCTACGTCGTCCGCCATCAGGATCGCGCCGGCCTTGTCGACCGCCACGCCGACCGGGCGGCCATAGGCGTGTCCATCCTTGCCCAGAAAGCCGCTCAGCACATCCTGCGGCGGACCATTCGGTTTGCCGTCCGCGAACGGCACGTAAATCAGCTTGTAGCCGGACGCCGGCTTGCGGTTCCACGAACCGTGCTGGCCGACCAGCGCGCCATTCTTGTACTGCGGCAGCAGTGCGCCGTCGTAGAACGCCAGGCCCAGCGAGGCCGTGTGCGCGCCCAGCGCGTAGTCCGGCACGATGGCCTTGGCCACCAGATCCGGACGCGGCGGCTTGATGCGCACATCCACGTTCTTGCCGAAGTAGCTGTACGGCCAGCCGTAGAAGCCGCGGTCTTTGACGGACGTCATGTAATCGGGCACCAAGTCGTTGCCCAGCTCATCGCGCTCGTTGACGCTGGTCCACAGCACGTTGCTCTGCGGGTGGAAATCCATGCCCACCGGGTTGCGCAGGCCGCTGGCGAACACGCGCCCCTTGCCGGTGGCAATGTTGAATTCCCAGATCGCGGCGCGGCCTTCTTCGATGGCCATGCCGTTTTCGCCCACGTTGCTGTTCGAGCCGACCGAGGCGTACAGCATCTTGCCGTCCGGGCTGGCGACCAGGTTCTTGGTCCAGTGGTGGTTGATACCGGCCGGCAGGTCCATCACCTTGACGCCCTTGGCGCTGATGGTGGTGTCGCCTTCCTTGTACGGGAACTTGACGATGGCGTCGGCATTGGCCACGTACAGGTCGTTGCCAACCAAGGCCATGCCGAACGGCGACATCAGGCCTTCCAGGAAGGTGGTGCGGGTGGCGGCCATGCCGTTGGCCCCAACGCCGCGCAGCAGGCTGATGCGATTGGCCGAGGGCACGCCGGCGCCGGCTTTTTTCATCGCCTGCTTCATGACGATGCCCTTGATGCCGCCGCTGCCGCTGTCTTCCGGCTTGGGTGGCTTATTGCTTTCGGCGACCAGCACGTCGCCGTTCGGCAGCACGTACAGCCAGCGCGGATGGTCCAGGCCGCTGGCATAGGCAGTCACCGCCAGGCCAGCTGCGGCAACCGGCTTGGTGCCTTTCGGCCACGGATCGGCCGGGGCGATGTTCAGTGTCGGCAGCAGCGACTTGGTCGGCGCCGGCAGCTTGGGATTGGGGCCGAAACCGACCGGGTAAGTCTGGGCCAATGCGGCGCTGGCCGTCAGGGCCAGGGCGATGGCGCCGCCCAGTGACAGGGCGCGGGTTGCGGTGAGGGCGGTGATGGCGGCGGTCATGCTTGGCCTTTCTGTGGCGCGGTCGATTCGTGGCGCATGCCGCTGGCGGCATCGTCCAGAGGCTTGGCCTGGCCCGAGCCTGGCGTGGCGGTCACGGCTTCCTCGATGCCGCGCTGGCCATGCATGTCGGTGTCGACCAGGCCCTGGGCCAGGTCGGACGCGGCCTGCTTCATGACGCCGCGCGCATCCTTGTCTTTTCCGTCGGGCGACTCGTCGCGCTCATGGGGCAAACGCTTGACGCCATCGTCCTCGATCTTGGCATCCGTATTGATCTTGCGGTCTTTCGTTTCGGCTACCATTGGTGTTCCCCTTGTGCATAGTTATTGTAGGAATGGTATCGCTTCGCCCCGAATCCGGTCGCGCAATTGAATGGGCCGAGGAATAGGCCGAGGCACCGGCGAGCCGTGCCGCTCGCAGCGCCGAGGCCGCTGTATGGCACAAGCCGGCAGAATCGGTTAATCTGCTGCGTGTCGCTCTTTCACCCTGAGATTTCCATGTCCGTAACGTCCGCGTCCGCTTCGAAGCAACAGACCATTGCGCTGGTAGTGCGGCCCAACACCGTCGGCATTGTCGAGTCGGTCAACCGCATCGTCACCTTCCTGACCGACGCCGGTTACCGCATCGTGCTGGAAAACGAAACGGCGGCGCACCTGGGCATGCCGGGACTGGAAGCGATGGGCGCGGCGGCCATCGGCAAAACCGCCGTGGCCGCCATCGTCATGGGCGGCGACGGCACCATGCTGGGCATCGCGCGCCAGCTGGCGCCGTACGACGTGCCGCTGATCGGCATCAACCAGGGCCGGCTGGGCTTCATGACCGACATTCCGCTCGACGGCATGCTGCGGGTGCTGGGTGAAATCCTGGCGGGCAAGACCAAGATGGAAAAGCGCACCCTGCTCGAAGGGCGGGTCTTGCGCCAGGGCGTCAAGATCACCTGCGGGCTGGCCGTCAACGACGTGGTGGTGGCGCGCGGCGCCGGCTCCGGCATGGTGGAGCTGAAAGTGACGGTCGACGGCAACTTCATGTACAACCAGCGCTCGGACGGCCTGATCATTTCCACGCCCACCGGCTCGACCGCGTATTCGCTGTCGGCCGGCGGGCCACTGCTGCACCCCAGCCTGGGCGGCATCGTGCTGGTGCCGATCGCCCCGCACGCGCTGTCGAACCGGCCGATCGTGGTGCCCGATTCGAGCGAGATCGTCGTCGAGATCGTCAGCGGGCGCGACACCAGCGTCAATTTCGACATGCAGACCTTCGCCAGCCTGATGCACGGCGACCAGATCGTCATTTCGCGCTCGCCCAATCACATCACCTTCCTGCATCCGGAGGGGTGGAGCTATTACGACACGCTGCGCGAAAAGCTGCACTGGAACGAGTATCCTTCCGGCGAAGGCAAGCTGCGCTAAGCGATTTGCGAAAGGCAGCCGCGCTCCGGGCACTGTGTTTCATCACGCCGTTCATTACGCCGTTCATTACCTTTGGATCTGACTAACTCAATGCTGCGTACCCTTTCCATCCGCGATTTCGTCATTGTCGACGCGATCGAACTTGAATTCTCCAGCGGCTTTTCGGTGTTTACCGGCGAGACGGGCGCGGGCAAGTCGATCCTGATCGACGCGCTGCAGCTGGCGCTGGGCGGACGCGGCGACGCCAGCGTGGTGCGCGAGGGCGCCGCCAAGGCCGACATCACGGCCGACTTTTCCGTCAGCGCCGCCGCGCTTGCGTGGCTGGAGCAGAACGAGTTCGCCAACGACGAAGGCGGCGCGCTGCTGCGCCGCGTGATCGACAACGCCGGGCGCTCCAAGGCCTACATCAATGGCGTGGCCGCCACCGCCACCCAGCTGCGCGACCTGGGCGACCTGCTGGTCGACATCCACGGCCAGCACGCGCACCAGTCGCTGCTCAAGCCCGACGCCCAACGCGCCTTGCTGGACAACCAGGCCAGCTTCAAGGATGCCGGCGCGGCGGGCGACGCCCAGACCGTGGCGGCCGCCTATAAAGCGTGGCGCGCGCTGGCGCGCCAGCGCGAGGAATTCGAAATCAACGCCAAGAACGTGCTGATCGAGCGCGAGCGGCTCGAGTGGCAAGTGTCGGAGCTGGAAAAGCTGGCCGTGAAACCGGGCGAGTGGGCCGACATCGGCAACGAGCACAGCCGCCTGTCGCATGCGGCCAGCCTGCTCGAAGGCGCGCAGGAAGCGTTGGAAGTCATTTCCGAAGCGGACCATCCGATCCTGTCGCAGCTGTCGTCGCTGAATCAAAAGCTAAGCAAGCTGGTCGACGTGGATGCCCAGTTGCAGCCGGTGCTCGATTGCCTGGAGCCGGCGCGCATCCAGTTGCAGGAGGCCGCCTACGCGCTGAGCCATTACCTCGACAAGGTGGAACTGGACCCGGAGCGCTTGCGCCAGGTCGAGGCGCGCCTGGACGCGATCCACGGCACGGCGCGCAAGTTCCGCGTGGCGCCGGAAGAGTTGCCGGACGAGCACGCGGCGCTGTCGGAGCGGCTCAAGCAATTGGCCGATGCCAGCGATCTGGAAGGCTTGCGCAAGCAGGAAGACAAGATCAAGGTCAGCTATCTGGAAGCGGCGCAGCGCCTGTCGCGCAGCCGCGCCGCCGCCGCGCAATTGCTCGGCACGCAAGTGACGGCCGCCATGCAGGAATTGAACATGACGGGCGGCAGTTTCGTGGTGGGCTTGAACGCGGTGGAGCCGACCAGCCATGGCGTGGAGCAGGTGGAGTTTCTGGTGGCCGGCCATGCGGGCGTGGCGCCGCGGCCGCTGGCCAAGGTGGCGTCCGGCGGCGAGCTGGCGCGTATCGCGCTGGCCATTTCCGTGATCACGTCCAACGCCACCACCACGCCGACCCTGATTTTCGACGAGGTCGACAGCGGGATCGGCGGCGCGGTGGCCGAAGTGGTGGGGCGCTTGCTCAAGCGGCTGGGGCAGGAGCGTCAGGTGCTGTGCGTGACGCACTTGCCGCAGGTAGCCAGCCAGGCCAACCAGCATTTCCAGGTGGCCAAGGGCACGACCGAGCAGGGCAAGACGGTGTCGCGCATCGACGTGCTGGACAACAAGTCCCGCGTGGAAGAAGTTGCGCGTATGCTGGGCGGGCTGGAGATTACGGCCACGACGCGCAAGCATGCCCGCGAGCTGCTGGCGTCGTAACAAGTATCAAGCACCACCTAGTATCAAGCACCTAATATCGACCACCTAGTATCAAGCACCACATAGTATCAAGCACCACATAGTATCAAGCACCACCTATATAAGAGCCGTCATTCCCGCGTGCGCGGGAATGACGGATAAGCAGTTCCTGACTAATCGGCCCCTCCCCATGCCCTTCCGCAAAGAACCACCCTACACCCACGGCACCCCTTCCCGCACCGCCGTCGTGCTGGTCAACCTGGGCACACCCGATGAGCCGACCACCGGCGCCGTACGCCGCTATTTAAAAGAATTCCTGTCCGACCCGCGCGTGGTGGAAATTCCCCGCGTGGTGTGGTGGTGCATCCTGAACCTGATCATCCTGCCGTTCCGCTCCAGCAAATCGGCCGCCAAGTACGCGCAGATCTGGACCAAGGATGGCTCGCCGTTGAAAGTGCACACCCAAAAGCAAGCCATGCTGCTGCGCGGCGCGCTGGGCGAACGCGGCCACACGGACCTGAAAGTGGTCATGGCCATGCGCTACGGTTCGCCCTCGCTGCCGGAAGTGCTGGATCAGCTTAAAGCCGAGCACTGCGACCGCGTCGCCATCATTCCCGCCTATCCGCAGTATTCCGGCACCACCACCGGCTCGATCAACGACGCCGTGTTCGCCTACTACACCAAGGCGCGCAACATCCCGGCGCTGCGCATCGCCCGCAACTACCACGACCACGACGGCTATATCGATGCGCTGCGCGACAGCGTGCTGGCGCACTGGGCCCGCAACGGCCGCGGCGACAAGCTGGTGATGAGTTTTCACGGCGTGCCGAAACGCACCCTGATGCTGGGCGACCCGTACCACTGCGAGTGCTATAAAACCGCGCGCCTGCTGGCCACCAAGCTGGGCCTGAGCAAGGAGCAATATCTGGTGACGTTCCAGTCGCGCTTCGGCAAGGCCGAGTGGCTGCAGCCCTACACGGCGCCCACGCTGGTCCGGCTGGCGTCGGAAGGCTTGAAGCGGGTCGACCTGATCTGCCCGGGTTTCACCAGCGACTGCCTGGAAACGCTGGAAGAAATCAATATGGAAGCGCGCCACGACTTTCTGGCCGCGGGCGGCAAGGAGTTTCACTATATTGAATGCCTGAACGAGTCGCCCAAGTGGATCGCCGGGCTGGCGAGCATCGCCGAACAGGAGCTGCTGGGCTGGCCGACACTGCTGACGTCATCGCGCCTGGAAGAGCGGCAACGCGATCTGGAAACGGGCCGCGAGCACGCGCTGGCCTTGGGCGCCAGCTAGGCGCCGAACTGAGCCGGGTATCACCCCTGATCGAGGCGCAGCCGGGCGTGGCAAGCCCGGCCTGTTAAAATGGCCCGATTGAAACGAACTGCAACGGCAGCGCGCGCTCAGCGTAATAGATCCACGCCATGGCGAGGATGGTATAGGCAACAACGCTAGCGGCAATTAACGACAACTTCATCATGACACTCCCAGACAACTTTCCCGCGGACCGCCTGTGCGGCCCATGAAAGCTTGTTGAATTCATAGTAGTTCCTTGGGCGTCAAAGTGAATCCCCCATTGCGTAATAGTTGTAACAACGGTTACAAGTTGACGTGTCGTTACAACATTGCCTGCGTCAGCCGACGCAAATACATCCCTTGAAAAAGTAGGAGATAGCCCCATCTGGATCGCTGTGTGGTTAGCAAGACACCTTATACAACCAGCTAAGTCATTGATTCTAGGAGTTTTTTCGATGCAAGACCAAGAAAATCAAGAAGTCTCCACGCCCCAGGACGAAACCATTCAGGTCACCCCTGGCGCTGCCGCAGCGCCCGCGGCGCCGGCGGGCGAGCCGACCCTGGAAGAGCAGCTCAGCGCCACCGAAGCCAAGCTGGCCGAGATGCATGACGCGTTCATGCGCGCCAAGGCTGAAGGCGAGAACATCCGCCGCCGCGCCCAGGAAGACGTGTCCAAGGCGCACAAGTTCGCCATCGAAAGTTTCGCCGAAGCCATGGTGCCCGTGCGCGACAGCCTGGAAATGGCCCTGAAGGTGGAAACGCCGTCGGTGGAGTCGCTCAAGGAAGGCGTCGAAATGACGCTCAAGCAACTGACCTCCGCGTTTGAAAAGAACCGCCTGATCGAAGTGCTGCCGCAGCAGGGCGACAAGCTGGACCCGAACAAGCACCAGGCCGTGGCCGTGGTGCCGGCCGACCAGGAAGCCAACACGGTGGTCACCGTGCTGCAAAAAGGTTATATGATCGCCGATCGTTTATTGCGCCCTGCCATCGTTACCGCAGCGCAAGCAAAATAAATACGCAATGCTGCGTTGCAAGGTCTTGAAAGCGCGCAGTTTTTCCACATATTCGTATCATCTGAAACTAAGTAAATAAAAGGAAAAATCATGGGCAGAATTATCGGTATCGACCTGGGAACCACGAACTCCTGCGTCGCGATCATGGAAAATGGTCAGCCAAAGGTAATCGAGAACGCAGAAGGCGCGCGTACGACGCCTTCCATTATTGCTTATCAAGAAGATGGCGAAATTCTGGTTGGCGCGCCGGCGAAACGCCAGGCGGTCACCAACCCGAAGAACACCCTGTTCGCCGTCAAGCGCCTGATTGGCCGCAAGTTCGACGAGAAGGAAGTGCAGAAAGACATCGGCCTGATGCCGTACTCGATCATGAAAGCCGACAACGGCGACGCATGGATCGGCGTGCGCGACAAGAAGCTGGCGCCACCGCAGATTTCCGCGGAAGTGCTGCGCAAGATGAAGAAAACGGCCGAAGACTACCTGGGCGAAGAAGTGACCGAAGCGGTCATCACCGTACCTGCTTACTTCAACGATTCGCAGCGTCAAGCCACCAAGGATGCCGGCCGTATCGCCGGTCTGGACGTCAAGCGCATCATCAACGAGCCGACCGCCGCCGCACTGGCGTTTGGTCTGGACAAGACCGACAAGGGCGACCGCAAGATCGCCGTGTATGACCTGGGTGGCGGTACGTTCGACGTGTCGATCATCGAAATCGCCGACGTCGATGGCGAAAAGCAGTTCGAAGTGCTGTCGACCAACGGCGACACCTTCCTGGGCGGCGAAGACTTCGACCAGCGCATCATCGATTACATCATCGACGAATTCAAGAAGATCAACGGTCTGGACTTGAAGAAAGATCCGATCGCGCTGCAGCGCATCAAGGCTTCGGCCGAGCGCGCCAAGATCGAACTGTCGTCGTCGCAGCAGACGGAGATCAACGAGCCGTACATCGCCATGGCGAACGGCGCGCCGGTCCACCTGAACCTCAAGATGACCCGCGCCAAGCTGGAGTCGCTGGTGGAAGAGCTGATCCTGGCCACCATGGAGCCATGCAAGATCGCCATCAAGGATGCCGGCGTGAAGGTCTCCGACATCGACGACATCATCCTGGTTGGTGGTATGACCCGTATGCCGAAGGTGCAGGAAAAGGTCGAGGAATTCTTCGGCAAGGCGCCGCGCAAGGACGTCAACCCGGACGAGGCAGTGGCCGTCGGTGCCGCGATCCAGGGCTCCGTGCTGTCGGGCGAGCGCAAGGATCTGTTGCTGCTGGACGTGACGCCGCTGTCGCTGGGTATCGAAACCCTGGGTGGCGTGATGACCAAGATGATTCACAAGAACACCACGATCCCGACCAAGTTCTCGCAAGTGTTCTCGACCGCGGACGACAACCAGCCTGCCGTGACCATCAAGGTCTACCAGGGTGAGCGTGAAATCGCGGCCGGCAACAAGGGCCTGGGCGAATTCAATCTGGAAGGTATCCCGCCAGCATCGCGCGGCACCCCGCAGATCGAAGTGACCTTCGACATCGACGCCAACGGCATTTTGCACGTGGGCGCCAAGGACAAGGCCACCGGCAAAGAGAACAAGATCACGATCAAGGCCAACTCCGGTCTGACCGAGGCGGAAATCCAGAAGATGGTCAAGGATGCCGAAGTCAACGCCGAAGAAGACAAGAAGGTCAAGGAACTGGCTGAAGCGCGCAATCAGGCCGATTCGCTGGTCCACTCGACCCGCAAGTCGCTGACCGAATACGGCGACAAGCTGGAAGCGGGCGAGAAAGAGTCGATCGAAGCGGCCATTACCGAAGTGGAAGCCTCGATCAAGGCCGGCGACAAGGCCGAGATCGACGCCAAGGTGGCGGCACTGTCGACCGCGTCGCAGAAGCTGGGCGAGAAGATGTACGCCGACATGCAGGCACAGCAGGCAGCAGGCGGCGGCGACGCCGGCCAGCAGCCGGGTGGCGACGCCGGTGCCGGTGCAAACAAGGCAGGGCAAGACGATGTTGTCGATGCCGACTTCAAGGAAGTAAAAGACGCGAAGTAAGCGTCGGTTCGCGGCAGGGCGGGAACTCTGATCGGAGTTACCGCCGCACGGATCAAGCCGGGCCGTTCGCGGCTCGGTTTTTTTGCATATACGTCATCAGTTAGTTAGACAGCAAGGTGCCGACAAATGGCAAAGCGTGATTTTTACGAGATCCTCGGGGTCGCCAAGAATGCTTCGGAAGAAGAGATCAAGAAGAGCTATCGCAAGCTCGCGATGAAATACCATCCGGACCGCAATCCGGACAGTAAGGAATCGGAAGAGAAGTTCAAGGAGGTCAAAGAGGCCTACGAGATGCTCACCAATGCGGAGAAGCGCGAAGCGTACGACCGCTACGGTCACGCGGGCGTCGATCCCAACATGGGTGGCGGCGGCGCGGGCGGCTTCGGCGGCGGCGGCTTTGCCGACAGCTTCGGCGACATCTTCGGCGATATCTTCGGCGGCGGCGCAGGCCGTGGCGGACGGGGCGGACCACAGGTCTACCGCGGCGCCGACCTGCGCTACAACCTCGAAATTACCCTTGAGCAGGCCGCACACGGCTTCGACACCACCATCCGCGTGCCGAGCTGGGACAAGTGCGACACCTGCCACGGCTCGGGCGCCAAGCCGGGCACCGCGCCGACCACCTGCACCACCTGCGCCGGTCACGGCCAGGTGCGCATGCAGCAAGGTTTCTTCAGCATCCAGCAGACCTGCCCGAAGTGCCATGGCAGCGGCAAGGTCATCACCGACCCGTGCGCACCGTGCGGCGGCCAGGGACGGATCAAGCGCAACAAGACGCTGGAAGTGAAGATTCCTGCCGGTATCGACAATGGCATGCGCATCCGCTCGTCCGGCAACGGCGAGCCTGGGACCAATGGCGGCCCGTCGGGCGACCTGTATGTGGAAATCCACATCAAGCCGCACGCGGTGTTCCAGCGCGAAGGCGACGATCTGCATTGCGAGATGCCGATTTCGTTCGTCAAGGCGACCTTGGGCGGCGAGATCGAAGTGCCTACCCTGTCCGGCAAGGTATCGTTCACGATTCCTGAAGGCACCCAGTCGGGCAAGACGTTCCGCCTGAAAGCCAAGGGCATCAAGGGCGTGCGTTCCGGCTACGCGGGCGATCTGTTCTGCCACGTGGCAGTCGAGACCCCCGTCAAGCTGACCGACAAGCAGAAGGATTTGCTCAAGGAATTCGAACGTCTGACGGTCGAAGGCGGCGAGAAGCACAATCCGCAGAGCAAGGGCTGGATGGACAAGGTGAAAGATTTTTTCGAGTAATCCGTGACAAGCTCACGTGAAAAAAGCCGCTGGGTCGACTGACCCGGCGGCTTTTTTTTGGTCTGGCCGCGCGCTCGCGGCCTTGGGTAGATGGCGGGTTAGCTTTGAATCAGGTGCTTTCGATCACGACGCGGCCATGCAGCGGCTGCACCGGGCGGGCATTGTGCTGGTACACGTGGTGAAACTGGCGCAGCTGGGCGGCGGAGACTTGCACCGGCGCTTTCATGACGAACCAGTTGACCTCTTCGCTGCACGGCGGGGTGGTAAGCGAGCCGGCGAAATTATAGAAGCCGTGCTTGGCAGGCAGGGACGCCGTCAGGTCCAGCACCGGGCCGTCGGTGGCGTGATCGGCGCCTTGCTCGTGCGGCAGCGTGGACCAGATCTGGGCCAGCATCGGATTGGCCTTGCCCTGTTTGAACAGCACGGCTACGACCGCCAGTTTGCCTTCCGCATTCTTATGGACCAGGTGGGCCACCAGCGGATAGCGCTTGCCGTGGATGCGCTCTTCGCTAGGCGTGTGGAAGTGGAACTGCACCAGGTCGTAATGCTGGCCGCCGACCGTCATGCCACTGCCAGGTTGCAGATTGAGCTGGATGGTATGGCCGTTATCGACCACCTTGGAGGCTTCGGGATGGTAGTCGAAGACGATCGGATCGGTGTGTTTCTTGACGGTCTTGCGAATGTCGATGGGCGACTGGTTGTGGCCGAGCTTGCAGCCGGCAAAGTCTTCCTTGAGCTCGCCCCAGTGGCTCGGGCCTTTGGCGCCCTGGTAATCCCATTCATGTTCCGCGTGCTGCTGCGCCTGCGCGGCAAATGGCAGCACGGCCGCGGACAGGAACAGGCTGACGATGGTGGTTCTGATCTTCATAATATTCTCCGGATACAACGATAGAAAGGGCGACGATTCAGCCCGGCTGTTATCAATCGACAACGCAAAGTAATACTATAGCAATGGATGGAAGCAGGCTGAGCCGTGGCTTAAGAGCGTCGTCCGGACCAGTCCAGGCGCTGGCTGGCGCGGGTAGGGAGCCGCGATCATCCGGGCCCGCCTTCAGATACCGAGATCGATATCGGTTAGAATACGGGGTTGCAACTGGCCAGTAGCCCTTGAATTCCGCTGAGACAGGCCGCGCGCCGCCAGCGGTTTTTTTTCGACCATAGGATGAACATGACCCAAGCAAAATACGATACCAAGACCCTGTTCCAGCGCAATCGCGACTGGGCGGCCTCGATGGTGCAAAAGGATGAGAATTTCTTCAATTCCTTGGCGTCCCAGCAGTCCCCCGAATACCTGTGGATCGGCTGCTCCGACAGCCGCGTGCCGGCCAATGAATTGCTGGGCCTGGCGCCGGGCGAATTATTCGTCCATCGCAATATCGCCAATGTGGTCGTGCACTCCGACCTGAATTGCTTGTCCGTGCTGCAGTTCGCCATCGATGTGCTGAAAGTAAAGCACATCATCATCTGTGGCCACTATGGCTGCGGCGGCGTGCACGCGGCCATGATCAACCGCCGGGTCGGGCTGGCCGACAACTGGCTGCGCCATGTGCAGGACGTGCAACAGAAACACGGGCGATATCTGGGCGAGGTACTGCCGGAAAAGCACCGTGCCGACCGTCTGTGCGAACTGAATGTCATCGAACAGGTGTCGAACACGGCGCGCACCACCATCGTCCAGGATGCCTGGGCGCGCGGGCAGGGACTGAGCATCCACGGCTGGTGCTACGGCTTGCAGGATGGTTTGCTGCGCGACCTGGAGGTGAGCGTCTGCGCCGCCGACCAGATGGAAAGCGCTTTCAAAACGCGCCTCGATGCGTATGAATGCGACGACCATTCCAGCCGCTGATCAGCAAGGAACGTAGCAAGGAAATGAACCAGGAAAGTTTAAGGAAAATGTGATGAATGAACTGGTCGGCGTGCCACACATCGTCCCGCTGGACGACATCTTGCCGGACGAACCGTTGTTGATGATGGGCGCCGGTCCGGTGCCGATTCCCGCGCGCGTGGCCGCTGCCAATTCGATCGTCATCAATCATCTGGGCGACACCATGAACCGGGTGATCGAGCAGGTCAAGGACATGGGCCGCTACGTGTTCCAGACCACTTCGTCGCACGTGATGGGCGTGGGCGGGCCCGGTTCGGCCGCCATGGAAATGGCGATTGCCAATCTGGTGCGGCCGGGCGACAAGGTGCTGTGCATCTGCAACGGTTACTTCAGCCGCCGCATGGCCGAAATGGTGGGGCGCGTGCGCGGCGAAGCAACCATTCTGGAAATCCCCGGCAACGAGGGCGCAGGCGTGGAACTGGTCGAGCGCGCGCTGCGCCAGACCCGCTACGACGCCATCACCCTGGTGCAGGGCGAGACCTCCAACACCGTGTTCAACCGCAGCCTGGACCGCATCGCCCCGCTGGCGCGCGAAATGGGATGCCTGACCATTGTCGACGCCGTCTGCACCTTGTCGACCATGCCGCTGGAAATGGACCGCTGGCACATCGATGCCGTGATCACGGGTGGGCAGAAGGGATTGTCGTCGATTCCCGGCGTGTCGCTGCTGGCGTTTTCCGAGCGCGCGTGGGCCAAAAAGATCGCCTCGCGCACGGAGCTGCCGTTTCACTGGTGCCTCGATGCCCAGCTGGCCGACAAGTTCTGGAATCAGAAGTCGTACCACTACACGGCGCCCGTGTCCGGGATTCTGGCGCTGCACGAAGCGCTGCGGCTGGTGTGCAGCGAGACCTTGCCCAAGCGCTTCGCGCGCCATCAGCAATGCTCGGAAGCGCTGCAGGCCGGCATCGAAGGCATGGGGCTGCGGCTGCTGGTGGCCAAGGAGCACCGTTTGAATTCGGTGGTCGGCATCGTCACGCCCGATCAGGTGTCGTCCGACAACGTGCGCGAGCACATGTCCACCGTGCACAAGGTGGAGATTTCGGGTGCCTTCGGCATGAACATCGTACGCATCGGCCAGATGGGCGAGCAGAGCCGCGCGCACAACCTGTTCCGCACCCTGCACGCGTTGGGGTCGAGCATGCAGGCCAACGGCGCCAAGCTGGACCTGCCTGCGGGCATGGCCGAGCTGGAGCGGTCGCTGTCGGGGGCCGGCAACAAGTATGTGTATGGCTGACAAGGATATTGCCGACAACGGTGTTGCTGGCAGCAATGATCTGCGCGTCATCCGCGACCTGATGCGGGTGTTCGTCGACGAGCGCGACTGGGACCAATTCCACACGCCTAAGAATCTGGCCAGCGCGCTGAGCGTGGAAGCGGCCGAGTTGCTGGAGCCGTTTCAGTGGCTCCAGACGGGCAGGCTCGGCGAGCTGGGCGAGGGCGGCCTGACCCAGGTGCGCCACGAGATGGCCGATGTGCTGGTGTATCTGGTGCGGCTGGCCGACAAGCTCGATGTGGACTTGGGCGCGGCCGTAACGGAAAAGATGGCACTCAACCGCGCCAAGTATCCGGCCGATAAGGTGCGCGGCGATGCGCGCAAGTATGACGAGTATCCGGCAGAGTAGCCGCGCTCGAGAAAGCCGACGCGTAAAGTCAAAAAAGTTGTGGCTCCCGCGCCGGTCGATGAGCACCACGACGTCGCGCTGGAAGCGTTTTTAGCCTTGATCGAGAAAGACATTTCGAACAACCCGGCATCCATCACTGCTTATTCTGACGAAGAAGCCGAGGACGACCTTGCGTTTCTCAGAGCTTTTAAAGAAAGAAATCCATAATGGCCGCGAGGTCGGCGTATGGATATGATCTCTATTTCTGGACCGCGTTCCTCGATCAGTGCAGGGAGCTGCGAACCTTAAAAAACACAAAAGAGGCAGCCGTGCGCGCGGGGACAATGTCACAAGAGGACTTTGACCAGGATCCCGACGTGAAGCTATTCGCTGCATTGGTGGAAATTGTGCAGGAAAAGGTTACGCAGGACCCTGAGCATAAGGACTTCAGACTGGGCAAAACGTTAGGCGATGAATTTACTTCATGGCGACGCGTAAAAAAACATGGCTTGCCCGACCGCTATCGACTTTTCTTTCGCTTTGCTACGGTGCCCAAGAAAGTGTTCGTGTTTGCCTGGCTAAATGACGAAGATACTTTGCGTAAAGCAGGAAGCTAAACAGATGTTTACGCGACGTTTAAAAGGATGTTGCGTAGCGGAAGACCGCCAACTGAAATGAGTCAACTGCTCAGCGCGTCAAAAACGGGAACGTAAGTCAAATCACCCAGTATGCGGCACGACGGTTCAACAAAATTAACAAGGTCCAGCGTCAGATGCCGCCCATGCAGATGTATTTGATGACCAGATAGTCATCCATCCCGTACACCGATCCCTCGCGCCCCAGACCCGACTGCTTGACGCCGCCGAACGGCGCCACCTCGCTGGAAATGAGCCCCGTGTTCACGCCCACCATGCCGGTTTCCAGCGCCTCGGCCACGCGCCATACGCGCCCGATATCGCGCGAGTAGAAATACGCCGCCAGCCCGAACTCGGTATTGTTGGCCATGGCAATCACATCGTCTTCCGTCTTGAAGCGGAACAGCGGCGCCAGCGGTCCGAAGGTTTCCTCGGTGGCCACCTGCATGCTGGAATCCACATCGGCCAGCACGGTCGGCTGGAAGAAACTATGCCCCAAGGTGTGACGCTTGCCGCCCACCATCAGGCGCGCGCCCTTGGACAAGGCGTCGGCAATATGCTGCTCGACCTTGACCACAGCTTTTTCCTCGATCAGCGGCCCTTGCGTGACGCCCGGCTCCTGTCCATTGCCGACCTTGAGTTTGCCGACCGCTTCCACCAGCTTGGCGGCGAACGCATCGTAGACGCCGTCCTGCACGTACAGGCGGTTGGCGCACACGCAGGTCTGGCCCGCGTTGCGGTACTTGGACGCAATTGCGCCTTCCACCGCCGCATCCAGGTCGGCGTCGTCGAACACGATGAACGGCGCATTGCCGCCCAGTTCCAGCGACAGCTTCTTGATGGTCGGCGCGCATTGCTGCATCAGCACCCGGCCCACTTCGGTCGACCCGGTAAAGCTCAGCTTGCGCACGATGGGATTGCTGGTCATTTCGCCGCCGATGGCGCGCGAGTCGCCCGTCAGCACGCTGAACACGCCGGCCGGCACGCCGGCGCGCTCGGCCAGCACCGCCAGCGCCAGCGCCGAGAACGGAGTCAGCTCGGCAGGTTTCACCACCATCGGGCAGCCCGCAGCCAGCGCGGGACCCACCTTGCGGGTGATCATCGCCGCAGGGAAGTTCCACGGCGTGATGGCCGCGCACACGCCGATCGGCTCACGCGTGACCACGATGCGCCGGTCCGGCCACGGTGACGCCAGTGTGTCGCCCGAGACCCGCTTGGCTTCCTCGCCGAACCACTCGATGAACGAGGCCGCGTAGACGATCTCGGCCTTGGACTCGGCCAGCGGCTTGCCTTGCTCGGCCGTCATGATCAGCGCCAGGTCGTCGGCATTGGCCAGCATCAGGTCGTTCCACTTGCGCAGGATAGCGGCGCGTTCCTTGGCGGTTTTCTTGCGCCAGGCGGGCCAGGCGGCGTTGGCTGCCTCAATGGCGCGCCGGGTTTCCGTCGCGCCCATGCGCGGCACCGTGCCGAGCGAATCGCCCGTGGCGGGATTGGTTACTTGCACGATATTGTTATCGTCGGCGCTGCACCATTGGCCGTCGATATAACACTGCTGACGCAGCAGGGAAGGGTCGTTCAGGTTCAACATGGCCAGCCTTGTTGTGGTCAATTCGATACGTCATGGTAGCCGTTTTTCGGCTTCGGCATCGGCCTGCACACGATTACACCAGAACGTAGCGCGCATCCATGCACACTGGTGATACGGGCATCGTAAGCTCAGCGACCGGCCTGATACCGGCCTCATCCAAATCGCTCAAGGAGACACATTGAAAACGTTACGGAAAATTCGTCAGCACTGGGCCCGGGCTGCAATGAAGACTGTGTTGAGCGTGCTGGTTTTGTTCGCATGCCAAATAAACGCGACGACGGCATGGGCGGGAACCGTCTATCCGGTGTCCCAGCACATGAAGGACATTCAATCAGCCGTTGCCAAAGCCGATGTCGTCGTGATCTACCCCACCGCATTTTTCATGGCCAATCTGACCGAGGGTGAGCTTCATCGTCTTGGATGCAGATAAGCGATCAATGAGAAACAAGCGCTATCAACGCTGATGGCAATCCTGATACGGGCCGATATCGGCGCGCCGGAGGAACACCATCGCCTGCGCATTGCCCCGAGATATGCCGTGTTCTTGCGGCTCGAAAACGGCGAAGCGAAGAAGATGCTATTCGAGGGGACGATGCCCGGTGCCGCACCAGCGTTCGGCCGGTATGGGGACACGGATTTCGTGCGCGCGTACCACCCCGGCTTTACCGCCGAACTGCGGTCCTGGACTGCGTCGCTGCAACCTGTCGTTGCTGGTAGTTCGTGTCACCCGCCGAAGGCATCGGCCAGGAAATAAGCGGACACGGGATGATGTTAGCAATTCTGCGCGTACGGAAGATATAGTCTCAGCCAGCCCGTGCAACAGGGGCTTTTACCGCGTTTCCACAAACCTTGCCCCGGAATCGGCCCGGCCTTTACCCGAGCATGGCCAATGCACTGCGCCTGGCATTTACGTTGCCGCTGGGCTTCGTGTTGGCATATTTGTCAACTTTCGCATAAGCTGTGGTTGAGTTTGATCTAGATCAACAGCCACTCGCCACCGGAACGATTTCGTTCTATGATGGAATCGAGTGCCCACCCGTAAAGACCGGCATCATGCGCAAACCCATCGTTATCGTTCCCGCTTGTATCCGCCAGTTCGGCGATCATCCGTATCACGCCGTGCAGGCCAAGTACATCGAGGCGGTCGTGCGCGGCGCCGACTGCGCCCCCCTGATCGTGCCCGCCCTGGGCGATTCGCTCGACATGGAAAGCGTGCTGGCCTCGTGCGACGGCATCATGCTGACCGGTTCCGCGTCCAACGTCCATCCCAGCCATTACGAGCAGGCCGTGCGCAACCAGGAGCTGCCGCAGGATCTGGCGCGCGACGCCACCACCTTGCCGCTGATACGCGCCGCCGTCAAACGCGGCATTCCCATCATGGCCGTGTGCCGCGGGTTCCAGGAAATGAACGTGGCGCTGGGCGGCAGCCTGCACCAGGCCGTCCAGGAAGTCGAAGGCAAGATGGACCACCGCGAAAACCCGGACGCCACGCTCGACGACCAGTACGGCCCGGCGCACCGGGTGTTGCTCACGCCCGACGGCATGCTCTCGCGCATTTTGGGCAATGTACCGGAAATCCAGGTCAATTCGCTGCACGGCCAGGGCATCGACCGGCTCGCCGCCGGCATCGCCGTGGAAGCGACCTCGGACGACGGCCTGATCGAAGCCTTCTCGGTGCCGGCCTCGCCCGGCTTTGCGCTGGCGCTGCAATGGCATCCCGAGTGGCGCATCGTTGAGAATCCCGTGTCGATGAAAATGTTCGCCGCCTTCGGCCAGGCCTGCCGCCTGTACCAGGCCAAACACGGGAGGCGTGCATGATCCCGACCGACGCTACCCGCATGACCCTTGACGAGCGCTGGATCGCCCGCCACGTTCCCTAGCTTCGCCTGCCATCCCCTCCATCGAGCGCGCCTGTGTGCGCCTTCCGTACGACAATTGAGAGAACATTATGGCAATCCGCGAAAACTTTACCTATACCGACATGGACCTGTGGCTCAATGAAAAACGAGTCACTGAAATCGAATGCCTGATCCCCGATCTGACCGGGGTGGCGCGTGGCAAGATTCTGCCGCGCGGCAAATTCACCCAGGAACGCGGCATGCGCATTCCGGAGCAGGTGCTGGGCATGACCGTGACGGGCAATTACCCGATCGACGACAGCGCCTACGACCGCGCCATTTCCACCACCGACCGCGACATGATCCTCAAGGCCGACCCGACCACCATCACCATGGTGCCGTGGGCGGTCGACCCGACCGCGCAGGTGATCCACGACTGCTATTTTGCCGATGGCAAGCTGGTCGACTTCGCGCCGCGCACGGTGCTGCGCCGCGTGCTGAAACTGTACGCCGACAAGGGCTGGAAGCCGGTGGTCGCCCCCGAGCTGGAGTTTTACCTGACGGCGAAAAACATCGATCCCGATCTGCCGCTGAAACCGCCGATCGGCCGCAGCGGCCGCGCCGAAACCAGCCGCCAGGTCTACAGTATCGACGCGGTGAACGAATTCGATCCGCTGTTCGAGGACATCTACGATTACTGCGAACTGATGAACCTGGACGTGGACACGCTGATTCATGAAATCGGCGCCGGCCAGATGGAAATCAACTTCCTGCACGGCGACCCGCTGGGCCTGGCCGACAAAGTGTTCTTCTTCAAGCGCACCCTGCGCGAAGCGGCGCTCAAGCACGACATGTACGCCACCTTCATGGCCAAGCCGATGGCGGGCGAGCCGGGTTCGGCGATGCACGTGCACCAGAGCGTGGTCGATTCCAAGACCGGTCTGAATATCTTCAGCAATGAAGACGGTTCGTCGTCGCACCTGTTCAAGCATTACATCGCCGGCCTGCAGCGCTTCATGCCGTCGGCTATGGCCATCGTGGCGCCGTACGTGAACTCGTACCGCCGCATCGTGCGCCACACGGCCGCGCCCATCAACATCCAGTGGGGGCTGGACAACCGCACCGTGGGCTTCCGCGTGCCGGAATCCGGCGTGCAGGACCGCCGCGTGGAAAACCGCATCATCGGCGCCGATGCCAATCCGTACCTGGCCCTGGCCGTCACGCTGGCCTGCGGCTACCTGGGCATGACCGAGCAGCTGGAACCGACCCCGATGATGACGGGCAGCGCCTACGACATGCCGTTCGAGCTGCCGCAGGGCTTACCGGAAGCGCTGGCGCTGCTGCGCGGCGAAGACCAGTTGCGCACCGTACTGGGCGAGCGTTTTATCGATGTCTACGCCGCCATCAAGGACCTTGAGCACCAGGAATTCATGACCGTCATCAGCCCGTGGGAACGCGAGCACTTGCTGCTGCACGTATGACCGCATGCTGTTATGACCGCCCTGCTGTTATGACAGTCCCGCTGTTCCAATAGTTCGGCCCCGGTAGTTCAAACGCTCGCAATAAGAAAATACAGTACGGAGGTTCATCATGACATCAAATCCGGTAGTGCCCAGCATCGCGCTGATGGCATCGACCAAGGTCGCCCAGACGCAGGCCGTCGACACCGCCGCCATCCAGAAACTGGATGCGGCACATTACCTGCACCCGTTTACCGACCACAACGCGCTCAAGACCAAGGGCGCGCGCGTGATGGTGCGCGGCGACGGCATCTACCTGTGGGATTCCGAGGGCAACAAGATCCTCGATGGCATGTCGGGCCTGTGGTGCGTCAACGTCGGCTACGGACGCACCAGCATTTCGGACGCGGTGTACCGCCAGATGCAGACGCTGCCGTTCTACAACAGTTTCTTCAACACTACCAACGTGCCGGCCACCCAGCTGGCCGCGCTGCTGGTGCAGATCTCACCGCCTCAGTTCAACCACGTGTTCTTCACCGGTTCGGGGTCGGAAGCGAATGACACCAACCTGCGCATGGTGCGGCGCTACTGGGACCTGATGGGCTACAAGGACCGCCACACGGTCATCAGCCGCTACAACGCCTACCACGGCAGCACCGTGGCGGGCGCGGCGCTGGGTGGCATGTCCGGCATGCACGAGCAGCACGGCATGATTCCCGGCATCGAGCACATCGGCCAACCCAGCTATCTGGAATCCGGACATGGGCTAACGGAAAACGAATTCGGCCTGGTGGCGGCAGGCTGGCTGGAAACCAAGATTCTCGAAGTGGGCGCCGACAAGGTGGCCGCCTTCATCGGCGAGCCGGTGCAAGGGGCGGGCGGGGTCATCATTCCGCCGGCGACTTACTGGCCGGAAATCCAGCGCATCTGCGACAAGTACGGCATCTTGCTGATTGCCGACGAGGTCATCTGCGGCTTTGGCCGCTTGGGGACATGGTTTGGCTCCGAGTTGATGCAAATCAAACCTGACTTGATTACTTTCGCCAAGGGTGTGACCTCGGGCTATGTTCCCTTAGGTGGCGTGCTGGTCGGTGACCGGGTGGCGGCCGTGCTGACCGCCAAGGGCGGCGAGTTCAACCACGGTTTCACGTACTCCGGCCATCCGGTGGCGTGCGCCGCGGCGCTGGAAAACATCCGCATCCTGATCGACGAGAAAGTGGTCGACCAGGTGGCACTGGACACCGGTCCGTACCTGCGTGCAAAATTTGCAACCTTGATCGATCATCCACTGGTAGGATACGTGGACAGTTGTGGATTTGTAGCAGGGCTAAACCTGGTCAAGCGCAAGGCGGCCAAGGTGCACGACTGCGACTTGTTCGATCCGGCACTGGGCGTGGGCATGGTCTGCCGCGGCCACATGTTCGACAACGGCATGATCATGCGCGCCGTGGGCGACAGGATGATCATCGCGCCGCCGCTGGTGATGACGCGGGCGGAGATCGACGAGATGGTGGCGAAGATTCGGTTTTGTTTGGATGCGACACTGGCCGACCTGCAAGGGAGGGGCTGGGTTCCCTGAAATCACTGACGGAGGCACGATGAATCAACGGTTAGCGAGCTTGTTTCCCCGCGCATTAAGCAAAATCGTTTTCATCGTTGCCTCAGCGGCACTCGCCGCCAGCCCACCGGCTACGGCGCAAGAGGAAAAAGTCCTCAACATCTACAACTGGTCCGACTACATCGCCGAAGACACGGTCCGCAACTTCGAAAAAGAAACCGGCATCAAGGTCCGTTACGACCTGTTCGACGGCAACGAAATCCTGCACGCCAAGCTCGCCGCCGGCAAGACCGGCTACGACATCGTGGTTCCCTCCGCCAACTGGGCGCGCCTGCAGATCGAAGGCGGCCTGTTGCGCCCGCTGGACAAATCCAAGCTGCCCAATCTGGCCAATCTCGATCCCGGCCTGCAGCAGCGCATCGGCCAGCTCGATCCGGGCAACCAGCACCTGGTGGTGTGGCTGTGGGGCTTCACCACGCTCGGCATCAATGTCGACAAGGTCAAGACGGCGCTGGGCGAACTGCCCATGCCGGACAACGCCTGGGAGCTGCTGTTCAATCCCAAGTATGTGTCGCGGTTAAAGTCGTGCGGCGTGTCGCTGCTCGATTCGCCGTCCGAAGTGCTGCCGGCCGCGCTGCTGTTCCTGGGCAAGCAGCCGTATTCGAAAAGCGCCGGCGATTATCTGGATGCCGGACGCCTGCTGGACACGATCCGGCCGTCGATCACCCTGTTCAGTTCCTCGGGATATATCAACGACATGGCCAATGGTTCGCTGTGCCTGTCGCTGGGCTGGTCGGGCGACATCAACATCGCACGCCAGCGCGCCATCGACAACAAGACCGGGCAGACCATCGTGGCGCTGGTGCCCAAGGGTGGCGCCACGTTGATGTTCGACACCATGGGCATCCCGGTGGACGCGCCGCACCCCAACAATGCGCACCTGTGGATCAATTACATCATGCGCCCGGAAGTGCACGCGAGCCTGAGCAACAAGGTGTTCTACGCCAATCCGAACGCCGCCGCCACCAAGCTGGTGCGCAAGGACGTGGCCGAGAACAAGAGCGTGTATCTGTCGGAAGAGGACAAGAAGCGCATGATCGTGCCGCAACCGCTGCCATCGGATGTGCGCCGCACCATGGGGCGGGTGTTCACCAAGTTCAAGACGGGGATGTGAGTGGGTACTTCGCTGCGGATGACGGCGACGGACTGAAGCGTTGTCCTTAGTGCCGACATCCCCGCGAAAGAGGGTGTCGCGAAAGGTACCGTAACTCTAGGCCACCAACTTCAAAACCGTCATTCCCGCGCATGCGGGAACCCATGCTGAGCCGGCTTCCATAGTGCTGCATGCTCAGCATGGGTCCCCGCTTTCGCGGGGATGACGG
>CALRYE020000013.1:0-69650 GCA_943372275.1 Janthinobacterium lividum
GTGACCGCCTCCGGTATGCCCTGATAGGTGCGGCCGCAATCGAGGTCGGTGCCGGCCTTGACCGCTGCCGCCGAGGCGTGCGCGATGTCAGGCTCGGTCTTGTGCGCCGTGACCAGGTCACCGACCGAGTCGCAGTCGGACACCACGAAGCCTTTGAACTTCCAGTCGGCGCGCAAGCGGTCGCGCATCAGCGGGCTGACGCACATCGGGTGGCCATCGACGGCGTTGTAGGCGCACATCAGCGAATACGCCTTGGCGTCGACGATGGCGTTGCGGAACGCGGGCAGGTAGGTGTCTTCGAGGTCGAACGGCGTGACGTTGACGTTGAAGCGGTGGCGGTCCGGCTCGGGGCCGGAATGGACCACGAAGTGCTTGGGCGTGGCCACGCCCTTGAACAGCTTGGGGTCGTCGCCCTGGATGCCGCGGATGAAAGCCATGCCCAGCTGGCCGGTCAGCACCGGGTCTTCGCCGTAGGTTTCCTGGCCGCGGCCCCAGCGCGGATCGCGGAAGATGTTGATGTTCGGGGTCCAGTAATTGACGCCGAAATAGCGCCCGGTGCCCTTGGCGTCGCGCGACAGGGCCAGGTTGTAGTTGGCCCGGCCTTCGGTGGCGATGGTGTCGGCGACTTGCTGCATGAGCGCCGTGTTCCAGGTGGCGCCCAAGGCGATCGCCTGCGGGAACACGGTGGCGTTACCGGCGCGCGCGACGCCGTGCAGCACTTCGTTCCACCAGCCGTAGCGTTTCAGACCCAGTCGTTCGATGGCTGGCGCGTTGTCCTGCATTTGTTCGGCTTTCTCCTGCAAGGTCATGCGCGCGACCAGGTCGCTGGCGCGCTGCTCGGCGGAAAGAGCGGTGTTGCGGAAGGCGGGTTGGTCCTGCGCCAGAGACGGTACAGGCACGCTGATGGCGCAGGCTAGCGCCACGGCCAGGCAGAGGCCGTTGTGCCGCAGTGGCGGCAGGGTATTCGGGGTAGTCATATAGCTCCGGATGAAAGGGCTTTAGTGATGTGCAGGTCAAGCTCGGGCACGTGCTTGCACGTGTTCCAGTCCCGCCACCGGGACGGCGCGGAACTGGAATGCGAGCGGTTCAATGCGGCTGTTGTATGCGCGCCGATTACATCGTGCGGAACTGCACGCCCACCATGATGCGGCGGCCGGCATACGCGTAGTCGAGCAGGTTGGGCACGCCGTCCGAGAACGCGGCATACGGGCCCTGGCTGTTGGTGGTGGTCACGTTGCCGATATTGCGCCCTTCGACGAAGAACTCGATATCCGGACGCCATTTCCAGCCGAATTTGGCATCGACGAAGCGGGTCGCGTCCTTGAAGTTCGGCGAGCCTGGCGAATAGATGATCGGCGTCGATGCGTTCAGCGCCGCGCCCTGTGCCGGGTAGTTGATCAGCTCACGCGGCGCCTGGCCGCACGGCGAAATGCAGTTGAACCAAGCGGCTGCGCCCTGCAGGGCAATGCGCGCCGAGATGCGGCCATCGTCGTACCACAGCGCCACGTTGTACTGCGACTTGGACTCCTTCGGCGGCAGCAGCGGCGTACCGGTCAGCAGGTCGCGGATGGAGGCGGTGGCGTACTTCGACTTGACGCGGGTGTAGTTGGCGTCGAAGCCGGTGTTGGACAACAGCCCTGGCAAGAACGTGAACGCGGTCTTGGTGGAGAACTCCGCGCCCTTGCGTGACGACAGCGGACCGTTGATATAGGTCGAATAGTTGAACGGCAGGTCGGACAGCTTCACGCCCGTGGTCGGATCGGTGATGGCGGAGCCGGCAAACAGCTGGCCGCCGCTGACGCCCTCGGTGGTGAACTGGCCGACTTTCCCCTTCTGCATGAAGCCCGCCAGGCTGAACATGGTGTCGCGGTTCGGGTAGAACTCCAGGCTCAGGTTCTGGTTGATGTTCTGGCGCGCGCGCAGGGCCGGGTTGCCGATGGTGCCGTTGCAGCGCTGGGTGCCGTCGGCATCGGTGTCGCTGGCCCGCTCGTCATAGAAGCAGGTACTGGCCGGCAGCAGCTGCGCCACCGGCGGCCGCGCCACGGTCTTGGCTGCGCTGTAGCGCAGCACCAGGCGGTCGGGAGCCAGCCAGGTGGCCAGATTCAGGCTAGGCAGGATGTCGGTGCTCTTGGCGTCGACCGAGGTGTTCTGCACGATCGAGGTGGTGGTGAAGCCGCCCGGGTTGCTTGGCTGCTCCGGGTCATACAAGCCGGTCTTGGTGTACGAGGTGAACGTCATGGTGCCGGTGCCGTTGACGCGGGTGCGCACGTAGCGTACGCCCAGGTTGCCGTCGAAGGTCAGGCCGAACGGCAGCGCGCGCTCGGTGAACGGCACGTGGTCCAGCGAGAAGTCGCCCATCAGGTAGAACGCGTCGATGCGCTCATTGAGCTTGTTGACGGGCTGCTCGTAGACCTTGCCGTCGGTGGCCGTGCACTCCTTGACGCAGTCCAGATTCCGGCCAGGGAAGTTGGTCAGCTCCATCACCTTGTTGATGTCGATGCCGGTCCAGTTGTCGATCAGGATGCCCGGGCGGTCCTTGGCGCCATGGAAGTACGAGGTATTGGTTGCCGTCTTGTTCAGCGACTGCGCCACGATATTCTGGAATTCCGCCGGGGTCAGGATCAGTGCGTTGTCGCGGCCCGTGCGCGGGTCGGGCGAGGGAATGAAGCCGTACTTGCAGGCGTCGCCGCCGGCGGCCAGCGAGCCTGGCGTGTTCTGACAGGCTTCGAAGCGGTTATCCAGGCGCGACTGCGGCAGGTAAATGCCGGGAACGAAACCGGGCTGGCCGAAGGTGCCGCTGGCGGCGCGCACGGTCTTGTCGCCGGCGCCGGCTTCCCATGAACGGCTGTAGGTATCGCGGATATTGAAGCCGCTCTTCAAGCGCGTGAAGAACGGGATGCGGTCGGATGCGTTGTAGGTCAGATCCAGCTTGGCGGTGCGCTCGCCCGTTTCGCGGATCTGCGGCAGCCACAAAAGGCCCGAGGCGATCGAGCGCAGCGGCTGCTGGGCGGTGGTGTAGGCCGGGCGCGCCACGGTGTTGGTGGCCGACAGGGGCGCCGCGCCAATGGGGCGCTGGTACAACTGCGAGTTGGCGGCGGCATTGGACTGGTCGAAGCCGGCCGGCAGCTCGAAGCCCCACAGCCCGCTCGGGTCGAGCTGGAACGTGGTCGCGCCCTGGTTCTGCGTGTAGCTCATGCGCTGCTGGATGCGGGTGAACTTGGAGGTGGCATCGGCGATGAAAAATTCGGCGGTCAGGCCGTCGTTGCGGTAGGTGCCGCCGGTTTGCAGGTAGCGCCCCGTGGTCTTGGCCGAATCGAGCGACTGGTCGGTCAGCGCCTGTCCGTCCGAGACCGTGAAGCGGGTCAGGTGGTGGCTGGCATCGACCACCACCGAGGCCGGATCGATGTTGGTGACGGCGCCATTGATCGGGTAGTTGTTCGAGCGTGTGGACAGGCCGTTTGGATACAGGTAAAAGCCGGAGCCTGGCACCACGGTGCGCTGGCCGGTGGTGGCATTGTCGACGCTGACCGGGCCGCTGTAGCCGGGGGTGACCAGCGGGTTGGGCAGGGAGTTGGGATTCTTGACCAGGCCAAACTGATACGTCATCTGTTCATGGCGCGCTTCGCGGCGGTTGAAGCTGCCCTTGGCGTACACGGTCAGCCGATTGTTGACCTTGAAGTCGGTGCGCAGGTCCAGATTGTCCTTCTTGTCGCGCTCCTTCTTGATCCAGTAGCGCACGTTCGACGGCGTGTAATCGTTCCACTGGTTCAGGCAGGTCAGCAGCTCGTTGCCACGCTGGGCCAGGGCCGCGCCGCGATTGGCGCTGGGGATCTGCGCCAGCTGCGCGCCGACGATATTCGGGAACAGGGCGTGGCAATCCTGCTTGGTCTGGGCGCCGGCCGACTTGGTCACCAGCGACAGCGGCGACTCGGAGTTCAGGAAGTTGGCGCCGCCGAAGGGCGTGCGCAGGATCGGCGTGGTCGCGCTCAGGTCGGCGGCGTTGACGGTGCTGGGCAAAAAGCTGTAAGTCTTCTCGGGCGAGTTGTCGAAGTCGAGCAGGCGGTAGGAGCCCTGCTGGGCGGTCTGCGACACCTGCATCGAGTGCGACTCGTTATTCAGCGTGCTGGTCGAGAAGTTCATCATCAGGCCGAGGCGACCGTTGAGGTACTTGTCCGCCAAAATCAGGTTGGCGTCCGGCGTCCATTTCTTGTCGAGCGAGTTTTGCGAGCCGCCCAGGCGCAGCGAGGCGAACGGCTTCTTGAAATCCAGGCCGGTGCGGGTCTTGATGACGATGCCGCCGCCCAGCGCGCCTTCGGTCATGTCGGCCGTCGAGCCCTTGACCACGTCGACACTTTTGATCAGGTCGGCCGACAGCTGGCGAAATTCCACACCGCGGCTGTTGGCGCCGCCGGTGGCGCCCATGTCGGTGCCGCCGGCCGATTGCACGCTCTGGCCGTCCAGCTCCACGCGGGTCAGGTCGGCGCCGTTGCCGCGCACCGACACCGTCACGCCCTCGCCATAGTCGCCGCGATCGAGCACGATGCCGGCCATGCGCGAGATGGCTTCGCCCACATTACGGTCGGGCAGCGAGCCCACATCTTCGGCCACGATGGAGTCCATCGCGGTGGCGGCGTTCTTTTTGCGCTCGATGCCGGATTGCTGCGAAGCGCGGGTTGCGACAACGGTTACCCGGGTGATCGGGGCATCGGCGGCGGGCAGCGGGGCAGGGCCCGGGCCTTCCTGCGCCATGGCCAGGTGGCTGACGACACTGGACGCGAGCGCCAGCGAGACGGCGCGGGTTAAGCGTTTAACCCGCAGGTTGTGGGTGGTCGAACGATGCATAACGTCTCCATTCTCTCAATTGATCTTATTGTCGAGCAGTGCCGGCGTGTGTGTCCGTGCCCTGCCGTTACTGAACCCGGTCATTCATCGCCATCCGGCGTGCGCGCTGTCCAGGCGCGCTCCGCACGGTGGTGCGCGGAGCAAGCTGGATGAAGGATGAATTAGGTATAGAGGATCATTGCGGACTTACCAACGACATACAATTATGAAATTGCTCAGCGGGGCTAGTGATAACTGCCAACTGCATCAAATTCTTCTATGTCGCGCCTATCTCCGGCTAACTGCGCGATGGTTGCGTCATGCACAAGTGCCGCACATGCAACATTTGGTCCGTCCAAACCGTAGGCAGCCTTACCAAAAATGACGCAAAGCAGCAATTGGCCGGACCAAAATATGCATGGCCCGGCCTGTTGCCTGCGTTAATAAGCGCGATATTTGAAGTCGCGGAAACGCACTTCGCCCGCACCCACCGCGTACAGCGCTGGCTTGAGCGACATGAAGCCGCCGCGCACGTTCTGATGGTAGCCGGACACCTCGTAGCCGCGCGGCCCGCGCTTCCACGTCTTGCCGTCGCCAGAGATATGAATGCTGACGATATGCTTGCGGTTGCGGATGCGCAGGAACACCCGCGCGCCGTGCGGGTTGGCGAACTTGCCGTGCTCGGTGCCATAGCGGTGCATGGTGAACTGGCCGGCATCGAAGCCCAGCCCGACGTACAGCTTGTGGTCGTAAAACAGCAGCATGCCGGCGCGGGTATTCGCATCGACCTCGATCTCGCACTGGAACTCGTAGTCTTGATCCGGTACGGTGAACACCAGCGGCGCCGAGTCGGATGGCTCGCTGCCTCTGGCCTTCAAGTGCAGCGTGTTGTTCTTGCGCGTGATGCGGCGCACTTCGTCCGGACCGGGACTGAAGAAATTCCACTGCACCCCGTACTTATCGGTGGAGAAGTCGTCCGACAAGGGCATGCCATGCGGCCCGGCTTTCCCGCCTGCCGGCTTCTTGATAGGCCGGGACAAATCGCCCCCGCCGAAATCGGGCCAGCCGTCCCTGGACCAGGTCACCGGCGCCAGCAGCGCCTGCCGGCCCAGCGTCCAGAACCCATTTTCGTAGCCGTGGTAGACGCCCCACCAGTCGCCGGCCGGGCCTTGCACCAGCGTGGCGTGGCCGCGCGACCACCACTTCTCGTCGTTGTCCACGGTGCGCACCAGCGGGTTGCGCGGGTGGTGTTCCCATGGGCCGTGGATGGATTTCGAGCGCGCCGCGATCACCATGTGCCCCGTTGGCGGGCCGGACGTGCCGCCCACCGCCAGGATCAGGTAGTAGTAGTCCTTCTGGCGCAGCACCTTGGGGCCTTCGGGCGAAAAGGCTTCGACTTCCCAGTCGTCCGGATAGCGCCACGGCTCGTACACCTTCTCCGGCGCGCCGATGGTGGACAGGCCGTCGTCGGCCAGGCGCACCCGGTCCACGCCCGACAGGAACAGCCAGCGCGAGCCATCCTCGCCAACCGCATGACCCGGATCGATGTGGCGTGGCAGATTCAGGTCGATCGGTTCGGACCACGGGCCCCTGACGTCGTCGGCCCAGATCACCCACGACGTGGTTTTCGATCCCGGCACCGTGGTCTTCTTGGTGGGGATGTACAGGAAGTAGCGGCCCTTGTGCTTGCATAGTTCTGGCGCCCACACCGAGCCGATATTGCGCTGCAAGGCAGCGGTGAGCGGCTGCCAGTTGACCAGATCCTTCGAGTGCCAGATCACCAGACCCGGATAGGCGTCGAAGGTGGAGAAGGTCATGTAGTAGTCGTCGCCGTCCTTGAGGATGGACGGATCGGGGCGGTCGCCCGCCACCAGGGGATTTAAAAACGTGCCGTTGCCCAGGTCGGCCTTGCGCTGGCCTTCGAAGCCGCGCGCCCATGCGGGCGCTGCGGCGGCAGCCCCCACCGCAGGCTTGAGGGGGGCAGCCGTGGCGGTGGCCGGCGCGCCGGCACCGAGCAGCAGGGTGCCCAGGCTGGCCGACTTCATTGCATCGCGTCGCGTAACCATGCCGGTTCTCCCTTAGAATTTGTAGCGGGCGCCGAGCAGGAACTCGCGGCCGGTCACGTTATAGACCATCACGCTGTTACGCGCGCGGCCCACGAACTGGTCCATCGGCTCGTTGGTCAGGTTGACGCCTTCCAGCGTGAATTCCAGCTTGTCGTTGACCTTGTACGACAGCGACAGGTCGACGTTCAGCGTTTCATTCTTGCCCTGCACGTCGTTGTTATTCTGCGCCGGCACCACCTGCAGGTAGGCCGAGCGATAGGCGCCGGTCAGGCGCGCACTGAACTTGCCATCGTCGTAGTAGAACGTGGTGTTCCACGAGGTCGGCGACAGGTTGACCAGTTCATCGCGCACGGTGCCGCTGTTGGCGGTGTTGGCCGAGATCAGGTAATCGATCTTGGACGACACGCGCGTGTAGTTGGCGATCAGGCCCAGGTTGCGGCCCCACGACGGCAGGAACGTGAACGGCTGCTGGTAGTTCAGCTCAAAGCCGCGCAGCTTGCCGCCCGGGGTATTGCGGAAGCTCGTCACGTCGAACGATTCGGTGCCGTTGAAGTTAGGTGGCAGCAGCGACAGCGGCAGGCCGGTCTGGTTGTACGGCATCGACTGGCGCACGCCCTGGATGTAGCTGGCGATGTTCTTCTGGAACAGGCCCAGGCCGACGAACGCCTTGTTCTTGAAGTAGTACTCGAACGAGGCGTCGAAGGTCTTGGCGCGGTACGGTTCCAGCAACGGATTGCCCGACGAGATGCCCAGCGCGCCCACGGTGCTGACCGAGCCGCCCGGATTCAGGTTGCCCAGACCGGGGCGCGAAATCACCTTGGCCGCCGCTACCCGGATCAGGAAGTCGTCGGTCACGTTGGCGGTCACGTTGAACGCCGGCAGAAAGTCCTTGTAGTCGTTTTCGACCGTGACCAGGGTGCCGCCCTGGCTGGCGACATAGCCTTGCGCCTTCAATTCGGTTTCGACATAGCGCCCGCCGATATTGCCGCGCAGTGGAATGCCGGCCAGTTCGTGCTCGAAGTCGGCCTGCAGGAACACGCCGTTGTCGCGTTCTTCGATGGCGCGGTTGTTACCGCGTGCGCTGGTGTTGGTGATCGACGACAGGGTGAAGTCGCCCGGCCCACCCGCCACGCCGCTTTTCAGGCAGTTGCAGTAAGCGTCATACAGGGCCGTGATGGCTTGGATGTCCGGCTTGATCCAGCTGGTGGCGGTGCCGGCCGGCAGATCCTGGCCCGTGCCGAAGCCAGTGACCTGCGACGAGATGCTGGCCACGCTGGTGCCGGCCGGCAGACCATAGATGGTCTCGGCCGTGTTGGCGCGGCGCGATTCGAAGGTGGCGAACTTGTACTTCTTGACGTTCAGGCCGCCCTTGATGGTCCAGGTGTCGCTGGCGCGCCACGACAGGTCGGCGCTGAGCACATCGTTGACGTTGGAGGTACCCTGAGGACGAATGCGGATCTCGCTGGGAAGGGAATTGGCCGCGGCCAGCGCACCGGGCGGCACGCCATAGATGCTCAGCGCGCCCGGCTTGGAGACGTCGAACGGGTAAGTGATCAGCGGCAGGCGGTCGTTCTGGCGGAAGTCGAGCGCGTAGCCGTTGACGTTGGGCGCGTCGAGCGTGACGGTGGTCTGGATCGGGTTATTGAAGGTGGACTTGGCGCGGCCGACGGCCGCGTTCAGGCGCACGTCCGGATTGAGCTGGTGCGAGATGCTCAGGGTCGGCTGGGTGAAGCGGGTTTCGGTTTCGTCGTAGCGCGTCTCGGAGCGGATGTCCACGCCGTTGTACAAGCCGTACTGCAGGCGGCCCAGCGCATCGTACTGGGCGTTGACGACTGAGGTTTGCGGCTTGCCGCCGGAGGACAGGTTGCGGCTGAACGAGAAGCCTTCGATGTAGCTTTCCTCGCGCGTGGCGTCCAGGTCCGCGTACAGCATGTCGAACACGACGCGGGTGCCGCGCTGCGGCTTCCATTCGAACGACGCGGTCATGCCCAGGCGGTCCTGCTCGTGCACCATGCGGCCATAGCGCGGAAAGCGCGGATGGTAGTTGGCCACGTTGCTGGCGGCGTTGTAGGCGTCGGTAGCCGACTGGCTGGCCGGCAGGCGCGCCGACGCGGGAAAACCCGGCGCGGACGTGCTGCAGTTAGGCGACGTGGAGGTGCCCACGCCCATCGGCGCGCACCAGCCGCCCACCGACGGGCCATTGTCCCAGCGGCCGCTGGAGAAGCCGTCTTCGTACAGATTGCGCCGGCCCCACGCCGCCGATACCAGGTAACCCATGGTGTTGTTGTTGAAGGTGTCCGAGATCATCAGCGCGCCGCGCGGATCGGCCTTCTTGGCCAGGTCGTTGTAGCGCCCCTTGATCATGGCGGTGGCGTTGAAGCCGCGCTTGGCCAGGTCGAACGGGCGCATGGTCTGCAGGTCGACGGTGGCGCCCAGCGAGCCTTCCTCGACTTCGGCGGTCGAACTCTTGCGCACGGTGAGGGAGCTGAACAGCTCCGAGGCGAACACGTTGAAGTCGAAGCCGCGCCCGCGGTTGATGCCGCCGCTGTTATCGCTGCCGCCCGTGGTGGCCAGCGCTTCGATGCCGTTGATGCGCACGCGGGTGAAATCCTGACCCAGGCCGCGCACGGTGATGCTGCGGCCTTCGCCGCCATCGCGGTCGATGGCCACGCCCGGCACGCGCTGCAGCGACTCGGCCAGATTGGTGTCCGGGAATTTGCCGATGTCCTCGGCCTTGATCACGTCGACGATGCTGTTTTCCGTGCGTTTGGCTTTGAGCGCGCTTTCCAGCGAGGCGCGCAGACCCGTGACGACCACGGTCTGAGGTTCGCCGGGCGTCTCCTGGGCATAGGAAGGGGCGCCGATCGCCAGCAGGGCGGAGGCGAGCAGGGTACGTTGCAGGGCGGGCTTGTTGCGCATGGTTGTCTCCAAGTATTTGTGTTACATAAATTCGGCCTGACCTATTTTAGATCAGGTTAGGCCAATTCATGTATGAAATACGAGGTGGTCAGACCAAATAATTGCGTCGGTGATTAAAGCTGTGGCTTTGCGCTGACGGTCGACGGGGCAAACGCTGCGGCGGGCAGGCGCAGATTGCCTGACGGGCCAATCTTTGCGTCGAGAACGTTGCCCAGATAGCGCAGGCGCGCGGTGACACCCGGCGTACCCCTGACGCTGACGGATGACAATTTACCGCCTGACCATTTCAGGCCGATGGACAAGCCACCCCGGGCGCGGATGCCATCGACCGCTCCCGCCGGCCATGCGGACGGCAATGCCGGCAGCAGCAGCACTTCACCGCCCCACGACTGCACCAGCATCTCCATGATGCCCGCGCCACCGCCGAAATTGCCGTCGATCTGGAACGGCGGATGGGCGTCGAACATGTTCGGATAGGTGCGCATCGGACCGGTCAGCCCCTTGAGCACAGAATAGGCGCGCTCGCCATCGCCCATGCGCGCCCACAGGCACACGCGCCATGCGGTACCCCAGCCGGTGGCAAAGTCGCCGCGCTGTATGAGCGAGGTGCGCGCCGCCTTGAGCAGTTCGGGCGTGTCGCGCAGGTTGATCTGCTCACTCGGATAGACGGCGTACAGGTGCGATACGTGGCGGTGATCCTGCGCCGGGGCGCGCGCGTCCCAGTCTTCCAGCCATTCCTGCAGCTGGCCCTGCGCCCCGATGCGGTCTGGCGCCAGTTGTGCGCGAGCCGCTCCGATGCGCGCCATCAGCGCTTCATCCTGCTCCAGCATGCGCGCCGCTGCCAGCGTATGGGTGAACAGGTCGCGCACGATCTGGCGGTCCATGGCCGGGCCGGTGGCCAGCGACGATCCGAACGGGTGATTGTTCTCCGGCGACAGCGAGGGCGACGTGACCAGCCCGCGCCCTGCGGCATCGTCGACCAGTACGTCGAGGAAGAACTCGGATGCGCCGCGCAGCAGGGGATACAGGCGGCGCAGCACTTGCGCGTCGCCGCTGTAGTCGTAGTAGTCCCACAGCGAGTTGCACAGCCATGCGCCCCCGCACGGCCACATGCCGTATTTGGCGCCGTCGATGGGGGCGGCCGCGCGCCACAGGTCGGTGTTGTGATGGGCCACCCAGCCGCCCGCGCCGTACATGGTGCGGGCGGTTTTGGCGCCGGTCTGCGCCAGTTCTTCGACCATGCGCAGCAGCGGCTCCATGCACTCGGCAAGACCGGCCGGGCCGGCCGGCCAGTAATTCATCTGGGTGTTGATGTTGATGGTGTACTTGCCGCCCCACGGTGGATTGGTGCCCTCGTTCCAGATGCCCTGCAGGTTGGCCGGCTGGGTGCCGGGCCGCGAGCAGGCAATCAGCAGATAGCGGGAATACTGCAGATACAGTTCGTCCAGGCCCGGATCGGCGGTCTTGCCGACGGTCGCGATGCGCACGTCGGTAGGGCGCTGTGCATCCAGGCCGGCATCGAGGTTGATCGACAACCGGGAGAACAGCTTGCCGTGATCGGCTACATGGTCGCGCAGCAGTGCGGCGTACGGTTTGCGCGCGGCCTGCGCCATCTGCCGTCTGACAATGGCGACCGGATCGCCGCCGACGTCGCGATAATTGACGTAACTGGTGGCAGCGGCAATGAGCAAGGTGGCGCTGGTAGCGCCCGTCAAGGTCAGCCGGCCGTCGGCGAATGCCAGCTTGCCGTCGCTGACGATCTGAATTCGCATCGCGTAGCGCAGGCCGGCCTCGATCCCGTTCATGGCTTCGTTGCGGCCGGTGATCAGGATCGCGCCCGTGCCGTCGGCGGCAACGCTGGCACCGGCGGGCACGGGGCCGGCCGGCTCCTGCGCCAGCCAGTCGGTGGGCGGCGCGCCGGCCAGATCGGTGGCCAGGCCCGGATCGTTGGAGGCTGCGTACTTGACCTTGCGCGGCGCGCGCCAGTCCAGCGTGAATCCCAGCTTGCCTTTCGGGCCTTGCAGCCGCATCACCAGCACCTGATCGGGCGCGGACACGAAGCTGTCGCGCCGGTATGCGCCCAGCGCCGTGCGGTACACCGTGCTGGCCACGGCGTTGGTCAGACCCAGGTTGCGCTCGTAACTGGCAGGGGCGTGCAGGTCGTGCATCGACAGCAGCACGTCGCCCAGGGTTCCATACGCCATCTGCCGCAGCGGCCTGGCCATCATGTCCGCATCGGCCAGCGTGGTCGCTTCAGCGTACTTGCCCTGCGCGAGCAGGTCGCGCACCTTGGGCAGCGCGGCGCGCGCATCCGGATTATCCGGGTTGTATGGCGCACCGGACCACAAGGTGTCTTCGTTCAGCTGCAGGCGTTCCTGCCCGACCCCGCCGAAGATCATGGCGCCCAAGCGGCCATTGCCCAGCGGTAGCGCTTCCTCCCAGCGGGCGGCGCTCTGCCTGTACCACAGCATGTTGCTGCGTCTGTGCGGACTGAGGCTGGCCCAAAGCGGTCCGGGCGCTGCTGCGGCCGCCGCCGCTGTGCCCATGCCGAGCATCAGGTTGCGGCGCTGCCGGTTCGGTGTGGTGCTGTTACTCACGCTTTGTCTCCTTCAGTACATCGTTTTCCGCTTTCGGCGGCTGTCCCAGCACCCACATGAAGTACAGCGCCTTGGCCGCCTTGGCGCGGGTGACGACGCTCTTGGGGTCCAGCGTGCGGCCATTGACCATGCGCCCGCGCGCGATGCCGGCCTCGGAGCGCATCAGCCC
Source organism: Janthinobacterium lividum (assembly GCA_943372275.1). Lineage (GTDB taxonomy): Bacteria > Pseudomonadota > Gammaproteobacteria > Burkholderiales > Burkholderiaceae_D > Telluria_A > Telluria_A lividum_A. The sequence continues at coordinate 12,573 of CALRYE020000013.1, forward strand.
GAGTTCGTAAGCCTGCTTTACCTTCGATGTGTAACGCGGGTCCAGCGTCTTGGTGTCGCTCAGCGATTCCCAGTTCACCAGCGGATAATACATCGCCCCTTGCGCGCCGCTGTCCAGATTCGGGTCGTAACCGGGCGAGCCGGGAACGACCGTGTTGCCATTGTAGTCGGTCATGTAGGCCGGTTTGGCCTTGAAGCGCAGCGCATAGGCGTCGGCCAGCATGGCGCCCATGACTTCGCGCGTGAGCGCCGACTCGCCGCCATGCAGCGCCGACGGCGGCAGACCCAGTACGTGCGCCAGCGCCGTGGCGAACTGGCTCGACATCATCGGCTGGTCGGGATGAAAGCGGCCTTGCCGGTCCTTCGCCATCACCCCCAGCTGGATCAGTTTCTCGATCTGGTTGCGGTAGTAGGCGCCGTCGCCGCCCGCGATATCGTCGGCAATCTCGGGCTGAACGGCGCGCCAGTCCGAGGCGGCCATGGCGGCGCGCACTTCGGGCTTCAGCGCGGCGGTGATGCGGGTGGCGACCGCGTCGCCCTGATCGGCCAGCCGCCCCAGTTCCGCAACCACCAGGCGCGCGTACTGCTTCGACATCGATTCCTTGAAGTGGGTGCCGTCGATCTTGTTGGACGGGTGGCCGTTGGCGTAGCTGCCGTCATTGGTTTTGCCCGGCGTTTCGCCGGCCTCGATCGACATCACCATCGCGGTGGTTGCCGCCGCGCCGATCTGGTTGTAGTACTCGACACTGCGCGCATTCAGGTCCACCACGGGCACACCCAGTTCGGCGCCCAGCTTCTTCATCAGCTCGGGGAAGCGGCGTGTCTTGAATGAACTGACGTAGGGCTGGTCGGCCTTTTGCGTGCCGTTCACGCGCGACATGGGCGTGACCAGCACCGGCACCATGCCGCGCGAGCGAATCGCCGGAATGTACACTTCGCGTATCATCGCTTCGTACATGGCTTCGCTGGCGCCGCGGCCGAAACGCCGTGCTTCGTCGGCGCTTTCATCGTTGTGGCCGAACTGGATCATGACGATATCGCCGCTATGACCGGTCAGCAGCAAGTCGTTGAGGCGGCCTTCGGCGTAGGCGTTGCGGAACGAGCGTCCGCCTATCGAGTAATTGATCACCTTGACCGACCGTGGATCGAACAGGTGGTCGAACACTTGCCCCCAGCCGCTCATGGGCGCTTCGTCGAAGGTGTACGACTTGACGGTGGAGTCGCCCAGCGTGAAGATGGCCGGCAGCGCGCCGGCGGGCCGTACTGCCGGCGCAATTGGCGTGACGACAATTTCGGCGATCCCGACCGGCACGCCGGCCTTGGCCGGTTCGACCTCGATATCGATGGTGTCGCGTCCGTTGACGTACCGGTACGTCCAGTCGCGGCCCTGCGCCGTCACCAGCGTGCGGTTGGGGATCAGGCTGGCGGCGTCCCAGTACACGGGCCCCGTCAGTCTGCTGGTCTGCATGCCCGATACCGAGACGATGGTGTCGGCCGCATCAGACGTGGTGCGCACCCGGATGGCATACGCGCCCGGTGCCGCCTTGATGCGAAACGCCATGCCGAAGTGGTTGTAGTGCAGGGCCTCGAAGCCTTTTTCCTTTTCCAGCAGCGGTTCGGTGATGGTGAAGCCCTTGGCGCTGTTGCGGATCTGCGGCAAGTGCACCGGTCGCGCGGGCAGGGCACTGGTCTGCTCGACAAAGCCATATCCCAGCGCCTTGTCATACACCGGCGCGCCCGTGTGCTGGTTCCACTGGACCAGCGTGGCTCCGGGCGGCGCGCTGTCGGTAAAGGTGAAACGCAGTTCGCCGGCGGGTGCAGCGTGAGCGCACGGTAGCACGAACACGGCCGACAGTGCGGCCGCCCACATGATCAGGCCGCGGCGCTTCATGCGCTGATGGTCCGGTTGATGATCTTGCCGGCCACCTTGACGTTCTTGAGCTCCATGCCCTTGACGTTGTGCGCATACACCGGCTGCGCCGCGTTGACCGGGTTGCCGAAGTCGCAGTCGCTGATGGTCACGCCCGTTACCGGCAGCACCGTGGGCGTGCCCTTGCCGTTGTAGGCCGCCGCCACCGGGCCGATGATCACGATCGGCTGGTAGCAGGAGTAGTTGCCCCCGCCAATGGCCACATTCCCGACCGTCACGCGCGAGATGTGCACGTTGCTCACCTGTGGCGGTCGCGTGCGCACCGTATCGTGGCCGGCGTCGTAGTCGCAGTCGAAGGTGATCACCGCGCCCGCGCCCACCGCCACCGTCTTGGCCGGGATGCTGGAACCCGGCGGCGGGCGGTAAAACGCCGGCGTGGTGCGGATGCCGTTGGGGATGTGCACATCGCGCACGTAGAAATTGCGCAGGTAGCCGCCGCGGCTCATGTTGGTTTTGAGGCGAATGGCGATATTGAGCGGGTCGGTCTTCCAGTTGGCGTTTTCGAACACCAGGTTCTGCGCATAGATGTTGCGGATGCCGCCGGACATGATCGAGCCCAGCGTCAGCGCGCCATGGCCACTCTGCATGCGGCAGTGCTGGATGACGATGTTCTCGGCCGGTCCGTACTGGATATCGTAGCCCTTGCCCGAATCGATGGCGATGCAGTCGTCGCCGGTGTTGAACTGCGCGCCCTCGATCAGCATGAAGCGGCACGATTCCGGATCGAAGCCGTCGTTGTTGGGCCCCATGCTGTTGGCGAAGATGCCCTTGACGTGGACGTTTTCGCAATCGACCGGGTTGTGCTGCCAGAACGGCGTATTGGTGGTCTGGTAGTTCGCGAACAGCACGTTGGTGCAGCTGATGAACTGCACCATGTGCGGACGCAGATGGTGGCCGATACCGAACACGCGCTGCTGCGCCGGCACGCGCGCTTCGCCCAGCGCGCGCAGGTGGTGCGAGTCGGCCTGCCATTGCGGGTCGTCGCCGAGGATGGTCTTGACTTCTTCCGGCGCCAGGTGCGGCGCCTGCGCGGCCAGCAGGTTGGCCGGATTGGCGGCCAGCTCGGTCCTGCCGGGCGTGTGGCGCACGTGGTCGATGCCGTGGCGCACGCGGCCCTTCCATGACCACCAGCAGTCGGCGCTGCCGGCGAATGGCACGCCGGCCTGGCCGTCCAGCACCGAGGTCCAGTCCTCGCCGGTCAGGGCGATGTTGTTCTGGCCGCGCGCGTACACCATCGACGAGTAGTTCAGGCAGTCGTTGCCTTCCCAGCGGGTCAGCGACAGCTTGCCGTTCCTGCCGCAGTCGAAGTCGCCATATTTGGCGTAGTCGGCAGGGTTGTTGCTGAAGTAGACGTGGGCGCCGGCCGCCAGGTGGACGTTGACGTTCGAGAGCAACACGATGGGACCGGCGCACAGCCAGTTCCCGGCCGGGATCAGCACGCGCCCGCCGCCGGCCTTGTGGCAGGCGGCGATGGCGGCCTTGATGGCCGGGTAGCAGTCGGTCGCATCCGGCGCCGGGGTCTTGACGTCGGCCCTGACCAGAAAACCGGTCCAGGCGCTGATCGGCGTGACCGCGCATGGCTTGGCGCCGTAGGCGGTGACGGGGAAGTCTTCCTTGCGGAAGGTGAGCGGGCGCTTGAAGCGGTCGATGATGGCTTGCGCTTCGCGCCATGGGTCGCTGGCGGCGGCGCGCGCGCCGATGGGAACCGACAGCGCCAGGGCGCCGCCGGCGATGGTGTGCATGAAGCGGCGGCGCGCGCGGGCTTCAGGGTGATCAGGCTGGTGTGCCTGGTTTGGATCGTGTGACATATCGTCTCCGTGAATCGGTATCAGGCGGACAGCTCGGTCGTGACGGTCTTGCCGCCGGCCTGTACGTTCTTTAATTGTAAGCCCTGCACATTGTGCAGGAACCATGGGGTCGGTGCGCGCGGCGTGCCGAAGTCGCAGTCGGTGATGGTGACCCGGGTCACCGGCAGAATCGGCGTGCCGGCCTGGCCGTTGAAGCTGTCGGCCACCGGTCCCAGGATGGCGATCGCCTGGTAGCACGAGAACGCCCCATCGGCCATGGTCACGTTGCCGACCTTGAGGTTGGAAATGTGGATGTCCGAGATGCTGGGCGGGCGGGTACGCACGCCGTCGTCCATCTTGGCATAGTCGCAATCGATGGTGATCACGGCGCCGCCGCCGGTCGACGCCGCGCGCGCCGGCACCCTGGAGCCGGCCACCGGGGCGTAATAGCCGGCCGTGGTCTTGACCCCATTGGGCACCGTCAGGTCGCGCGCGTACAGGTGGCGCAAGAAGCCGCCGCGGTTCATGTTGGTTTTTAAGCGGATCGCCGTGCCGAGAGGATCGCTGGCCCAATGGATGTTGCGGAACTCGATACGCTGGGCGTACACGTGTTCGATCCCGGCGGCCATCTCGCTGCCCAGCGTGACGCCGCCATGGCCGCTGTTCATGACGCAGTCCTGAATCAGCACATTGCGGGTGGGGCCTTCGCGTACGTCGCGGTTCTTGCCGGCCTTGATGGCGATGCAATCGTCGCCCGTGTTGAACACGCACTGGTCCACCAGCACCGTGTCGCACGACTCCGGATCGAAGCCGTCGTTGTTCGGCCCCATGCTGTCCATGCGCACTTTGCTGATGCGCACATTGCGCGAGCTGACCGGATGGTGCAGCCAGAACGGCGAGCCGGTGATCTGGTAACCCTGCATCAGCACGTCGGTGCACTCGATGAATTCGATCATGCAGGGGCGCAGATAGTGGCCGAGGCCGAAGATGCGGCGCGCCAGCGGCACGTCCGCTTCCGACAGCGCGGGCAGGTAGCGCGAGTCGCCGCGCCAGTCGCCCCGGGTGCGGTGGATCATCTCGCGCTGGTCGGTACTCAGATGGGGCGCGACCGTGGCCAGTGCTGCATTGAGCGGGTTGGCGACAGCGGCCGAGGGCAGCGCGGTGCGGCCCTTGGCGGTCCATTCCCACCAGCTTTCACTGCCATCGTTCGGCCGTATCCCGCCCTGGCCATCAAGGATGCTGGTCCAGTCGGCGCCGGTGATCGCGATATTGGTCTGGCCCTTGGCGTACACCAGCGGCGAGAAATTGAGCACGTCGTTGCCCTGCCAGCGCGAGTGCACCAGCATGCCGTTCTTGCCGCAGTCAATGTCGCCGTGGCGGGCATAGTCGCGCGGGTCGGCGCTGAAGTAAACCTGCGCGCCTGCGGCCAGGTGCACGTGCACGTTCGAGCGCAGCACGATGGGGCCGGCGCAGTACCAGCTGCCGGTGGGGATCAGCACGCGGCCGCCGCCGGCCTTGCTGCAGGCGGCAATCGCATCGGCGATGGCGCGGTGGCAGTCGGGCGAACCGGCCACCGGCGTGGACTGGCTGGTGGTCACACCGTGGCCGCTGACCTTGACCTGGCGTAGCTTGCAGGGTGCGGCGCCAAAGGCGGTCACGACAAAGTCTTGGTCGCGAAAGCGCAGCGGCGTGGCGAAGCGCGCCAGGATGGAGTCGGCGCGACTCCACGGGTCGGCTGTGGGGGCGGTCGCGCACGCGCCGGTGGTCAGCAGGGCGCCGGCCGCGCCTGCCCGCAGGACGGCGCGCCGGCCTTGATCGACGGCGCTCATTGCGCCGTCACGCGGAAGTAGTCGACATCCAGGCTGGAGCCGGGCTGGCCAGCCTGATCGCGCACGCTGAACAGGCCGATCTGGGCCCCGACCCAGCGCCCCTTGCTGACCGTGAACGGCTGGCCGACCTCGGTGAAGGCAACGCCGTCGGTGCTGTAGGCGAAGCGCGCAATGGCGCCTTCGCGCATGGTCATGCGCAGGTGCAGGGAAGGCTGTACCGATGGCAGCACCACGGTCGAAGTCTCGGTGCAGCGTTCGGAGGCCGGGGTACAGGTGCCGTACACCAGCTCCGTGGCGGCGCCGCGCTGGCGCAGGCCCAGCCAGGCGTTCTGCATAGCGTTGACGATCAGGCCGGCGCGGTCGCCATCGGCGGCATTGCGCAGTTCCACCTTGGTGTTGACCACGAACGACGGCGCGGGCAGCTTTTGCGCCAGGATCGACGGCGCCTTGCGCACTGGCTCCGTGGCGCCGGCGGCGCTCTGGGTATTCAGGCGCAGCCAGCCCGGACGCGCGTCGAGCGCATGCCAGCCCGGCTGGCTGTTGGCGTTGTATTGCCATTGCAGGCCAAGGCGAGCACCGTCGAATTCGTCGCTGGTGGCCGGCACCTTGACCGGACTGCCGGCCACCGGTTTGATATGCGTGAGCACGGGATTGCCGACGCCCGGCTTGGGTCCGGCCACGCCCATGATGGGCCAGTCGTCGACCCAGCGCATCGGCTGCAGATGGACCACCCGGCCGTAGGCGCCACGGTCCTGGAAGTGCATGAACCAGTCCTTGCCGTCCTGCGCGCGCACCCATGCGCCCTGGTGCGGACCGTTGATGACGGTGTCGCCCTGTTCGAGCACGATGCGCGCTTCGTAGGGGCCCTTGACGCTGCGCGAGCGGAATACCGACTGCCAGCCATGTTCGACGCCGCCGGCCGGGGCGAACACGTAGTACCAGCCGTTGGCCTTGTAAAACTTGGGGCCCTCCAGGGTGCGGTAGCCGGGCAGCTTGTTGCCGTCGATGACAACCTGATTCGGGCCGGCCTGATCGAGCAGGGCGCTGCCGTCCGGCGCCATGGCGCGCAAGGTCAGCATGTTGTTGATGCCGGCGCGGCTCTTGGCCCAGCCATGCAGCAGGTAAGCCTTGCCGTCGTCGTCCCACAGCGGGGTTGGATCGATGATGCCTTTACCGGGCAGTATCAGGTGCGGTTTGCTCCACGGGCCGGTGAAGCTGGTGGCGCTGATGACGAAGATGCCCACGTCCGGGTCGGGATAGAAGATCCAGAATTTGCCGTCGTGATGGCGCAGGCTGGGCGCCCATACGCCTTCGCCGTGGCGCGCGGTCACATAGCGTTCGGCCGGCGCCAGCTGGGGCAGGGCGTGGCCGACCAGCTCCCAGTTGACCATGTCGGTGGAGGTCAGCAGCGGCAGTCCGGGCACGCTGTTGAAGCTCGACGAGGTCATGTAGTAGGTGTCGCCGACGCGGATGGCATCCGGGTCGGAGTAGTCGGCGTGCAGGATGGGATTCTGGTAGCGGCCGTCGCCCAGGTCGGCCACCCAGGGAGCCTTGGCGGCGGCACTGGTGGCCACAGGCGCGCTCTGGCAGGCAGCCAGCAAGGTTAGTGCGAGCGGGGGAATCAGCGCATATGCCGCGCGCCGCGCGGGTGAACGTGACATGGAATGGGCGGCGGCGCGACTGCGCGCGGCGCCCTGGGGGAGCTTGAACATGGTTGCCTCAATCGGATTGTTATGTACCGCGCGCCACGAGGGCGCGTGCTGGAGCACCTTGCGTGCCCGGTGCCGTTATGACGAGGGCAGCGCGAAGCTGGCCGAGGTCGCCCGGTCGGTTATTTTTATCCACGCGGTCTCTCAGCCGCGGGCCTGTCTCATTCGATGCAGTAAAATCAGCTTAGCAGACCACGCCAGCTTGAACCATGCCCGGTCGCCGCGATGGAAATAATCGCTATGCCGGTTGGTGAATTTCGCAATTTCCAATCCGGGTGTTTGGGTGGCTGGTATTTACGGTGCGACCATTGAGGATTGATTTGAACTGGGACTATCCAACGCCATTCGTACTGACGATCACGCCTCAACCCGAGGACATCGATGCGCTGAACCACACCAACAACGCCGTGTACGTGCGCTGGTGCGAGCAGATTGGCTGGGCCCACTCGCATGTGCTGGGACTGACCATTGACGACTACCGGCGCCTGGACCGGGCCATGGCGATCCGGCGCGGCGAATACGCTTACATTCTGCCGACCGCGGTCGGTGAGCGCCTGACCCTGGCCACCTGGCTGGTGGGCGGCGACGGCAAGGTGGCCATGGAGCGGCGCTTTCAGCTGATCCGCGACCATGATGGCGCCACCGTGCTGCGCGGGCGCTGGGACCTGGTGTGCATCGAGATGAGCAGCGGGCGGGTGCGCCGCATGCCGGCCGAATTCATCGAAGCCTACGTCGACGCCGCGCCCACCCATGCCAACGCGGCGCCGGGCTAGCCAGGGCTAACTTGCTGCGGCTGCAGTCGAAGCAAGCGCTCAATCAGGCACTGTCAGCGTACCCTTGAAAGAATGCCGGATGGCGTGCCCCTATCTGACGGTGACGGTGACGCGGGCTACCGGGTTGAGCCAGCGGTAGGCGGTGACATCAAGCGCGCTCGGGCCGTTGGCGTCGCTGCCGACAACGCCGCGGTGGATGTGCACAAAGCCTTCCTTGGCGGCCTGGGTGAAACCGGGCGCTGCCGGATTGATGCTGGTGGACAGGTGGCCACTGGCGTCGTTGAGGAAGGGCGGGAAGATCAGGCCGGGCTGGTCGACGCCGTCGGCCTGCTGCCTGGCTTCGTTGTTCGCCTCGGTGCCCGCATCGTAGCCAGCCACGGTGTAGACGTAGGTGCCGGGCGTTTTCGGAATCTCGATGGCGTTCAGGCCAATGAAGCCGTCGTTGGTCGGCACCAGCATGGCGAAGACCGACAGGCGCGTGTTGGACGAGTGCTTGCCGCCGCTGAAGCGCTTCGTCGTGACGGTACCTCCCGGCTTGAGGGCGCCCCCGGCCGGGTTGAGCACGGCCGCCGAGCCGCCCGGCAGCTTGCCGGCCAGCGGCGCGATGTCGCCGATTTCGGCAAGGGCCTGCAGTTCAGCGGTGGCAGGCTGGCCTTCGGCGAAGCCCTTGAACCCGGCCGGGTGGGCGGCGACGAGGATCGGTGCGAACCAGGTGCCGCGGGTCAGGTTGGTGACGCTGACCGATAGTTCGCTGGCGCGGCCATCGTTGCCGCCTTCAGTTTCGTCGGTAAAGGCAATGCTGGGCAGCGACAGCATGGCGGCACTGATGCACAAGGCGGCGCGCAGGGCCGCACGGGTGCTGGTGACGGATTGCGCGCTGCACTTGGCGGTGCGGTTCGAGGTTGTCATGATCATGGCGCTTTCTAAAGTGATGGGGGAAACGGACAGAGGGAACGACGGAGCAACTGGACGCGCGCGACCGCTGGCCGGCGCGCCGCAGCGCCGCATTAATGCATGGGCTTTTCCATGGCATCTTTTTTCATGTCGCCCTTATTCATGCCGTCCTTCTTCATGCCATCCTTCTTCATGCCGTCCTTCTTCATCCCGTCCTTCTTCATGTCATGAGCCATTTTGTCTTTGGCCATGCCATCCGTCTCCATGTGGTCTTTCTTCATGGGGTCTTTTTTCATAGCCATGGTGTCCTTGACCATCGGGTCTTTCTTCATGCTGTCCTGGGCCATGGCGGCGCCGGAGGCGAGCAGGCAGGACAGCAAGGCAGCGGTAATTTTGTTCATATATTCCTTAGAAGGTGTGGTTGCCAACAGCGGCAGGGTGGCAGTACATGGCGTGCACGAAGAGCTGTCCGCAGACAAGGCGTCGGATGCAACGCTAGGGAATTCGCCAACGATGCCGATTTGGTTACTGAACTTTTAAAATTCTTTTTTGGGGAAGGGCGTGCCTGTGCGGTTCGATCGGTCGCTTCGCTGCACAGCCGAATGGCACGCTTTGCGCGTGCCCCCGGCGCGGAATCACCAGGCCAGCACGACGCGGCCGAGCAGGGCACCGGCGACGGTCGGAATGAGCATGCCCAGCACATACCAGACCGCCACGAAACCGGGCGCCATTTCGGGGCAGTGCAGACAATACAGCGTGGCCGCCATCGCACCCGAGGTGAAACCGGCGATCGCCCCGCCCAGCGTCAGGCGCGTGGGGGCGCGCTCGCGCAGCGTGTGCAGCATGGCGGCGAACAGCGGCAGTGCGAGCAGGGCGATGATGAAGGGGCAGGTGCGCCAGGTCGCGCCCCAGACTTGCACGGCGCGCGCGCCGTCGCCCGCACCGGCCAGCGTGACGGCTGCGGCCACGGCGATGAATGCTGCGGCCGCTATCAACAGATACGGCAACGCGCCGAAGCGCGCCCCCGGAATCGAGGCCACCACCAGCATGCGCCAGCCCGTCACGGCCAGCATGGTCACGAACGCCAGCTTGACCCAGAACAGCGGAGTGGCCGCCAGCAGCATCAGGTTGGCGTTGATGCCAAAGACGCTGGCCATGAGCAGCGTGCTCAGTGCGGCGGCCAGGCCCACCGGTATCCACGCCGGGGTGGCGCGGGCACGCGCCTGGGTCTGGGCGCCACGCGCCAGCAGGGTGATGAAATCGTCAGTGTCCATAAGTTTGCCGTAGTTTCTGCGCCAGCGCTTTCAGGCCCCGGTGAACCGCCACCTTGACGCTCGATTCCGAGATCTGCATTGCATCGGCGGCCTCGCGTACCGACAGGCCATCCAGCTTGGTGTGGCGGATGGCCGCGCGCTGCTGCTGCGGCAACAGCGTCAGCACCTTGTCCAGGTCGCGTCCCGCTTCGGCCGCGTCCATGTCCGCGCTGGAGAACAATTCGTGTTCGTCACCGAACGGGTCGGTCATGCCCTCGTGGCGCGCATGACGGCGCAGCCAGTCGATCAGTTTGTATTTGGTGATCGCATACATCCACGAGGTCAGCGGCGCATGCCGGTCGTACGTGTGGCGCTGATTATGAATGGCCAGCAGCGCTTCCTGCACCAGGTCTTCGACCTCGTCGGGCCAACGGCCCATGCGGCGGCGCAGATAGGCGCGCAGATAGGGTGCGGTGAAGCGCAGGAAGTCGCGGTAGGCAGCCTCGTCGCCATCGATTCCCCTGAGGATCAAGCCCCTCAAGCGTTCCTCGGTCGCCTTGAATATCTCTTCGATCGGTACACGTCGCATGCTGGCCTTTGTTATCGCAATTGTAACGATAGTCGGCACGCGCAGGAAGATAAATAAGTTGTAACCGATTCGTCTTGCGGGACGAATAGGCTGAAGTCCGTAAGTACGCCATAAGCAGGCCATAAGCAGGCCATAAGCAGGCCATAAGCAGTCCGTCACCGGGGCCGATGCGCCGCCTACGATACATCGGGGCTGGCCAGCTCGTGCTGGAACACCCGCTCGAATTCGCGCGCGGGCAGCGCCTTGGAAAACAGGAAGCCCTGGCCGAACTCGCACTGCATGGCCGTGGTCAGGTCCATCTGGCCCTGGGTCTCGATGCCCTCGACGATCACGCTCATGCCCAGCTTGTGCGCCATCGCCGCGATGGCTTCGCACAGGGCCAGGTCGTCCGGCGTGCTTTCGATATTGCGCACGAAGGCGCGGTCGATCTTCAGGTAATCGATGTGGAATTTGCGCAGGTAGGCCAGCGACGAGTAGCCGGTGCCGAAGTCGTCCAGCGCGATGGCCACGCCCGCCTCGGTGAAGGTGGTCAGCGTGTCGGTGGCGCCGCGCGTCAGATCCAGCAGCACCCCTTCGGTGATTTCCACGACAATACCGTGCGGCGCCACGCCGCTCTCGCGCAGGCGGCGTATCCAGCGTGCCGGCAGGGCCGGGTCGCCGTGAATCTGCACCGGCGAGACGTTGATACTGATCTGGAAGGCCGGGTCGAAGTGGGCGTGAATGCGCCGCACCTGCGCCAGGGCTTGCTCGAACACCCATTCACCCATGTCGAGGATCAGGCCACTTGACTCGGCCAGCGGGATGAATTCGGCCGGGCTGATGGCGCCGCGCAGCGGATGGTTCCAGCGTATCAGCGCCTCGGCCTTGCCCACGCGGCCGCTGGCCATCGACAGGATCGGCTGGTAGTACAGGTCGAACTGATTGCCGGCCAGCGCGCTGCGCAGGTCGCTCACCAGCGAAGCGCGCTGCAGCGCCGTGTCATGCAAACCCTGGTGGAAGTGGCAGTAGCGGTTGCGCCCCGCGTGCTTGGCCGCGTACATGGCCTGGTCGGCGTGGCGCAGCAGTTCCACGATCGAGGTGCCGGCGTCGGGATAGCGGGCCACGCCCACGCTGGCCGAAACGAATACCCGGTCCAGTTCCAGCATGAAGGGCGAACTGATATCGTGAATGACGCGCTGGAGCAACTGGTCGATCGGCAGCGCCAGGGGTTCGGGCAGGATGATGGCGAATTCGTCGCCGCCCAGCCGGGCCACGGTGGCGCCGGCCGGCACGGCGGCGATCAGCCGCGCCGCCACGGCCATGAGCAGCTGGTCGCCTTTCTCGTGGCCCAGCGTGTCGTTGACCTCCTTGAATTCATCCAGGTCGATCATCCACAGGCTGAAGCTGCCCTTGGCGCTGCGCGCTTCGGCGATGGTGGCCAGCAGGGTTTCAACGAACATGGCGCGGTTGGGCAGCCGGGTGAGCGAGTCGACGTGGGCCTGCTCCCAGATCAGCGCTTCCTTGCGCTTGACGTCGGTGATGTCGCGGATGATGCCCAAAAAGTGCGGCTCGCCGCCGACGTCGATCAGTTCACCGGAAATCTGGCCGGTGCGCACTTCGCCGGAGTGCATCCTGAACTGCGCCTCCATGTTGCTCACGCGTCCCGCAGTTTTGAGCAGGCCCGCGTACAGCCTGCGGTCGGCGTGGTCGTGCCAGATGTCGAACTGCTCGCTGGAGTTGCCGATCAGCTGTTCGCGCGTGTAGCCGGTGATGCGAAACACCGACTCGCTCACTTCCACGAAGCGCCCGTCGGCCGCACGCGTAAGCACGATGGCGTCGGGACTGGCCTGGAAGGCGGCGGAAAATTTGGCCTCGGACGAGGTCAGGGCGGCGATTGCTTCGGAGCGCTGGCGCCAGCTGGTGCGCAGCACCCGGTACAGGTACAGCGCCACCAAGCTGGCGAACAGCCACAGCCCGCCTGCCAGCAGGCTGAACTGGCGCCACGGGGCCAGCAGCGCGTGCCAGGAGCGCTGGGTGACCAGGGTCAGTTGGGGATAGGCGGACAAGTGCTGCGCCAGGATCATGCGCGCACCGTTGTCCGCGCCCGCCGGCGGCGCGCGGCCGGCCGCGGCGTGCACGCTGGCCAGGATCGCGGCATCGGTGGTGCGCTTGCCGATGGGCGCGCGCGGCGAGCTGGAGGACGCCATCAGCGTGCCGTCCTGGCGATACAGGTCGATGGCGCCGTCGGGGCCGAGGTCGATCGCGCCCCACAGCTTTTCGAAGTACGGCGGCTCGATGGCGGCGGCGAGCACCCCGATCAGCGTGCCGTCCAGGTCGCGCAGCGGATAGGCTGCGCTGATGAGCCAGGTGCCGGTGCTGCGGCTGCGCACCGGCGCGCCCAAGAAAAATCCCAGGCGGGCGTTGGCGGTGTAGACGGCGAAGTATTCGCGGTCGGCCAGGCTGACGCCGATATTGCCCTGATCGGAGTCGGCGATGATGCGCCCGTTCGCGTCCAGCACCCACAGTGCGCGCACGAACGGCATGCCCACCAGGTGCTGACGCAACAACGCATCGGTCGAGCGCAGACCGATGGCGCCGCTTTGACCCAGCGGCGCCAGTTCTTCGGCGACGCGCTGCATTTTTTGATCGGCCACCTGCACCGTGCGCGAGGTTTGCTCAGCCATCACGGTGAGAATCGAGCGCGTCAGCGTGGTCCCGGCGGTGACGCTTTCGCTCCGCGCGAAATACAGCGCCGTGCCGATCAGCACGCCGGAGCCCACGATGATGAGTGCGGCAAACACGCTTTGCAGGCGGTCAACGCGGATGTGAATCAAGAAGGGCTCCCTCAAGCTGACCGTTACCGATGGAATCAGTCACAATATACTGGAAGGAGCGTACCCGTGGGGGCGAGTGGGACCGGACCTGCTTACGATGTGCGCTTGCGCAAGGTTTTCAGCGCGAAGTTGTGCTCTTCGCGTGATCCACGCAACAGGCGTAACGTGCGTAACACGCGTAACAAGCGCACTCAATATAGCCCGCGCAACCAGCCGCACTTGCGCGACAATCGCAACAAGCCCGGCATGCGCCACAGCGGCTAGCGCGCCGCCGCCAGCGTCAGCAGATATACATCGTTTTCCCGCATCGGCAGGCTGATGCTGAAGCGGCCTTGCTGGTCGACATCGACGCGGCGCTGTTCGGCCGGTTTGCCGGTCGATTCGGCGTTCAACTTGCTCACCTGGGCGCGGGTCAGTTGCGTGGGCGAGCCCATGCCGATGAAGGCGGTGTAGGCATCGTTGCGGCGGTAGCCCACTTGCGAGATGCTGAGGGTGTAGCGGCCTTTCTTGAGACCGGCCACACGCACCTGCACCGCGCCCTTGGCCTTGGGCGGCAGATCCTTGATGAAGTATTGCTGGTTGTTGATTCCCTCCGGCAGCGTATGGGTGTAATCCCACAGCAGCAACTGCACATTGCCCTTGCCATCCTTGGTGGCGAACGAGCGCGCATCGGCATTTTTCAGTTCGGTGGCCCCCAGTGCATTCATGTACTGATAGGCGAAGTAGGCGGGCTTTTTGATGCCCTGGGTATTCATCAGGCCAAAGCCGCCGTGGAAGGCTTCCATGCGCGGACCGGGTTCCTCGAAAATATCGGTAAACACCCAGTACGACATCGACTGTGCCGCGTTGCCGACCTGCTTGAGTTTTTGCAGGATATAGGCGGCCTGGTGATAGCTGTCATGGGTCGGATCGGCCGGCGTGTACGACGAACTCCATTCCGTGTAGTGCAGTTCCAGATTGGGCATGGCCGAGGCGGCGATCTCCTTGCGGTTCCTCAGCACGTCGCCGCTGACGGCGCTTTGGTCCTTGCTCAGTACCGTGCCGGTGCTGCCGTATTCGTCCAGGAACCCCTGATTGACGCCATAGGTGTGGGTGCTGACGAAGTCCAGCGGCACCTTGTTCGCCACGCAATAGGCGATCATTTCAGGTATCCAGGCGGCGCCCGCCGTGGCCGGTCCGCCCACTTTATAACGCGGGTCGACCGCCTTGATGGCGCGCGCGGCATGGTCGTACAGTTTGAAATAGTCGGCTTGCGAGCCGCTGAAGAAATCGGCCAGATTCGGTTCGTTCCATACCTCGAAATACCAGGTCGCCACTTCGGCTGCGCCATAGCGCTCGGTCCAGTGCCGCGTCAGGGCGGTGACCAATCTGCCCCATTTCTCATAACTGGCGGGCGGGGTGACATTGCCTTTCCACCAGAAGATGGTTTTATTGCCGCTGGCCATAGCCGCCGGCATGAAGCCCAATTCGACAAAGGGCTTGACGTTAATGCTCAGCAGATAATCGTAAAGCGCGTCGATATATTGAAAGTTGTATTGCTCTTTTCCCTGCGCATCGACGCGGTACACCCCCATGTCGTCACTGAGCAGACCATGCATGCGGATATATTTGAAATCCGCGTCCTTTTTAATCTGGGCCAGCTGCTGCTGCCAGTCGGCGCGCAATCCTTCATTGGCGCGTCCCGCACCGACCGAGAATTTGAAGGTTTGATTCAGCTTGCCTTGTACCTCATTGATATTCACATCGACGACGCGGTTCTGTGCTTTTCCGTGAAGCGGTAACAGCAGCATTCCGCTGATTATTAATGTCAGGATTGTTTTCATACTTATGCATGTCTCTTTAGGTGAGTTATTAAAAGCGCTGAAGCGCTGGTGAGCATAACCGGTTCAGCACCTAAGGAAAAGGAGCGCAGCGGCAATCGCGGGCAGAATGCCGATAGTTGTACAAGTTTGCATGGGATTGCTAGTGCGGATTCTGCGCTGGCCCGGGGAAGCGGCGCTGGCGCGTCCCGGCGCCTGCCCTTTGCTATTTTCCACAGATTGTCCTGAACGTCTTTGGCGTGCAGTTGTATTCCTGCTTGAACAGTTTATTAAAATAAGAAACGTTCTTATAGCCGACCGTGTAAGCGATTTCGGCCACCTGCGCGCCGGCGCTGTCGGCCAGCAGCCGCGCCGCTTCCGTCAGGCGCAGTTTATTAATGTAAGCGCTGAATGTATAGCCCAGTTCCGATTTGAGAATGTCGTTAATTTTATTGCGGTTGACCCCGGTTCGCGCCACTACCGAGTCGAGATCCAGATCGGCGTCGGCATACGCGCTGGCGATTAATTGTAGAACGTTAGCCTTTTCCTTGTCCCGATGCGGTTCCAGCGACAATTGCTGGTAAGCGATCAATGGCCGGTCCTGCACAAGCTTATTTCGCAGATCGCCGACCAAAGCCTGGCTATGCCGGCGGAAAAACCAGATTGCATAAGCGCCCCACGCCGCCAGCAGAAACGCCGCAAGTCCGTAGAGATAGCGCAGATCGCGGCCGTGCAAGGTTATCTCGGACAGTTCGACCGAGGACGGGATCGATCTGCGGCTTTGCACGGTGCTGCCGAATCCGATTTTCGGCACCCGGTCGAGACGATAGGCCTGTTCCGACAGATTCAGCTTGAACATTTCGAACCACCATTGCGGCGTTTCCAGCCGTGTCAGGTCCAGTTCGACACGCGAGCCGCGTGCGTCGCATGAAAAAAAAGCGCTGGAGGGGCGGTAGGTGAGCAGATTGTCCTGCACGGAGACCTGCGGGTCGAAGCTGGGGATGCTCAGTGCCAGCGTATTAGCGGGAGCGCAACGACTGGTCAATGACATCGCGGAAAATTGGGAGAGATCGACCAGCGTCGGTTTGCCATCCCGACCCAGAAAATGCAGGGCCGCGCCCGCAAACGGATAGGCGCCTGTGGGCGCGACGGTGAAGTCGAAGCGCAGGCGCGAGCGGGCTTCCTTTAATGCGATGGTCGAGGTGCCGCCTTCGGTGGCGTCGGAACTAATCGCAGCGCGCCAGAGCAACTGGCTTTCTGCGGCGGGCAATAGTGGCAGGTGGAGATAGCTGCGCTGATAGCAGACGTACGCGGTCAGCGTGCTGAGCGTCAGAAGGAGACCGAGGCCGATGAGTGCCCTGTTGTAGAAGTGCTGCATAGAAGATACCCGCCGCCGTGTTCCCAAATGCGCTTATTCTGAAACCATTCGCGCCACCCGACAATGCAATAGTAACTAACGGGGTGAGGAAATCGTCCAAATCCGGCCGTGCTCAGGGCCCGTCAGGAAACCAGTCGCGTTGAATCATCGACACCGCATCGATATCTCCTTGCACCCTTTTCCAGGCCTACCGGCTCCCGCGTTCGTAAGCGTTAGGAAAATTCTGATATTTTGAAATCGGGCAAAGAGTAGTTGACCGTCTCTTGTGCGCTGCAATAGCATTGTCACTACACCATGCGCGTACCGGCCGGCTCGATATGGAGGCAACGGGCAGCGTCGCCCGGTCGTGTCGCTTGAACCTTGACTGATTCGACACCATTCGATGGAAGATAAGGAGGCTGTATGCGTTTGCTTTTGATACACCTGCGCTGGCAACGCTGGCTTGCCGATCGATCGGAAAAGCGGTTACGCGAGCGACTGCGCGCTCAAGCGCTTACTGCGCCACTGCGGCGCTAGAAAATGGGTATGCGCTTCCATGCCGACCATGGGAGCGTAAGGACCATCGCCCCGGGAGCAGCATCGGTAATGATCAAGCCTGGTTGATCATTGTCAAGCCAGCGCATCCGACAGCCTCTACTCTGTTCATTCCTCCCGGCGCCCCCCGTTAATCAGCGCTACCGACCCAGCATGCGATAGGAATCAATATGGATATGAGTTCTCGTGCAACCGAGGCTGTTGACTATTCCCCCGCCCATTTACTCAACGAACTGCGACGTATCATGAAGGCGAAAACCGATCGGGAACTGGCCGATCTGTTGGAAATCAACAGTTCAATCCTGAGCAAGATCCGTCACAATCGTCTCTCCGTGGGTGGAGCAATATTGATACGGATGCATGAGGTTTCGGGACTGTCCACAACCCAGTTGCGTCACGTGCTTGGTGACCGCCGCAAACGCTTTCGCATGGGGGTGGCAATGCGCAAAGGTGATCAGGCGATCTCCGAAGTGCAACGTGCCCGCACGTCATGATGGGCCTATCACCCGTATCGCTACCACCTCAGTGCAGCAGCAATTGCCGCAGCCAGCACGCAGTCAGGATGGACGATAGCTCGCCGTCAGGTGCGAGGCCAGGCGGATTGCCAGTGCAACGATAGTCAGTGTTGGATTGGCGTGTCCACTGGTAGGGAAAACCGCTGCACTGGCAAGGTACAGATTGGGCACTTCAAACAGTGCGCAGTTGCGGTCAACGACGCCATCGCGGGAGGTGGCTGCCATGCGCGCGGTACCGAGATGGTGACCGCCCAGGGGCACCGATTGCGCCAGGCGGGCGCGCAGTGCAGTGTTATCAAACTCAAGCCGGCAACGGGAGTGCTCATGGAGGGCGCGACCCAGCACCAGGAAACCACGGTAGGCAGCATCGATATCGTCTTGACAGACCCGCCACTCGACCTTCACGCGGCGCAGGTTATGGCGATCCATTTCATGGCTCAGGGAGACACGGCTGTGCGCTAACGGCGTCTGTTCGCAGTTAAATTCGACCGGGAAGCTACCGTCGGCATTCGGTACCAGGGTGTACGGTATTTTGCGCCTTGCCAGCCGCCTGAGGAATAGCATCTGCAAGCCGAAGCGCAGCACTTGCGGAATATCGCCGGCAATATTCCAGAGATGCGCGGCCGGTGGTGAGACGACATTGTCGACCGAGCCGTGGCGCAAAATGCTGGCATGCTCCGGGACCAAAGCCGTCTTGGCCATAAAGATCGCCGACATGATGGCACTGCCATGGCGGGCGTCGGCATAGGATGGAAAATGCAGACGAAAGGCGCTGTTCAGTAAGCGATGATGCCGCTGTGCGACGTCGGTAAACTGCAGCTTTCGCCGTGCATAGATGCCATCGATGGTTTTCTCGAAAAAGAACGGGGTGCCGGCCTGGGACGGAACGACGCGCGCGCAGATATTTTCAACGTGACAGGCATAATAGCGGCCCAGTTGATCGTGACTATTCCCCAGTCCCACGCCGCGAGGATCGGAATTCAACAGCAGTCGGGTCACTTCGATGCCGCCGGCGGCCAGTACGACCGCATCAGCGTGGATCAGCACACGGCGTCCGGCACGGTCGACCATTTCGAGCGATCGAATCCGATCCGATGCCGGTCCGCGAAGCAACCCGACGCAGCGTGCGTACAGTAGCACCGTGATATTGCGCGAGCGTATCAGCCGTTTTCGGTAGCGTATGCCAAAATCGGTTGGACGGCTGTAGCGCTCTATGCGGTCCGCGCGTAGGGTCGTATTCGCCTCCAGGCCCTCGATTGTCGGCGCTGCCCTGCGCAGTGATTCCGATACTGA
Source organism: Janthinobacterium lividum (assembly GCA_943372275.1). Classification (GTDB taxonomy): domain Bacteria; phylum Pseudomonadota; class Gammaproteobacteria; order Burkholderiales; family Burkholderiaceae_D; genus Telluria_A; species Telluria_A lividum_A. The sequence continues at coordinate 31,668 of CALRYE020000013.1, forward strand.
AAAATTCGCATGGCCTGCATCGCAGTAAAGCATTGCTTTCGGATAGAAGCGCGCCACTTCCTGGTAAGCAATCGGCCATCCGCTCTTGGCAATATAATCCCGCTGCTCGAAATCGATGGGATCGAGCGGCACGCAACGTCCGCCCCATATGCCAGACGTCCCACCCAGTCGCGCCCGGCGAAACTGGTCAGGTGGCGCGTGGGGGCGGTCCGCCGCGCCGAGGTAGTCAGTATCGACTTGTGCATCCGTGTCAAAGCCCCCGGCCTCGAGCAGCAAGACGTCAAAGCCCATTCCATCCAGCTCTAATGCGACCGTAATACCAGCCGGTCCGGCACCCACGATGCAAACAGTTGTACGCGCAGCACATCTGCCTGGCAGGAAATCATTTGAAACCATGATCATGAGCTCTCCACCTCCTCAATGCTGCTGCCCGCTGCCAGCCGTGCGTGGCGCTGAGCCGTGACCTGAACACCTGTTGTCACTGGATCGCGCTATCCCCCGCTGCCTGCGTGGCCAGCGCGGGAGGCGCTGTTCATGGTGCGCGGCGCTATTGCGGGAAGGGCCCTCGTCCCATAGCGGAAGAGGGCCCTTCTGTCTCCTTCAACTTCTAAAGAAATAGATTTTTTGTAACTTCATGATTTCATTTTGGCACTGCTTGAGCATTGATTTTTATCAAATCCTGGTCAATGACTGCGAGAATCGTTGCGAAATTACTCGCCGGCGGATAGCAGCGTGGGGCGTGCAATTGCAGGGTTGCTGTCAGGCCGCAGCGGAGCGCATCAGGGACCATGCACCGCGCTCTCTGAACCCTGCGGCACGCAGGGAACGGCGATGGACAAGGTCGTGCCCTCGCCAGCGACACTGGAGACGTCAAAGGCGCCGCCCAGTGTGTAGATACGCTCACTCATCCCGAGTAATCCGAACGACTGGCTCTTGCGGCGCGAATCCGATCGCATGCCGACGCCGTTATCGGTGATTTTCAGGAAGACCCAATTATCTTTACCGAATAAGTCGATGCTGACCAAGGTCGCATTGGCGTGGCGCATGATGTTGGTAAGCGACTCCTGCACGATGCGGTACAGGGCTGTGGAAATCTCGTCATTGATGGGTGTGACCGGCGCCAGCAGGCGCAAATCGCAGGGGATACCCGTGCGCCGGCTGTATTTCTTTGCTTCCCACTCGATTGCCGCATCCAGGCCCAAATCGAGTACTGCTGGACGCAGTTCATTAATGATGAGCCGCATGGCTGCCAGCGTGCCATCGATCTGGGACAGTGCAATGGTCAACTGATCGCGCGTGAGCACGATCGGCGCGCCAGCCAGCATGCTCGACAAATCCATTTTTAGCGCCAGCAGCGACTGTCCCAAGTCGTCATGCAATTCTCGCGCGATACGCTTGCGTTCATCTTCCTTGACCCGTGCATTGTGATCGATCAAGCTGCGCAACTGGGTGCGGGAGCGGTTCAACTCGTCCTCGGCGAGTTTGCGTTGATCTATGTCTTTGAGCAAGATCTGGTTCAGCGACCTGAGCTCACCGGTCCGCATCTGGACCAACTGCACGACGTACTTGGTGCGCTCACGGTGGGCGTGAAGCAGCGCCACACCGAACATTGTGGCCAGCAAGCCCAGAGCCAGCAACGCGCTGGATCCCGCGTGCGTTTCCCAAAAGCCGACCGGGCTGCGGCTGATGGTCAGGTGCCAGGGTTCGCCAGCCCATGTCCGGGTTTGACTGATCCGGTGCACGCGGCAGCCGGGCGGCCAGTTGTGGCACGCCGCGCTGGATGGGGCAGCGCCAGACCGGTACAGCAGTTGCCCAGGCACCGGTCCTGCGGCACGGTAGAGCTCGACGGGATAATGCTGTTCGGTCGAGTTCGATGACCCATCGGCAAACCACTTGACCATCTGCGCCAGATTCACCCGGAAAATCGTTGCGCCACGCGCTGCAGCAGGATCGACAACAAGGGTCGGATCGTCTTCGACCGTGAGGTCGGCCATGCCCGAGGCGACCAGGCCCGACCCGGCACGCAGGTACGGCACGGGTTTCTTCAGCGGATCTTCTGCACGAAGGTTGACCGTCAACGTGGACTGCGCATGTGGCAGTTCTGCGACCCGGAATACGTCGTAAATAAAGGGAAAATCGTAGCGCAGCGGTATGGTCGCGGTCTCATAACGGCGTGCGGGAAGATCCTTGACCGAGTACAGCGCACGGCTGCTGCGCAAAGCGATTCTGGTCAGTTCATCCATTCGTCGATTGATCTGGATCTGCTGCAGCCGGGCAGGGCGCGTGAAAGAAGCTGATTCGTCATCCAGTTCGCTGACAAACGTGGTCGTAAACAACAAAAAACTGCTCACCGCGCCGAGCAGGGCTGGCACATAGAGCGGAATATCCGCCAGCACCGAGGGCTTGAGATAGGTCATAGCGTCGCACAGGGAAATGTGAAATTTAACCACAGGTTAGTCGCAAAATGTGACTTCAATGTACTGCGGCAGACAATTCGTGGACATCCTCCCACCGGGTTACGTGACTACGCGTTGCGCGGCCCGTGCACAGTTGCAGAGCAATTCATCGCGTGGATTGATGTGATCGGCTGATTTCTGGCCCGGGCGCCCGGTTGTGCGACGGCGCACCCTGGCTGATCATGCGTTCCCGGCGCGCGTCTCCGCGCGGGGTGGGTCCCGCACGTCGATGGCCGGGCGCAGGGTCTCCCCGTCCAGCACCCGTTGCACTATCTCCACGGGAATGGCTTGGTCGGCCATAAAAGTCAGGGCGACCGCTTCGCCAAAATGGCGTCGATAGCAAACGCTGACGTCGACCAGCATCGACAAGTAAAAATTCAATGCACTGCGGCGGTCAAACGTGCCGCTGTAAGAGTAGATAGGCATACCACTTCTCCTGGTAACGGCCGGTATGTGGCCACCAACATCATTCGAACACGTTGTCCCGTGCGTCACGGGGACTTACCGATGGGCTGACGGATCGCCCAGTGCCAGCGCCCTGCCATCGCGGCGTATTGTGCGCCGCAGCAAAAACTCGCCGTTAAAATGGATATTAAACAGAATTGGTGAGTTTTGGTATTTTTACTTCGCCGCTCGAGCATGATGAGATATTGATATTCCTTATAACAGCGATTCCAGTCTTATACGATTCGCATATTATGTTGTATTTACAACTAAACTGAGGGGTTTTCGTTGGTTTGACGATCAATATTCGACCAAACGGCGCCACGCTTCCCAGTGACGCTGTTACAAGTTTTGTAGCGGAATTTTGTTACATTGGTTGATAATTGGGGACCATCGCGCAGCGGCGCGCCGCTACCCCGGGCCGGATGCGCGGGCGTACCCCCCGTCAAGCGAGTTCCATGGCCATGGCTTCCAGCTCGGCAGCCAGTCGCAGCAGGTCCTGCGAGCGGGCCAGCAGGGCGCGTCCCGCGTCTGTGATGTAGGCCTTGCGACCGTCGAGCTTGAGCAGGCGCACCCCGACCTGTTGTTCCAGCTTGCTGATCGAGTAACTGATGGCAGGTTGTGTCACGTGCAGGAACTCGGCGGCGCCCGCATACCCGCCGCAGGCAATCACCGCATGAAACGCCCGCCATTGCGCCAAGCTCGCGCGAAAACGGTAAAACTCGCGCACTGCGCCCAATTCGTCCGGCAGCGCGGTACCCGTGTCTGAGCCCGGTGGAGACAAGTCTGGCGCAGGGCGTTGCAGCGGTTGCGTACCTGCTTGCTGAGGCCGGCTTAGAGCCTGCACGCTCGGGTTGATAAGATTCATAATCCCTCCAGGCAAAAAAAGCTTCAATACAGAATGAATTACTTCAGTTTGGTACAGTGGCGCCACAGAATGGCGCAAAGACACGGTTTATATTCTCACTCAATTTATCTCGCGAAATAGCTTTTAGACACAAGCTTGAGATGAAACAAACCCGGCCGCATCATCGTCGTTTTCCATGCTGCCAAGTAAATAAATTGGCCCGTGGATATATTCCCAAAGCACCACATAGATAGCGTGAGTGTGCTCTGCGCTAGATCAACTGCATACTGGCAGTCGGCGCGAATATTGAAGACTTTAGTGGGAATGCTCGTGGCAGAATTGAGTGGTCGCGATTGATCTCACCGTGCTATTTAAAATATTGTTATTCGCCATCTAATTGAAAGAATGTATGCCGTTTATTCTGTGCCGAAATGGCGTGGTGCTTAGCGTACTATGGGCGCTGCTGTTATGTTTATGCAGCGCTGGCGCATCTGCCACTCCCACAAGTTCCGAGAATAACTTAGCTGGAAGCAGTAACTGGCCTCTACGCAATCCTGCGCGGTTGGGACAAATCGAGGGCTACGCGTCGGTGACCAGTGTCAATCAGGGCGGACGTATCGTCCTGTACGTCAATACAGTGGCGCCCAGCTTTAACATCGACATATTCCGTATGGGCTATTACAGTGGCAGTGGTGCGCGTTTGATGCGTTCTATCGCCAACGTACCCGGCGTTGCGCAGCGCACGCCGTGTCTGAATTCCCTGGGTGTCGTGGAGTGCAACTGGCAGCCCACCGCGCTGATCGACATACCCGCCGCATCCGGCGATGCGGGTGCGCCCGCACCGTGGCCATCGGGCATATACCTCGCCAAACTCACTACCAACGGTGCCGGGGCGTATGACAGCTATATTATTTTTGTCGTGCGCGACGATGCGCGCGCCGCCGATTTTATCGCCCAGCTCCCGGTGACGACTTACCAGGCTTATAATTTTTGGGGCGGCCAGTCGCTGTACACGGGTTGCCTCGATCACGATTATCAGTGGGTCTGCGCCAGCGGCGCGCGGCGGGCAACACGGGTGTCATTCAATCGACCTTATGCGCCCAGCAGGAATGCTGCTGCCGCCTATGGCGCCGGGGCAGGAGAGTTCATCACGAACGTGCAGCCCGTCGCGCAGGGGTATCCCATTACCAGTGCTGGCTTCGACTATAACCTGGTGCGCTGGATCGAGCGCCAGGGGTACGACATCAAATACGTGAGCAACATCGATTTGCACCAGAGCCGTGCGCGGCTGGAACGGTCCCGCGCGGTCGTGCTGATGGGACACGATGAGTACTACACCGGGCCAATGTGGGACGGGCTGAACGAATTGGTGCAATCAGGGGTGAACCTGGCATTCTTTACCTCCAATGAGATTTACTGGCAGATGCGGCTGGAACAGGCCAGCTCCGGCCTCAGCCCAGTGGACAAAACCATGGTCATCTATAAGGACGGAGGCGATCCTGTGTTCGACCCGGCGCTGACCACGGGGCGCTTTCGCGATCTGGGCCGTCCTGAGGCCGCGCTGATCGGCAGCCAGTACGTCAAAGATCCGGTGCAGGGCGATGTGCACCTGTCGAACGCTTCCCACTGGCTGTTCAACGGCACCGGCGCAACGCCCTCGACGGTTCTGCCGGGCCTGCTGGGGTATGAGATCAATGCCAGGGCAGATAGCATTTCCCCGCCAAATACGGTCGTGCTGGCGCGCTCGCCTGCCGGTGACGTGCATGGAGAGATGACTTATTACGTGGCGCCCTCGTCGGCACAGGTGTTTGCCACTGGTACGATGCAGTGGGCTTGGGGTCTGGACGGCTATATTTCAAATGGCACACGGCTTGATTACACCAGCACGGTAGCGCAGAAGCTCACCGCGAACGTGTTCGACGCCAGCAGCGACCGCGGGCTCGCCTCGCTCGTCAGTGCGGCGAATGGCCAGACCATGAGCGCGGTCACCAGCGGCCCGGCGCCCGTTGTTCAGGCGGCGCCGTCCGTGGGATTGGCCAAGAACGATGCATGGCGCATTCTTCTGTCGAGCGAAACCGGCAAGAACATCATTGTCGCCCGCGCGTCCGGCCTGTGCCTGGATGCGTATGGCAGCGCGCCAGGTGCGCCGGTGGGAACGTGGGACTGCAACGGCACGGCCCAGCAAAAGTGGACGCTTGCCGGGCACGGGGGCGACCTGTTCAGCATGGCTGACTCCCGCACCGGCATGTGCCTCGAGAACTCGGCGGGCACAGCGCCCGGCGCAGCGGGGCTGACGCTGGCGGCCTGCGGATCCGACCTGCGCCAGCGCTGGAAGCGGGTGGACTGGCGCAGCGACGCTACGGTGCCGCCGGCGACGGTGCAGCCGGGTTCCCGCATCACCCTCACCGCGGATGGGCTGCCGTTGCTCGCTGGCGTCAGCAGCATCGCCGCAGCACCCGTCGTCCTGACCGCGGCGGGGGCAAATCCTGGCGCGGTCCATTTTACGGCGCAGGCCAGCGGCGATGCAGCGCACGTGCGATTGCTGGCAGCGGCAAGCACCCTGTGCCTGGACGCTTACCAGACCAGCGGCAACGCGGTCGCCGGTACGTGGGAGTGCCATGGTGGCAGCAACCAGGACTGGCTGTTTTCCCCTTTGGCCGAGCAGGTATTTCGCGTGACGAATCGCAGTTCGGGACTATGCCTGGCCTATCCGGGCGCCGCCACCGCCGGGGCCGCACTGACACTGGCTGGCTGCGCGCAGACGGCTACCCAGCGCTGGCGCGTTGCCGCCGTCACGGCCGCGCCCGACGACATTGTACGGCTGCAAAACAAACGCAGCGGACTGTATGCGGGTCTGGCGCACGCGGGTCCTTCCGCCGCCGCGCTCGTACAGGGCCCGACTGCCTTCGCCTGGAAGTTCGCGCCCGCGCTGGAGGGCGACTATGTCAGCGTGCTCGCTACGGGATCGGGCTTGTGTGTCGACGCCTACAGCACGGTGCCCGGTTCGGCGACCGGGACCTGGGGCTGTCATGGCGGCGCCAACCAGCAGTGGTCCCAACTGGCCGCTGCACCGGGCTACGTCCAACTGCGGGAGCGTCGTTCCGGCCTGTGTCTGGCAGTAGCAGCCGGATCCATGCTCGCCGGCGCCGATCTGGTGCTGGCCAACTGTGCCCCGGCGGACCAGCAGTTATGGCTCAAAACCGGCCAGTGATGCGTCTGGGGCCGCTGCCGCGCAGGACTGGTTGAGGAATGGTCCGAGAAATCGTTGCATTCCATGCTACTTTGCGCTTTATCAACCATGTACAAGGCAAATGTTTTACCTTTCACAACAAGCGCGCGTAACCGTGGTGGGGCAGGCTGGCCTGTGCTGGCCGCCCCGAGCGCGTACCTATTGACGTGAAGGGTATGACGATGAATCGACAGTTTCGGTCAGCAAGGCTGGCCTCAGGTGTGGTGGCAGGCATGCTGCTGGTGGGATGTGCGGCGCCGGGGAACGAGCAAGGCGCCCCGTTAGCGGGCGCCGATGGCAGCGTGTCGTCGGCCCGGATGCGCCTGCGTGAGGTAGCGATCGATGCGGCGCTGATTGCCCGTGCCAGGCGCGGGGGCGCGTACCCAGCGGGTAGCCCGCTGCGTCGCCTGGTGACCCGAGCCGAACCCTACACGATTGGCAAGGGCGACATGCTGGCGGTGGTTGTATGGAACCATCCCGAACTGACCAACGGCATGGTGGCCGATGACAGTGTGGCATTGCACGATCCGGCCGGCGAGACTGGGCCACAAGGATTCCTGGTTGATCACACCGGGACGATCCAGTTTCCCTTTGCAGGCGCCCTGAAGGTGGAAGGGCTGACGCAAGGGGAGGCACGCAAGCGGCTGATCACGGCCTTGGCAAAATACATCAAGGATCCGATCGTGACCTTGCGGGTGCAGGCCTACCGCAGCAAGCGCATTTATGTGGACGGCCAGGTGCGTGCACCAGGTTTGCATGCCATTACAGATATCCCCATGAGCCTGATCGAGGCCATCAACCGCGCCGGTGGCGTGAACCCCGACGCCGACCAAAGCCGTTTCAAGCTGGTGCGCGCGGGCATCACGTATGACATCAATCTGCCCGAGTTGTTGCGTGACGGCATAGATCCAGCCAACTTCCTGCTGGTGCACGGCGACATCCTCAAGGCCGTCTCGCGCGATGAAAGCAAAGTGTTTCTGACCGGGGAAGTCATCGCGCCGAGGGCGCTGACCATGCGCGATGGCCGGCTCACCCTCAACGAAGCGCTGGGGGAGGTGGGCGGTGTCAATCCCCTGAGCGGCGACGCCAGCCGGATCTATGTCGTACGCAAGCTCGACGAGGGTCAAGCATCGGTGTTTCGTCTCGATGCCAGCGAGCCGGGCGCGATGGCCCTGGCCGAGGGCTTCGATCTGCAGGCCCGCGACGTGGTGTTTGTCTCGCCCACCCGCCTGGCCAACTGGCATCGCACCATCAGCCAGATGCTGCCGGGCGCGATTTCCTCGGCGGTGGGCGCGGTCAGGCCGTAGCGCTGGCGCGTCGGCCCGGCATCCCACGCACTGGAGCGGGATGCCGGGCGGACCGCTGGCGGGCTGCACGTGAGCGGCCCGCAAGGCGCGGGCTAATGGGCATTCGGACCTGTCCAGCCGCGTAATCCGGTCCAGACGAGGATTTTAAAGTCCAGCCACAGCGACCAGTGTTTGATGTAATGCAAATCGAACTGCACGCGCAAGCGCATCTTCTCATCGGTATCCGTTTCACCCCGCAGGCCGTTGATCTGGGCCCACCCCGTGATGCCCGGCTTTACCCGGTGACGCAGCATGTAATTGTCCAGCTTCTTCCGGTACACGTCGTTGTGACTGAGCGCGTGCGGCCGCGGACCGACCACCGACATGTCGCCCATCAGCACGTTAAAAAACTGTGGCAGCTCGTCCAGGCTGGTGCGCCGGAGGAAGCGCCCCACCGCAGTCACGCGCGGGTCGCGCGCCGTCGCTTGCGTGACGGTTGGCGCATCCTGGTGCAGCACCATGCTGCGGAACTTGTACAGATAGAAGGGCCGGCCGTTCAGGCCAAGGCGCCGCTGGCGAAACAGGATGGGGCCGGGTGACGAGCCCATCACTGCCAAAGCGATCGCGCCGAACAGCGGCGACAGGGCGAGCAGCACCACGGCGGCGAACAGGCGGTCGAGCACGTCTTTCGTCAGGGCGCGGATGCCGCTGACGCCCGGGCGGTTCAGATCGATGGCGGTGAAGCCGAGCAGCTTGACCACATTGTTGCTCAACGCTTCCATGTTATAGGTTTCCGGGATCAGTTTCACATCCACCAGCGCGTTGCGCAATGTTGCGTGCAGCAATGCCAGATAACTGGGCGGGCTCAGCGGAAGAACAATCCACACCTCGTCAATCTGATGGTCGACCACAAACTGATGGATCTCGTCGCACTCGACGGCCCCTGGCGTACAGGCCGGCTCAGCACCTGCCGGACCGGGATTGTCGAAATAGGTGCGCACCACGTGGTAGCGCTGTCCGGCGTGGGCACGGGCGCGGGCGTACATTTCGCGCCCGACCTGTCCCTGTCCTACGATCAGCACGCGCCTGACCTGAAAACCGTAGCGATGCAGGTGATCGATCGCGGCCATCAGTACCAGGCGCCACGCACACAGCGCCGTGGCGCCAGCCACGTACAGGGTCGCCAGCTCCCGCCATGGCACGCCGCCGGCGAGCAGGATAGGCGCTGTCGCCAGTACGGCGATGGCGCAGATGGCGCTCCAGCGTACTGCCAGCGCGATGCACAACATGCCGATCTGCGTGCCGGGTGCCGGACGCAGAGGACACCCGGGAGGCAGCAAAAAAAATGCCAGTGCGCAGGCGAGATAGTGCACGAGCGGCAATGCGGCATGCGCTGGCGCCAGGGTCATGGCGGTCCCTGCGACCATGCCGGCAACGGCAATCCACAGCACATCGCCCGCTCTGGTGAACCACATTAAGGTGTCCGATTGGTCCGACGATAACTCGTGCATTTTGTTTCTCCCGGCGGCGGCTTACATCGCACTGTATTGCGCAGGCCTTCGACCGCCCTCACGGGCCAGCGCGTCGATCGTATAGATTGGTTGATCCATTAATGCTCCCGGTAATGAGTACGTCCTTGCACCAGATGGCACGGCGTATGCTCCCGGTAATCAATCCCATCGCAGTCAGGGCATCGTGGTCAACCTCGTTTCAGCCTGCAATCCTGCTTGCCTGTTTCCCCAATGGCGCATCGGCACGCTGGCGCGCGCCATGGCGCGTGGTCAGCGGATATTGGCAGATTAATGATTATCGCCAAGACCGAATTGCCCGAAACCGATAGCCCCCAGATCGCGAATTCTGCAATGCGCCAGGAAGGATGGTAGCGCCGCCTGCCGATATTAGAATGGCAATGGTCGGCAAGTTTGGCGCGTATCAATAGATAGAATTCCTTGATGTTGTGCCGAATAACTCCGGGCGCTGATGCGCATTCCAATACGGCTAAACATCAATTTATTTTTTATAAATACTTTTGATTATCGCCAGGCGAATTGCGCCGCTACACTGGGTTCACTGATGTGAAGTTCCGCACAGTCGGCGCATGCCTTGGCCGGTCCCGATACGTCACTGGCGCGAGCCGCAGGAGAATGACATGGAAGCGACCTGGAAACCAGCAGACCTGGCGCATGCGCCGCAGGCAGAGCGTCGCGCCGCTGACGGCAGCGGCAGCGGCGCCAACGCCGGCGCCGACTTCAACCGCCTGGTGTATTGCCTGATGGGTCTGCCAGTCGACGCGATCTCGCGCAAACAGGCCGTGCGCAGCCTGCAGAGTGCGGCACGGCGCCATACCCGCTGCTTCCTGTCCACCCCCAACCTGAATTTCCTCATCGCCAGCCGGACTGACGCCAGTTTTCGCGACTCGGTCATCCGCAGCGATTTGTCGGTTGCCGACGGCATGCCGCTGGTCTGGATGGCGCGTGTGCTGGGCATGCCGCTGCGCGAGCGGGTGGCGGGGGCGACCCTGTTCGAACAGATCGCTGCCGGCGAGGAGACCGACACCATGCGCGTCTATTTTTTCGGTGGGCCGGTCGGGGCGGCGGCCAGGGCGTCAGACCGCGTCAACGCGGTGCCCACCGGCATGCACTGCGTCGGCTATGCCTCGCCAGGCTATGGCACCGTCGAAGAGATGAGCGACGACCAGACGATTCGCAGCATCAATCAATTACGTCCCGATTTTCTGGTGGTGGCGCTGGGTGCGAAAAAAGGACAGCGCTGGATCGAGCATAATCTGGCGGAGTTGTCGGTCCCGATCGTCAGTCACCTTGGGGCGGTCATTAACATGGCCGCGGGGACCATTTCGCGCGCGCCACGCTGGATGCAGCGTAGCGGGATGGAGTGGCTGTGGCGCATCAAGGAAGAGCCGGCCTTGTGGCGGCGCTATCTGGGCGATGCGCTGGCCCTTGGCAGCGTGATCGTGGGGCACCTGCTGCCATCGCTGTTTTACGAGCGGATTTACCGGCACAGTGTGACCGACTGGAGCGCCAGCGTGCGTCTTGAGCATTCCCATGGCAGCTGCAAGATCGTACTGCAGGGTGCGTGGGATGACTCGACCCTGCGGCCCCTGCGCACGGCCCTGGCCCAGGCGACGGCGCAGCCGTGCGACATGCTGGTCGACATGCGTGCGGTGCGCTACGGCGACAGCGCCTTCATCGCCCTGCTGATTATCCTGTACGGACACCAGTCGCGCACCGGGCGGCAATTGCGCCTGATGGACGTGGCGCCGGTGATGCAGCGCATCCTGCGCGCACACGGTGCAGCCTATCTGATGGAGCCGACGGTCTGAGCGGGAACACCAATGACTGACGCGGAAAGGGGGTGGGGCAGTACGGCGCGCGGGGAGGCAGCATGCGCGCCTGGCGGGTGGCTGGCGCCCCGGAGCGGCTCCGGGGCGACAAGATAGTGAATCGATTCACACCTCGACAACGCGCAGGCCGGTGGCCTGCGCGGCCGGCCTGTTACTGCTTGCCGTAGTCCTTGGGCATGAACTGCAAACGATCCCATGGAAAGCCGTCCAGCACCTGGTAGTCCGGCTTGTTGCTAAACAGCGCCGGGTAAGGATTGGCTTTGCCCTGCGACGTGTACGAGGTCACGTTCTGCGCGCGCAGCGAGATCGCACCGGCCTTGTCCCAGACCACGAAGCCGTACTTTTGCGCCGCGCGCGCGATGGTTTTGGCGGCCGGCGTGATGTTGAGCGCATCGACATTGACGGCCGGATCGAGGCGGAAGCGCGTGCCTTCCGGAATCCGGTTGGCGGCGCCGCCGGGATTGGACCCATCGGAGCGGTTGGCCGGCCAGGACACCACGTTCCAGTTTTCCAGGTCGACCAGCGCAATGCCGATCACGTGGCGGATTTCGCCGCGCTGGAGCTCTTCGGCGGTAATCTGTCCGCCCACGAATGGCAAGCCGGTGGCCGTGGTGCCATACGGGCTGGGCCAGATACCGCTGCTGGTCGAGACCGCCTTGAGCTGGCCGCCCCAGCACGCTTTCCACTGGCCGCTCGAGCCGGTAGTCTGCCAGAACTCCCACATCGTATTGGTGGAGGGCTGATAGACAGTCATTTCACCATCGGTGCCGGCCGATGGCCTGGCACTGGCCGGGATCGGCACGGCCGTCCACTGGGCCGCCAGGTTCTGGTCCAGATAGCCTTTGCCCTGGCAGTCCCAGACCGCCACGCGGGTGGTCGGCGCGCCTGCGGCAGCCACATACACCGGGCTGGCGTAGGCGGCGGTATTGATCGTGACGTTGCCGTAGTAGGTATTGCGCTGGCGGATAAATTCGCGCACGAAGTTGGCGGAGTTGGCATGCAGCGGTACGCTGGCAGGGATGGGCTTGTACCAGAAACTGGTCGGCGCGAAAATGGCATCGGTGACCAGGGCGCCGCCGACGGGCGCCGGTGTCGGGGTGGGCGTCGGGGTGGGGGTGGGCGCCGTGCTGGTGCTGCTGCTGAACTGGCAGACCTTGTTGACGCCCGGCAGCGGGTCGCCGAACACACCGTTGGTGCAGCTGACCGAGCCGGTGACGCTTCGGGTGGTAAAGGTCCCGTTGGCGCCATAGCGCACCTGGCGCGTACCGGACACGGTGCACGTGCCGCCTTCGGTGGCGCACTGGGTCCAGGTCAGCACCGGGGCCGTGGCCGGCACGTCACGCTGGTCGCACACCTTGTCGACGCCGGGCACGGGATCGCCGAATACCGCATTGGTGCAGGCCACCGGTGCGCTGACCGTGCGCGTGACGAACGTGTAGCCGGCACCGTAGCGTACCTGCTTTGTTCCGGATACGTTGCAGGTGGCTCCTTCCACGGCGCAGCGGGTCCATTCGGTCGAGGCGACCACGGCAGCGAACTGATTGGCACCCGGGCCACTGGCCGTCTGGCCCGGCTCATTGCCGCCGCAGCCGCCCAGCGCGACGAGCGTACAGGCCGACGCGATGGCGCGCAGGTTCGAATGGGGTTGGCGATTGATGAGTTTCATTGCACTATCCTTTTAACAAAAGAAAATTTCACTAAGTAAAGCACTTCTTCAGACCTATTTCTTTTTGGAATAGTTCAGGTAGAAAACGTCTTTTATGAAATTTATTTTGGTCAAGAATATGAACAGCAATGCTTCGCCAAGGCAATAGATTGCGCGTGCGGGGCGCGACACGGCGCCGATCGCGTCACGCTGCGGACCGATGGGGCAGTCGCGCTCGGGCTGGGTGCATCGATCGGTGGGGCAGCTACAGCCCCCCTCCAGGCCGCTGGTGGCGCAACGCGCGTGCAGGCGCTGGCAGTGCTGATCCTGCAGGGCCGGCGCCGTGGCGCGCCATGGGCGTGGGTAAATGACAGGCGCGTCAGCGCCACGGGCGGCGCCGATGCGCCATGGCCGGCCGAGACAGGGCGTCAATCGCGGCCGGTGCGCACCCAGGATTTTTGACGGGCGCGCAAGAAGCGCCCGTAGAGCGGAAGCTTGCGGGCGGCGTAGGCCAGCGCCCCCCCGAGATCAGCCAGGCTCAGGCGATGGCGGGCGCAGCACCACCAGGCGCCCAGCACGAACGCAGCCAGCGCGCCGAGCTGCAGTGCGCTCAGCGCCAGCGCCAGCCAGCCCGCTCCGGCGAGCAAGCCCAGCAGCGCTGCTGCCCCTGCCGCTGAACTCAGCAACAGCAGCAGGGCGAGCGGTGGCACGGCCAGGTCCGCCAGCAGGGCCAGAGCCGCCCAGTTGCGCCGCCATAGGGCACGGCCGGCGTGGCGCCGGGCCGCGCCCAGCACCAGCGCCAGATGGCCATGCTCCCAGCGTGCCCGTTGCGCCGCAATGGCGTCGCTGTCGGTGGGAAATGTGCTGGTGACCAGCGCGGCCGCGCAGAACCGGGGGGCGGCGCCTGCCGCTGCCAGGTCGAGACCGAGCTGCATGTCTTCCACCAGATTGCCATTTGCCAGGTTGACGGTGCCGAGCAGGTCCCACGGGAAGGCCATGCCGCTGCCGGTCAGCTGGCACGGCAGCCCGGCGGCGTGCAAGCCGCGCGGACGCAACGCGTTCTTGACCGTCCAGGCGAATTCGGCCAGCCGGCGCGGCAGCGCCGCCGCTGCGGCGGCTTGCATCAGATAACAGGCCTGGGCAGGCCGCTGCGTCGCCGCTGCCTGGCAGGCCAGCGCATCGATCGCGCCGGGGGCCACGGCACAGTCGGCATCGACCACGATGAGCACCTGTGGCGGCGCCGATGCCAGCAGGCGCAGGCCGAAATCGAGGGCATAGCCCTTGCCGCGGCGTTGCGCGTCGCGCCGTTCGCCGACCTCGGCGCCGCCGTGGCGGGCGACGGCGGCCGTCGCATCGGTGCAATTGTCAGCCACCACCAGCAGGCGGTCACCGGGACGCAGCTGGGGCCGTACGCAGTCCAGGGTCGCGGCCAGCCCGGCTTGCTCGTTGTGGGCCGGGATCAGCAACGCCACCCTGGGACGGGGCGTGCCGGTGTCGGGTCGGCGCGGGGGCGACCAGGCCCAGCGCAGTTCCAGCAGCAAGATCAGCACGGGGACCCAGAGCAGGGCGATGACGCCGATGAGCAGGTTAGACAGCAGCGCCATGTCATACCACCAGCACAGGATCGGCCGGCGGCGCCGAGGCGGCCAGCAGGCGGGCGATCTTTTCCATCTCGCGCGCGATGTCGTGCCGTTCCAGCGCCCGCTGGCGGCCGTTGCGGCCCATGCGCTCGAGCAACTCCACCGGCGCGCGCAAACATTCCTCCATCGCCGCGGCCAACGCGTTGACCGAACCGGACGGAAACAGCCAGCCATTGGTACCATGCTGTATCAGTTCGGGGATCCCCGCCACGTACGTGCTCAGCACGGGCCGGCGCAGGGCCATTGCCTCCATCAGTACCACCGGCAATCCCTCGGCAAAACTGGGTAGCACCAGGGCGCGTGCGGCCAGCAGCTCGCTGCGCACCTGGTCGGAACTGAGCCAGCCGGTGATGCGGATCTGGCCCGCCAGACCCTGATGGCGGATTTCCTGTTCGATCAGACCACGCTGCTCGCCGTCGCCGGCCAGTATCAAGGTGAAGTTGACGCCCCGGCTGCGCAACACGCCGGCGGCGCGCACCAGCAGCAGCTGGCCCTTCTGTTCGCACAGCCGGCCCACACAGACCAGCCGCCGGTCGAGCGGAATCGGCACCGGGGCGACGGCGTGAAACTGCTGGTCGATCCCGCAATGGACCACCTGGATCTTGTCCCAGTCGCGCTGGCCTGCCCAGCGGTACAGCTGGCTGCGCCCGAACGAACTGACCGCCACCACAAAAGCGCTGCGCCGGATCTTTTCCGCCAGCCCCAGCGAGACGGGCTGGTCGAATTCCTCCGGCCCGTGCACGGTAAAACTGTACGGGCGCCGGGACAGCAGGGCCGCCAGCATCGCCACCTCCGCCGAGTTGGTGCCGAAGTGCGCGTGCACGTGGCCGATCTGCTCTTCGAGCATCCAGCGCGCCACCAGGCAGGCCTCGGCCACGTAGGCCAGATGGACCACCAGCGGCCGCAGCGAGCGCGTGGCCATGTTCCAGGCCAGCGCCAGCGCCAGGATCAGGCGCACCGGGTGGCACAGGGCCATGATGGCCACGGCGGCGGCCAGGCGGCCGGGGTGACGCAGCACGTAACGGGTCTTCGCGTGCTCGGCCTGGTCGGCGGGGTCGGCCAGCACGCCATCCCAGCCCCGCAGCGCCAGCCGTTCGACGACGTAGCCGCTGGCCTCGAGGGCGACAATCTCGCGCCGGATGAAACTATGGCTGACTTTGGGATACTGATTGATCAGGTAGGCAATGTGCATGGCCGGAACTCCGTTAAGCATGAAAAAGATGTGAGGGGGGCGGGCGCGCTAGCGTGGCGCGCGGCGCAGGTCGGCCGCCGCGCTGGCCGCGTGGGTGCCGGTGCTGCGCACGACCAGCAGGACGGCCGGTGCGCCGCCCGGCCACAGGAAGGAGAACTGTTCCCCGTGGCGCAGCGGCCCGCTGCGCAACACGCTGCGCCCGCTTTCCGGGTCCGTCCAGATCAGTTCGATCGTGGCGGCCCCGGTCGCGCTGCTGGACAGGCGGTACGGCAGACCGGCCGCCGGTCGCGCCCATGCCACCTCGGTCAGCGCTGGCGGCAGATGCCGGTGGGCTTCCAGCGGCGCGCCGGCAGCGGGCAGGGTCAGCACCTGGCTGGCGCTGTCGAAGCGCACCGCCCGCCCATCCGGCCCGATCCATGGCCCGCGCATCGACAGCAGATTGAACGTGTCGGGGCCTGTCATCGCCACCTCGTTGCCATCATTCCACAGCCGTGCCCCGATGACCCGGTGCAAGGCCTGACGCATCGCCTGCAGATCGTCGGCAGCCTGCTGGTCCCACCCCTGCGCATGCAGCTGCAGGCTGCTGCCGATCTCGGCGTAGATGACGAACGGGGCGCCATCGTTGCGGTCGACGACGTAGGCGCCATAGCGCATCAAGGTACGGGCCACCTTGCGCAGGCGGGCGTCGGCGATCCTGTCGACGTCGAAGGCAGGCGGCAGCATCAGCAAGGCACCCTGGGGGATGGCACCGGAATTGATGGTGCGCGCGCCGGTGTCGGCGGAGGTGGCCGGGTAAACGTAAGGCGGATCGGCGGCCAGCGCGGTGCGCTCGAGCGAGATCGCCAGCGCGTGGCGGTAGAACAGCGCGCCGTCGTCGACTTCCGCCGTGCGGATCAGCCCGCCCATGGCCGGTACCCCGGCCGCGCGCGAGCCCTGGAAGGAGTGGGCCGGATCACCCCAGCCGCGCCCGCCCAGCCGCGACCACGCATACTGGGTGGCGACCCACCGGTCGGCCTCGCGGCGCAGCTGGTAGAACGAGTGGATGATGCCCGCGACCGGATCGACGATGTCGGCGTGCCCGTCGCTCTGGGCGGCCGGCGCCACGGCGGGCGGCCAGCGCGGCACCACCACGTCCGCGTGCACGCCGCTGTCCGGATTCCACAGGCCGGCGCTGCCCGGCGGCCCGCTCACCGTCATGGGGCCGGCGGCGGCGGCGGCGACGAACACGCCGGTGGACCAGGGGCCCGATTCGATCATCGGTGCCTGTCCCGCCGCGGCGATGGTGACCGGCACCAATAGCGGATCGAGCGGACGGCTGTTCCAGGGAGAGCTGGCAGAGAACGGCGTCGCCGGCGTGGCCCACACCGGAGGCGGCGCCGATGCCATCGCGGCCGGCACGGCACGCGGGCGCGCCGCGGCGCCTGCCGGATGATCCAGGGTTGCGGCCAGCATCAGCACCAGCAGCGCGGCCAGGCCGGCCAGCGCGGCGCAGCGGGCGGCGCTCATGGCAGCGTCCCGCTGGCCGCCATCCCGGCGCGCTCGGGCGCGGGGGTCTGGCCGGCCACGCCAGCCAGCAGGGCGCCCAGGGCCAGCCAGTAGTACCAGTTCAGCGAGAGGTAAAACAGCATGTTGTCGGAGCCGGCGCACAGCGCGTAAAACAGCACCAGGGCGCCGCCCAGAAATCCGGCGCGCCGCTCGCGCGCCCACAGGGCGGCGCAGCGCCGCGCCAGCTGCCACTGCAGCCACAGATAGGCGGCAAGACCGGCCAGACCCAGGTCGAACAGCAGCTGGACATAGACATTGTGCGCATCCCAGTGGATCCCCGCACTCTGGCTGAAGAACCGCGCGGAGCCGTCGCGAAACGCGCCCAGGCCGTAGCCCAGCAGCATGCGCGGCAACTCCATGGCGTCCAGGCCGGCGCGCCACAGTGCAAGCCGCCATGCGAAGGAATTCAGTTCGGCCGCAGCGCCCAGGGTGGCCGCATCATCGAGGTCGACGATGCGCTCGCGTACGGCCGGTATGCACGCCAGCACCAGCGAGGCGACCACCAGGTAAGCCAGATAGCGCCGCTCGAACAAGGCGCCGTAGGCGGCAAACAGCAGCAGGCAGGCAATCCAGGCGCTGCGGGTCTGGGTGGTCACCAACAGCAGCGCCAGCAGCAACAGATACAGGGTCAGCACAGCGCTGCCGCGCGCGGCGGCGGCCCGGGTTTTGAGCAGATAGAAGCCGACCTGGATCACCAGCACGAGGTAGAACGCGAACACATTAGCGTGCATGAAGGTGCTCTTGATGCGCACGCCCGTTCCTGCCGCGGCCAGCTCATAGACGGCGTACAGGGCGGGCGCGCTGGACGCATACACGATCAGGCGCAGGCAGGCGCGCACCTGCGCACGCTCGCTGCACAGGTGCCACGCCACCGTGAGCACGGCGAAATTGGTGGCCCAGGTCAGGCACAGCCGCACGGCATCGGCGCGGTGCGGCGCCTGCACGATGCCGATCAGGCCGGCCAGCAGAAATGCCGCCCATGCCGTGGCCAGCGGGCGCGGGAAGCGCTCCGGCGCACGCAGCACCAGCAGGGCGGCGCCGATGATCATACAGGCATTGAGCACCGCGCCCAGGCCCATGGCCTGCTCGCCGAGCCGGTTGCGCAAGGCTTCCAGCACGCCGTCGCCGGCGGCGCGGGCCAGCAGGATGGCATACACGACGTGGCGCGGGCTGGCGCACAGCGCGGTCAGTGCCAGCAAGGCGCACGGCAGCGCCAGCATCGCCAGCGCTGCGCCGCCGGCCAGATAGCTGAGCATCGACATGGCCGCGCCGCCCAGCAGCGCCAGGATGCACCAGAGCGGCAGCGGCACGGTCCCGATCAGCCCGGCGAAGCCGGCCGCGCTGCCCGCGCTATCTGCCGGGCAGCGCTGCCGCGGCAGCGCCGACGCCGGCATCATGACGCACTCCCATCCGGTATCACCGTCAGCTTCAGGCGCAGGCTGGTCTGCTTGTTGAGCTTGCGCAGCACCCAGGCCTTGACGGTGTTGCGTTCGTGGGGATGCACCCCGTAACGCTGGGCATGACGGGCATAGCGCGACAACATGGCGCCGCTGGCGCGGCGCGCGATGCAGCGGCGGAAGCTCAGCTCGCGCCGCACCTGCGGTGTATCGGGCAGTACCCGGGTCAGACTGTCGTGCATGCACAGGAACTCTTCCTCGAAGTCGCTTTGGCCGACCATGTCGGGCAGGCGCATGCCATGGTTCGAGAACGGCGCCGGATCGAATGAGGCGACCTGGTGCATTACGCTGAAACTGTGCGCCAGATAGCGCGAGATCTGCACTGCCACGCGCAGCTGGGCCAGCTCGCTGGTCTTGCTGATGTTACTGCCGTGCCAGCGAAACTGGATCAGGGGCTGGGCGACATTCATGCACTGGGCCACCAGGGCAAGCTGGCCGAACAGGTAGTAATCCTCGGCCAGGCCAGGCACCTCCAGCTTGTGCTGGTCCGGTAGGACGTGCAGAAAATCACTCCCGTAGCGGGCCCCCAGGCGTTCCAGGCTGTCGCGGCGCAGCGCTGCCGATGGGTGCAGCACGGGGATGCGGAACAGGGCCGCTGCATCGATCGCCGCCGCGCCGACCGGCATGTCGATGGCCCCGATGCGTTTGCCCTTTCCATCGATGATCTGCCCCAGCGAGCCGGCCAACACCAGCTTGGGGTGCTGCTCGAAGATGGCATGGAGCACGTCCATCCGGTTCGGCGCCGACACGTCGTCGGCATCCTGGCGCAGCAGATATTTGCCGCTGCACAGATCGATGCCGGCATTGAGCAGGGCCGACAGGCCCGCCGCTGCCGGCATGCTGTGCACCTCGATGCGGGCGTCGGCCTGCGCCATGGCCTGGGCCAGTTCCAGACTGCCATCGTGGGAACCGTGGTCCAGCACCAGCAGGCGCCAGTCGCGGAACGACTGGCGCCGGATCGAGTCGATCGACTCGGCAAGATACGCCTTCCCGTTCCTGACGGGTAACAGCACGTCGAATGTCGCCATGGTTTCCTCGAAAATGTGATGCGCGATCGGCCGCTCATTGGCCGGGTGATCGGGCCGCGTGATCGGGCCGCGTGCTCGGGCCGCATGATTGGCCCGCGCGAATGAGTTAGTGGACGGCGTCAGTGGCTGCGCGCTGATTGCGGATCAGGCCGAACGACAGCAGGCGCACCAGTTTGCGCGAGACGTAGTAGCCGAACAGCCTGGCGTTGGCCAGCGTGCGGTCGGTGCCTGCGCCGCGCAGGTAATAGCCGCAGGCCTGGGTCACCTGGTGGGCATCGAAATACAGGTTGGCGATCTGGTAGCGCACCTTGGCCAGCGCCGTACGGCTCAGTTGTGCGCGGTCGCCGTGGCGCAACTGGGCGGCGTTTTCCTTGCGGATATCGACCAGGACCTGTTCGTGCCACAGCAGCGTGTCGAGAAAATCGTTGGTCAGGTTGCGCTCATGGGTGACTTTGGTCAGCAGCGCGTCCGACAGGGCGATCATGTCCGTGACCAGGGCGCAGCGCAGCCACAGGTCGTAATCCTCGGCCTGGCGGTAGGTCGTCTCGAACAGCCCGGTCTTGTCCAGAATCGTGCGGCGCAGTACCACGCTCGAGGCCGTCCCGACCAGATTTTCGCGCAGCAGCGCGCCATACGGGTCGGGCGTGATGGGCGCATCGAAGTTGATCGGCGCGTGCCCGGTGAAGCGGGCGAAGTGATTGGCCATGGTGCCGAGCTGCTTGTCGAAGTAGCGGTAGTCGCAAAAGCAGAAAGCGGCGCTCGGATGCTGCGCGAGCAGCGCAAATTGACGCTCGAGCTTGTCGGCATTCCAGACGTCGTCGGCATCGAGAAAGGCAATCCAGTCGCCCCGCGCGGCGCGGATGCCGGTATTGCGCGCGCAGGACACGCCGCGATTGATGGTGGTAATGACCGTGATTGAGTCGCGAAACACCAGCAGGGCATCGAGCGTCTCGTCGGTCGAGCCGTCGTTGACAACGATGATCTCGTACGGCAGCAGCGTCTGGGCCAGCACGCTGCGAATGGCTGAGCCGACCAGGCCGGCCCCGTTATAGACGGGAATGACTACGGATACGGAAGGACGCATGATGACACCTCATAAAAAAAAGCAAATCGACGCGGACAAACAAATAACGGAACAGCGTGCCTGGCCGGCACGCGCTGGCGCCCACGGGCCGGGCTGCTAGCGCCATGCCATCAGCCTGCGCAGGCCGGCGCTCCCCTTGCCCAGCGCCAGCAGCGCCAGCAGCGCCGCCCCATAGCAGATGGCACCGGCCAGCACCCGCCAGGCCAGCCCGGCGGCGGGCCCGCTGTGCAGCTGGGCCAGCGGCGCCGCCAGACTGTCCAGCGCAGCGATCATCAGCAGCGCGGCGATCAGCGACGGGCCCACTGCCGCGGCGCCGGCCTGCCAGCGCAGGTGCAAGGTGCGCAGCGCCAGGTAAAAGCAGGGCAGCAGGTTGAGCAGGTTGGCCACCAGATAGCATGCGGCGACACCCTCGATGCCCCAGCGTGGTCCAATGACGAACGCGGCCACCATCAGCGTCGTGCCCAGCACGCCGAGGCGCAGCAGCAGGCGCGATTGGTCAAGAGCAAGAAAGACCGCGCCGGTACCGGTGGTGAGTGCCTGAATGAAGCCGACCGGGGCCAGCCACTTGAGCAAGGTGGCCACCTCGGCCCAGCCGGGGCCGAACAGCAGCGCCACCAGCGGCTCGCGCAGGACAAACAGGCCGGCCATGGCCGGCGCCGTCGCCATGCTGACCGCGGCGACGGCGCGCAGGTACAGCGCGCCCATGGCGGCAGTATCGCCGCGCTGGCGGCACAGGGCCGGAAAGATGGCGCGCGCGGCCACGGCAGCAAGATTTTGCACCGGCAGCAGCATGATCTTCATGGCCAGCGCGTAGACCCCCAGCAGCGCCGGCCCGAGCAGCTTGGCGATGATCAGACTGTCCACGTTGCGTTCGAACCAGGTGACCAGCCGAAACGCGGAAAAACGGGCACTGCTGCCCAGCAGCGCGTCCAGCTCGCGGCGGCAGAACAGGCGGGCCGGCCGGAACGGACAGGCGCGCAACAGCAGCAGCGTCGTGGTCAGCGCGGCGACGAGCATCTGCAGCACCAGGCTCCAGATGCCGGCGCCGGCGAGCGCCAGCGCCAGCGCCCCGGCCAGCCCGGCGATGGCGCCGCCCAGTTCGGCCTGCGCCAGCAGATCGAAGCGGGAGTCGCGCTCGAGCAGCGTCTGGTGCAGCATCGCCAGCGCGCTGACGGGGAACACCAGCGCCAGCACGATAATCACCTCGGTCAGGCGGGGCTGATCGTAAAACCGGCCCAGCGGATAGGCCAGCGCCACCAGCACCAGCGCCACGGCCAGTCCCAGCGCCAGATTGATCCACCAGACGGTGGCCTGGAGCGCCGCGGTGAGCACGGGCCGCTGGATGATGGCCGGCGCGGCGCCCATGTCGCGAAACAGGAAGGCCAGGTTGGTCACCGTCATGGCCAGCGCCATGAGGCCGTACTCGGCCGGGGCGATGAAGCGGGTCAGCACGGCAACGCTGATCAGCTGGGCGGCCAGACGGCCGCCTTGTGCCAGGGCGATCCAGCGCACGCTGGCGGCGATGCGCATGGCAGGGGGCGGTGCTTGATGCAGGGTCATGGGCGCCTCAATGCCGTTCGCGCGGGCCGGATGGCGCGCCGGCGGGGGCGCGGCGCTCGCGCCAGCGGCGCAGCCGGGCGGTGGCGGCATGCTTGCCGATGCGCAGCAACGTGGCCAGGTGGGCCGGAGTGGCCATGCTGAACAGCACGTGGCGCGCCAGGGTGCGGTGCGGGCGCAGCGTCTGCAGCAGGGCACGCCACGGCGGCATGCGCCGCAGCTGCTCGCAATTTTTCAGGTAGCTCCACAACAGCTGGGTTTGCCAGCGCGCCAGCAGCACCGGGTGCCGGCTGGCGTGGGTGCGCCGCAGCGCGCCGGCCGTCACCAGCGCGGCATAATGGCCGGCCAGGTGCGCAGGGCTGGTGCCCGAGGCCATGATGGAACCGGCACGCTGGCGCCGGTAGAACAGGATGGTGCGCATGACCTGGGTCACGCCGGCCAGGGCGCACAGACGCAGGATCAGTTCGGCGTCCTCGTGGACGATTTCCGCAAAGCGCACGTGCCCCCGCCACAGGCGGCTGCGCGAGATGTACAGGCAGGCGCTGGGATGCAGGCTGCGCGCGCGTTGCAGGGCGGCTGCAGCGTCCAGACCCGAGCCGAAGCGGCCCTCGAATGCCCGCCCGAGCGGTTCGAGTGCGGCGCGCGTGCCCGGCGCGTCGTGGAACGCTGCCCCGGCGAAAAACAGCAGGTCGGTGGCCGGGTCGTTCAGCAGCGCCTGCGTGGCGCGGGCGCACAGCGAGGGATCGGCCAGATCGTCGGCGTCGAAAAAATACAGATAATCGCCCCGCGCCAGGGCCGCGCCGCGGTTCCTGGCCGCGCCGAGGCCGGCATTGGCGGTGCTGACCACGACAATCCGGCGCGCTTGCGCATACGGGCGCAGCCGCGCGGCAGTGGCATCGGTGCTGCCGTCGTCGACCACGATGATCTGGTGGAACGGCTCGCTTTGCGCGAGCAGCGAGTCGAGCGCCGCGTTGATGTAGGCCTCGACGTTGTAGGCCGGGACGACGACGGAAATGGTGGGACGTGAGCGCTGTTGCATGGCGTGATCCTTCAGACGGGCGCAGCCTGCGCGCAAATGAAAAAAGCCTTAGCCGGCATTGAGGATGCAGCCGAGGATGTGAACGCGCGCGGCCTGCAGTTCGGCCACCAGCTGCGCGCTGGCCGCCGCTGCGCTGGTGTGCTGGCGGGCCAGCACCAGTGCCTGTCCGGCGCCCATGGCAACGAGCTGGGCGCCGCCGGCATCCGCGTTGGCGGGTGTGTCGATAATGACGGCGTCGAACTGCAGGGCCAGGCGTCGCAGCAGCTGGGACAGCTGGGGACGGGCCAGCAGATCGTGCGCATTGGGAGGGGGCGCGCCGGCGGTCAGCACGGCGAGGTACGGCAGCCCCGGCACCGGCTGCACCGGCGCATCGGTGCCCGTGGCCAGTGCACCGGCCAGGCCGCGGCGGTTGTCCAGTCCGAACAGCGCGTGCTGGCGCGGGTGGTGCAGGTCAGCATCGACAAGCAGGGTCGGCTTGCCCAGATGGGCCAGCATCACGGCCAGATTGGCGCTGAGCAGCGTGCGGCCGTCGCCGCGGTTGGCGCTGGTGACCGCATAACAGGCGCGGCCGTCGTGGCCAGGCCGCTGCGCCAGCAGATGGCTGCGCAGCGTGCGCACCGGCGCCAGCACGGGCGCATCGGGCGCGTAGGCCGCCAGCACCTCGCCGCTCACGGTGGTCTGGCCGGCATGCAGCCGAAAGGCGCCGAACTGGCGCGCCAGCGCCACGTCGATGTCCTGCTGGGTCAAACTGTAGAGGCGTAGCGCCAGCTGCCCGAACAGTCCGCCATCGCGCAACTGCAGCGCAACAATGCGCTCGATCTTTTCCTGCGTCAATACGCCGGCGTCGCGCAGCAGGGTACCGATGCGTGCCGGGCCGACGGCGCCGGTGTGGCCGCCGGCACGGGTGAATAACGATTCGATGTGTTCCATGGTCGTTCCTTGTCGGCACGGCGCCCGCTGCGCCGCGCAGGGTGGTCGGGCGGGCGGATCAGGACACGGTGCGCAGCGCCAGCCTGCGACGCCGCTGCGCAGACTCCAGCACCGGCGCCATGGCCTGCAGGGTCGTTAGTACAGGCAGGCCGAACAGGGACTGCAGATCGGTCGCGCAGCGGATGCGCCTGTCGCTCAGCTCTTGTGCCAGGGCCACGCAGGCGCCGGCGGCCAGCCCGGCAAGCAGCCCCAGCGCCAACGCCACGGGCAGCCCCGGGCCTGCCGGTGCGGTCGGTACCGCCGCCATGCCGAGCAGATTGATGTCCGACTGGGTGGACCGGGCTTGCAGCCGCGTCTGCGCCAGGCGCTGGGCGATACTGTCATAGGCGCGCTGGGATGACTCGACCTGCTTGGTCAACATGACCAGGTCGGTGCGCGTGTTGTTCAGGTCCAGCATCCTGGATTTTTGCTGTTCGAAGGCGCCGCGCAGTTCGCGCTCGCGCTGCGTCAGGATGGCGGCGGTATGGCCCACCGCCTGCGCAGCAATAGCAATCTGATTGGCAATTTCTTTTTCGATGGATGTGATTTCCGCCGCCACCGCCAGCGGCGTGGGGTGTTCCGGGGTGAAGCGGCGCGACAGCGACTGGTATTTCACCTTCGCCTTGCTCAAGTCAATTTTCAGTGCCTGCACCAGCGGATTGTTGGTGATGTCGGGCGACACGCCGGCGGCATGCCGCGCCAGCTGCTGGCGGCGCGAGCTCGCCTCCATCAGCGCGGCCTGCGCTCCCACCAGCTGGGTACCCAACTCATTCAAGCGCAACGATTCGACATCGGCGCTGGCGCTCTGGTTGACAATGCCGTTGACTTGCTGAAAGCGCGCCATGTTGGCCAAGGCGCTCGACAGGGCGGCGCCAGCGAGCGTCAGCTGCCCCTCGAAATAGCGCGAGGCGGCCTGCGCGGGCGCCGCTTCCAGCTCGGCATTGAACCTGCGGTATTCCGTTGCGAAGGCATTGGCGACGCGCGCGCTCTCGTCGGGATCGGCAGCGGAAAACGTGATGTGAATGACGCTGCTTTCGCGGGCCGGCTTGACCTGCAGGCGGCGCAGCAGGCGTTCGCCGATGCCGGTCGCACGCTCGGCGTCGGGCGCGGCGACGGGATCGCGAAACCAGGTCCGGTAGCTGGGCAGCTGCTGCGGCCCCAGACGCTGCACGACCATGCGCGCCACGGCAGGGCTTTTGATAATCTCCATTTGCGTCGACAAATAGGTGGGCAGATAGCCCGAGGCACTCTGGCCTGGCGCGCTGTGACCGGTCAGCGGGTCGGCGCCCTTGTAATTGAGAATGAGCGCGCTGGTGGCTTTGTAGGTACTCGGCAGCAGCGCCTGGGCCGTCACCGCACCGGTGCCGGTCAGGATTGCCAGCAGTACCATGACCCGGGTGCGGGCACGCAAAATGCAATAGATTTGCTGGAAAGTCATACACACCTCACTGGTTCGTTGGCTTGGCCGACACCGTTATATTTGCCTGACGGACAACGTTGTAGTGAGATTAATTTGTGGAGTGCCTGTTGGAATTGAGATTTATCAAGCAGTGCGGGAAGACGCACTCAGCCATCAAAAAAAACCACGCTCTTGACTGCTAGTTCTGATGGGCAAGCATTGACATGCATTGATCAGATTTTCTGTTGTATAGGGGTTCCTTTGTGAAAACGCAATGGTTAACACGGCGCCACCTGTCACTGTGCGTAATGTTATCTATTGAGAAATAGTTTCAGGCAGGTGGGAAATGGGGCTGGCCGCCGCACGGGCGGTACGCGATGAATCAAAACTACCAATTCAGGAGTCCACATGAAGGCGATGATACTGGCAGCGGGAAAGGGAACGCGGGTGCGTCCTCTGACCTATGATCTGCCGAAACCGATGATTCCGTTGCTGGGGAAGCCGGTAATGGCCTACCTGGTGGAACACCTTGCCGCGTGCGGGGTCACCGAGATCATGGTCAATGTGAGTCATCTCCATGAAAAGATCGAAGATTATTTTGGCCAGGGCGATCAATTCGGGGTGCAGATCGGCTATTCATTCGAGGGATATATCGATGACGATGGTACGGTCGTTGCAATACCGCTGGGGTCGGCAGGTGGGATGAAAAAGATACACGAATTCGGACAGTTCTTTGACGATACCACCATTGTCGTGTGCGGCGACGCGGTCATCGACCTGGATTTGAAATCGGCGCTCTACGAGCATAAACGCAAGGGCGCCATGGTCACCGTCATTACCAAGGAGGTGCCGTGGGACAAGGTACCCAGCTACGGTGTGGTAGAGACCGACGCCGACAGCCGGATTGTGGGCTTTCAGGAAAAGCCGGCAGTGGCCGATGCGCGCTCCAATTGCGCCAGTACCGGCATCTATTTATTTGAACCGGAAGTCATGCAATGGATACCGTCCGATTGCGTGTTCGATATCGGTGCCGACCTGTTTCCCCTGCTGGCCGCGCGCGGCGTGGCGTTTTATGCCCAAACGCGCCAGTTCAACTGGATCGATATCGGCAGTGTGTCCGATTACTGGGAAACGCTGCAGCAGATACTGCGCGGCCAGATCAGCAATCTGCGCGTACCGGGGATCCAGATTGCCGATGGCGTCTGGGCCGGACTGAACACCCGCATCGACTGGGCAGGCACCACCGTGAGCGGGCCGGTCTATATCGGTTCCGGCGTGCGCATCGATGCGGGAGCCACCATTATCGGCCCGTCCTGGATTGGCAGTGGCAGCCATGTGTGCCGTGGCGCGCACGTCGAGCGCAGCATCCTGTTCGACTATACGCGGGTGCTGCCCGCGGCGCGCCTCAATGAACTGGTGGTCTACAAGAATTACAGTATCGACCGCGATGGCTGCGCCTTGCATGCAGGTGACTATCTGGCCAAGCGCTGGCATAACGCCCGCGATCGCCGTAGCGCGCGGCGCGGCGAATACGCGGCATAACGAAAGGAAGCGCGCTATGCACACTCATCAGTTGCCCGTGCGCGGGCCAGTGATTTATCCCGTCATCCTGGCCGGCGGCGCCGGCACCCGGCTCTGGCCATTGTCGCGTGTGATGCTGCCCAAACAGCTGCTGCCGCTCGTGACGGACAAAACCATGTTGCAGGAAACCGCTCTGCGCGTGGCAGGGCGGCACACCATGATGCCGCCCCTCGTGGTATGTGGCAACGACCACCGCTTCATGGTTGCCGAACAATTGCGCGACATCGGCCTGGCGCCCCTGGGCATTCTGCTGGAACCGTGCGGCCGCAACACGGCGCCCGCCGTCGCGGCGGCCGCCAGCTACCTGCAGGAGATCGATCCGGACGGGATCTTGCTGGTGCTGCCGGCCGACCAGATGATCGACGACCTCGACGCCTTCGGCCGCGCCGTGGCGTGCGCCACGCAGCTCGCCGCTGAGGGCGCCCTGGTCACGTTCGGCGTGCCGCCGCGGGGGCCGGCGACGGAATACGGATACATCGAACGGGGCCGCATGGTGCGCGCCAGTCAGGACGCCTTCGAGGTGCACCGCTTCGTCGAAAAGCCCGATGCCGACCTGGCGCAACGTCTGGTCGACGATGGCGCCTGTTACTGGAACAGCGGCATGTTTTTGTTCCGCGCCGATCGCTACCTCAGTGAATTGCGCGAGTGGGCCCCGGCCATGGAGACGGCCTGCGCCACTGCGGTGCGCCTGGGCGCCCGGGACCTGGATTTCTGCCGTCTGGAAGAGGCCGCATTTGCCAACTGCGACAGTCTGTCGATCGATTACGCTGTCATGGAACGCACCAGCACCGCCGTGGTGGTGCCGACCGACATGGGCTGGCGCGATGTCGGCTCGTGGGCCGCCCTGTGGCAGGGCCAGGCGGCCGACGCGCGTGGCAACGTGGCCCGGGGCGACGTGTACCTCGACGAGGTCGGCAACTCGCTGGTGCGCGCCGAGTCGCGCATCGTGGCGGTGGTGGGCGTGCGCGACCTGATCGTCGTCGAGACCGCCGACGCCGTGCTGGTGGCCCATCGCGACCAGGCCGAGCGTGTCAGCGGCGTGGTCGGGCACCTGGCGCTGGCCCAGCGCAGCGAACGTATCCACCATACCAAAGTGCACCGGCCCTGGGGATACTACGAGGGCATCGACCTGGGCGCGCGCTTTCAGGTCAAGCGCATCTGTGTCAGGCCGGGGGCCCGGCTGTCACTGCAAATGCACCATCACCGTGCCGAACATTGGGTGGTCGTCTCCGGCACAGCGAAGGTCACGTGCGGTGACAGCGTTAGTATCTTGTCAGAAAATGAAGCCACCTTTATTCCGATCGGCATGCAACACCGGCTGGAAAACCCTGGCAAAGTGCCATTGCACATCATCGAAGTGCAGTCGGGCACCTACCTGAGCGAAGACGATATTGTCCGATTTGACGATGATTACCAGCGCAGTGACGCGCCGCTGGACGCTGTTGCATAGACGCCGGAAGGCGAGGGGGGCGGTCGTGCCGGCGCGGGCTCACGCCCGTGCATGGCCGGCAAGTCGCTCGGCAATATTGACGATCACCTCGGCGCGCGGCAGGTCCTCGCTAGTCCAGATGAGATGCCCCTGGCCACTGACGAAATACACCTGTGCCGAGTGGCCCGGCAGGGACGCGCTACCCTGCAGCGCTGCCGTCATGGCGCGCAGGCTGGTGCCGCGCGGCACGATGCCGTACCAGCCCGGGCCGGCACCAAACTGCTGCAGCCAGCGCGCCATGGCACGGCTGTCGTCGCTGGGGTCGACCGACATGGACAGTAGCTGGCACGATCGGCGCGGACCTTGCAAGCGGTCCCGAAGCCGGTCCTGGACGGCAGCGAAGATGGCGCCCTGCATGGCGCACACCTCGCTGCAGCCTGTGAACATGAGCTGCAAGGCCGTCAGCTGTCCGCTTACCAGTTCCCCCAGCGCCAGCGTGGTCCCGTCGTGGCGCTGAAATGACGCGTCGTGCGGCAAGCGCCGTGGCGGCCGCACCGCCCCCACCGTGTGGGGTTGGGCCGGCCCCGCATGCACGCTGGCCAGTGCCGCCAGCGCCGCCAGGGCGCTGCGCCGGGTCCATCGACGCGCCGCGGCGGGCCCTGGCGCGCCGGTGGCGGTGGGGTCGCGCGCACGCCCGGCAGGCCCGGTCCCGGTCATGGTGCCGCTCCCGGCACCGCGGTGAGATAGGTCCACAGGGCCGTGCACTGGGCCTGGGTGAGCAGGTAGCGTGGCATGCTGGTTCGCATCACGATGAACTGGGGATCGATGCCGCTGGCCACGGCCCGGCAAAACGTGGTCTGGTCGAAGCGGGATGGCGGCCCGCCGCGGCGCGCGCGCGGCTGCAGCAGCCATTGCGCGGTGAGCAGTGGCGCTTGTTTGGCCTCTGCCGCGCGCGCGGCCGCCCGTGCGCCTGGCCCGCGCGCCTGCACTGGCGGGGCAGTATGACAGGCGATGCAGGCGCTGCGGGCGGGCGGCAAGCGGGCGCCGATGCTGTCCGGTGCCGGCGCGAGCTGCTCGCGGCCGGCGAACAGGGCAGCGCCGCGATCGACATCGGCGGGCGCCGCAGCGGCGGGCGTGCCGGCAAGCCCTACCAGGGCCATGCAGCTTAGCATGGCTGTGCAGCGCGGGACGAAGCCGGTCTGGACCGAGGCCGGGCCTGAGCGGGTCGGGCCTGAGCGGGTCGGGACTGAGCGGAACTGCGCCAGGCAGGCCGGACCCGGGCAGGCTCGCAGGACGAACGACGACATCGGCGGCCCCTCACAGGATGCGAAAACTGCGCGATACGGTGGGCACGCCCCGCGCATCCAGTCCGAACAACATGTACAGGCCTTTCGGCGCCGTACCCGTGTCGGCGGGAATGATCAGCGAGTAGCGCTGCGTGCCGGTGGTGCTGAAGCGTAGCGGCACGCGGCGCTGGTCGCTGTTGATTGAATGGGTCACCGACGCGAGCCGCATCAGGGCAAACGAGGCCAGCGGCGCGTCGCTGGTCACGCTGATGGTCTGGCCGCTGGCCGCGCTGGCCGGCGCGGCCGTGATGGCAGCGCGTGCCGCCGCGGTACCGTCGGCGTTGAGCAGATAAGGCGGCGTGAGAATCTGGGCGTTCAGGTGGTTGGTAGAGCAGCTGAAGTCGCACAGGCCGCCGCCGCCCACCAGCACCCGGCCGTCGGGCAGCAGGATGGCGACACTGTGGTAGTTGCGCGGGACCGTCATGGGACTGAGCGTGGTGAAGCGTCCCGTTTGCGGATCCCACAGCTCGGCCATCAGCACGGACAGCTCGTCGGAAAAAATCTTCACGTACGTCTGACCGCCGGTGATGACGACCTGGCCGTTGGGCAGCACCACACTGTTGTGCATGGCCCGGGCGTAGTTCATCGGCGCCAGCTTGGTGACAGCGACGGGAGCGGTGCCGATATCGATCCGGTAGGCGGCAGCGCTGGCGCCCGCCAGTTCGTAAGCGGGCGCGCCGCCGGTCTTGAGAATTTTGCCGATATCGTACATCACGGTATTGCCGTTCATGCTGTAAGCGTCATCGCCCCGGTTGCCGGCGAATGTCACGCTGCCATTGCCGGCCGTGTCGATCCAGTGCATGGCAGCGCTGGGGCCGGCATGGAACACCTTGCCGTTGGCGGCGGGGAACAGCCACAGATGATTGTCCCCGCGATAGGGACCGTCCGGATCCGGCCCCAGCAGGGGCGTGATGGAGATTCCCGGCGCAAGCCGCCATCCGCTGGCGGCCGTCCAGATTTCGCCGTGCTTGCCGCCGATCTGGCCACTCCACGAGCCGCCCAGCGACAGCACGGCGCCGGTGGACAGCGTCACGTTGGTCTGATAGCCGCGCGGAATCTGCATGGGCGCGCCAGTGCTCCACACGCTGGTGGTGGGATTGTAGATACTGGTTTTTTGTTCGGTATCGCCGCCGCTGACCAGTATGCGCCCGTCCTGCAGCAGGCTGATTCCGGGGCAAAACATGTCATGGCCGGTTTCGGCAACGATGCGCATGGAGGC
This sequence comes from Janthinobacterium lividum, assembly GCA_943372275.1. Classification (GTDB taxonomy): domain Bacteria; phylum Pseudomonadota; class Gammaproteobacteria; order Burkholderiales; family Burkholderiaceae_D; genus Telluria_A; species Telluria_A lividum_A. The sequence continues at coordinate 63,421 of CALRYE020000013.1, forward strand.
TTGCAAGGTGCGCGGGTCGAACACGGCGGAATAGGTTTTACTGTCATCGTCCGTATAGGTCTGCGCCCGGTCAGCCGACCAGGTCAGAATCCTGCCGTCGGGAAGATTGGCTGCGGCCACGGGAACAATTGGAAAGCTGATGAGCGCGGACCAGGCCGAAGGGCGGGGCGCAGCGCCGCCGTAGTCGCAGAACTTGTCGACCCCGTAGTGCGGGTCGCCGAACACCGCGACGGTGCATGGCACCGGTGCGGCCAGGCGGCGGTACGCGTACTTGCCGTCGGCGCCGAAGCGCACGTCCTGCGTGCCGCTGAATGCACAGGCACTACCCTCGCTGGCGCAGCGTGTCCAGTTGCCCGGGACCGGCTCTGCCGGTGTGGCGGTGCTGTCGTAGTCGCACCATTTGTCGAACCCATAGTTGGGATCGCCGAAGACGGCGACGCTGCAGTCGATGGCGTCGCTGGCGACGCGGGTGGTGAATTTGCCGTCGGAACCGAAGCGCACCGTGCGCGTGCCTGGAACCCGGCATACCTGGTCTTCTGTGGCGCACGCGATCCAGACCGGGGCGGCCGCGGCCGCCGGGGGCCACAGTGACGCGGCAAGCATGATACTGCCGGCAATGAGGAGCAGGCGCGACCTGCGGGGCGCGGGACGGTAATGGTGGACGTTACGCATGGGAGTTCTCGATGGGCTGATCAAGCAGTCAACGGCAGGGTCGGGGTACGTGATTGACGCCGCTCGCAATCGGCATCCATGCAATGAGCATAAAATTCCCCGCCCTCTGCGGTTTGATAACGCTCAAGGCGAAGCAGGGCACGTAGTGGGCCACTTCCTGTCGCGCCAGCGCGTGCCGGCTTGACGTGGTCGTTGTGCGCGCCCCCCGACGCGGTGATGCGCTGGACAACATGTATTCATGGTCAATATTGAGTATTGACTCTTGGTTGTGCAATGCAATAAACTTTAATCAATCTGACAATTTCCGGAGAACGCTGATGTCACATGCATGGCGGCAATTGCAAAAGGCGGTACACACCCTGTGCGGGGACGAGCAGATCGAGCAGCGGCTGGTCGTGTGTTTGTCCATCCATCTGGCCTGCCTGCGCTGCCGTGATCTGCCGGGCGAAGTGCACGATTTATTTAACATTGTGCAGTGCAACGTTCCAGCCTATCCCAAAGGATCTGCCAAACAGATCCGCCAGTGCGTCCTCGCGCTCACCCGGTACCAGCGCGCGACCATCGCGCGCATCATCGTGACCTTGTTCGATGCAACTGCGCGCTACCAGCCTGCCGGTCAGGTCAGCGATGCGAGCCAGGACGATGCTGGCCTGGTGCGACATGATCCCGTGGAGAGCGTGCCATGAACGCGCCGGTGCCGACAGCCGCATCCTGTCAGGAACGGATTGCCAGCATTGAATTTCACCTGCTGCGCATCGTTGCTGCTTCTTTGCGTAGCGATCCGTGGGCGCGGCTGGTGCATGATCAGTTGCGCAAGGAGACTCTGGAACGCGTGGATCAGGCGGTCGCGCTGCTGCGCGAAGCGCCGGCGCCGGTGCGCCACTTTGGGGTACTGATCCGATGGACCGGCCAGCAGGACCACGGCCGCGCCCACGGGGTGCCATCGGTCGACGCCGTGCGGGCGATATGCGCGCTGCTGTATGCCGCCGCCATGGATCTGGAGCAGAGCGGTTGTGTGCGGGCCACGCCCGGCTGCGGCTTGGCGTGTACGCGCTCCAGCGCCGGGCCGGACCGCCCGGCGCTCCAGTGACAGCCGGCACGGCTGCCCGGACCAGGCGGCAAGGGCGGTGAGGCGCACCGCGTCGCGGCGCTACCCTTGGGCGCGGCGACTGCGTGCGATGTCGAGCACATTGCTTGCGAGCTGGGCGGCAGCATCGGCGCGCATGAGCGCCGCCAGGTCGCAACCGACGTAGAGCACGTGGCCGTCCTCACTGAGCGAGTACAGCGGAAGCAGACCGGGCCTGCACTGCGCCAGCGTGGCGCGCAGCTCGCACAGCTTGGCAACGCCGTCGACGGATACCGAATGTTCGTGGCCGTCGGGAAGCGCCCAGCTGGCCATGTACAGGCGCGACGGCTGGGCCGCCAGGGCCGGTGGCGCCGGCGCCGGTAGTGCGCACAGGGCATCCTGCTCGGCGCGCACGGACAACATCACTTCGATCGCCTGACTGCAACTGACGCGAAAAAAATCGGCTTGATGTTCCCAGCGCAGCGGCGCCAGGCGCCGCTTCACTTCCGCCGCAGCGCTGGGGTGATCGGCACAATGCATGACATACACGAGCACAAGACGGCTGTAGCCTCCCGCAGCGAGGGCCTGTTCATACAGGTGATGGTCGACGTTCTCGCGGGTGTGGCCCACGCGCACCAGGCGCGCCAGATCAGGATGAAGCATCAGGTACACATAGCCCGGCCGGCGGACCCCGTCCGCAGGCGCCTTCCCGTCGGCGGCGCGTGCGGCATTGCGCCAGGCCAGGCGGCGCTGCTCCGAATGCAGTGCGCGCAGCGCGCGCCGAACGCCGTCGATCAGCCGGGTACCATTGATGGGGGCGACATACGAAAAATCGATAAACAGCGCAGCGCGATTGCCACAGGCGCGCTGCTGCGCGACGCGCTGGCACAAGTCGTGGCCCAGCGTCCTGATAAACTGGCACACCGACGCCGAACAGTGCGCCAACGCATCATTAACCTGATCCATTGCCAGTTCCAGCTGGGGCGAACCGCCGGGGATGGTGTCGGGCACCGATATATTCCACGGGCGGGCGACCGCGCTGTCGTGATTGGCCACCGCCTGATGATAGGTACGGATGCCAGCAAGGGCCAGGTCGACAATGGCATCGAGGTCGGGCGCGGAGTGCTCATCGCCGAAACAGGCCGACCGCGCAGCGACTTCTGACGCGAACTGGTGCAGGGGCAACGTCAGGCTCGACATTTGAAGACTGATGCGCTCGGCGACTAGCGCTGCATCCAGACTGTCGATGGGGGGCGGGAGGCGAGCGCAGCGGCTCTCCAGGCCATGGCGATGCTCCATTCCAGTAGTCAACAGATGGCCGAACAATTCGTACTGCCACCACTGTTTGCCAGATTGCATGATGGCCATCGCAGCGGCTGAAATAAACATGACCTGCTCCTTACTTTGATAGCGGCTTGCCGGTATCGGTTGTTGCGTCACACGGTTGTTGCGGCACACGGTTGTTGCGTCACCCATTGCGGCCACCGCCGCGTGCCAGCGATCGCTGCCATGGGCTACTTCGGACCTTGCAGCGCCTTGCCAACAGGGCCGTGGCGGGCGCCGGACTCCGACTTGGCCAGGATGGCGCCGGCCACATCCGCTTGAACCTGTGCGCTGCCCTCCAGCGCGCAGCGGGCAGCGCTGATCGCTTCCAGAACGCCGATGGTGCTGCGGACGCTCGCGGACCGCTCCACCGGGTTGGCCGTTCTGGCATACGCCTGGGCAATCGCGCCGCGCAGCGGGCCGATCTCGGAGAGCGGGACGTTGAGCGTGACTAACGCGTCGATGACAACTTGATGCAGTTGTGGTTGCCGCTCCTGGCCGATATGGCCAAGGGGGTGCTCCCGGCAATGCGCCAGTAGGGTGCCAAGTTGTTGTTCGCAGCGGCGTAACATCGCCACCGTTGATACCAAGTTCATGTGTGTGCGTGACATGATTGCCCCCGTTGGAAAATGCTAAGCCTACCGTTTCCGCTCCGGCGTATTCATGTCTATTTGCCAAATATTGATCTTCGTCAAAATTATCACATATAAGCCCCGACGTTGTTCTGTGTCATGTCGCCCTGGCGGCCAGCGGGCGCGCCCGAGCGCAGAGAACAGCGCTGCAATCGCCGCAAATTTGACGTGGATCAATACCGAGCTCTGCTTCGGTGGAAAGATGAGCCTGTACCCGTCGTCGAGCACAGCGACGTCCTTAACGCTTTGAGAAATCGCAATCCGCGTCGCCTTTATCCGCATGGATCCGCCAGCGCCCAGCGCCTGCCGATCAACGGTGATTGCGCCGAGAGACCACCCAGACACCATGAAAATATTCATCTCGATAATGGCGGTAGCGGCTATGTACGTGACGTCGCTCTGCTGCCGCGCGGACGCGCTCGCCAGGTTGGCCGATGGCGTGCCCGGACCCTTTGCGGTGGAAAAGCGGGACGCGTTTGGTGGCCCGGAGACCGCTGGGCTCAGGGCTGTCTTCGGCTCATCGACTGCATCCGCGTACGGCGGGGTTGGCATCGATGACGTCAACAACGGCGCCCGCCGGTTTGCTACGCCAATAATCGGGCTGCACCGGGCCGACCAATGTGAAACGCTGACATTCGTTGAGTCGGTCGGTGGGTATGTCGACGACCTACACGGGAGCACGGATCAGGGAGCGGGCGCAACCATCGCGCTGTCCGGCAGCGCCGGCCATTTGCTGGAACGGGTCATGCCGGAAGAGAGCGGGTTGAACATGGCCGCACCGGCAACCCCCGGGGGCAGGCAAGAGTGCGCAAACATCGGCACAGCGCGTTCCCATTCCGGGGGCGACGGCCTGCGCACGATCGCCCGGCCCACCAGCACGGACGTCGCCGACCCGCGCTCTGTCGCAGTGGTCATGCTCGCACTGGCAGTTAGCGCGGGCCGGCGTCGCTCACGGTCGGGCGTGCTGCCCTAGCTGCCTCCTGCGACTGGTCGTCGCCACGGCCGGGGTCATTGAACGCATGTAAGGCGCGCGCGATCAGTTCGCGGGCCCGAAAGATGCGACTGCGTACCGTGCCAACGGGGCAGTCCATGATCGCCGCAATTTCTGCGTAAGTCAGTGCTTCGATTTCGAACAATAGCAGCGGCGCCGAGTAGGCCGGGGACATGCGATCGAGGGTAGCACTCATGACGTCAAGTGTGCGCATCTGCTCCAACGCGTCGAGTGGAGAGTCGTGATCGACCACGGCGGCGGCGCTCACCGATCCGTCCTCGTGTTCCGGCGTCAACTGCACTTCCATGCCGGCTCCCCCATTTCTACTGGTCAGATGATTTTTTGCCTTGTTAATAGCAATACGAAAAAGCCAGGTATAGAAGCTCGATTCGCCACGGAACGCGGGCAGGGCTCGGTATGCGCTCAAGAACGTTTCTTGGACGATATCCTCTGCGGCACCGCGGTCGTGCACCATGCGCACGGCAATGCCCATCACGCGTGATTTGTACTTGGTGACCAGCAGGTCAAATGCCGGACCACTGCCATCAATAAACGCTTTCACCAGAGCGGCATCAATCTCGCGGTTCGATTTCATTGGATTGGGTTGGAGCAAACAGAGAGGACGAATAACCCATCCTGACGATATTGCGCAAACCCGGGTTTGTGCCCGCTCAGACGACCGTGTCGTCCTACAAGGCGCTGGGTGCCTCGTAGGGGGAAACGGCGGGCGATAATTTTTTTATAGGAATGCGCTGATGCGACTCGTTTCGTTTCCTGTTTGTGCCTGGCGGTGACGCGCCGGCACTACAGTAAGAAGCTCCGCGGCAGCATGTGGCCGGTAGCTCCAGCCTCAACAGCATCGTCTTTAAGATTCACACCTGAGATTTGCCGTCGGCGCGCCTCGGTGAGCAAGAAATGCAACTTGTGCGCGGCCGTGGCGTAGTCCATGCCGGCCGGCCGCACGTTAGAGATACAGTTGCGGCTGGCATCGGTCAGGCCCACGCGGGGCTGCCAGGTCAGGTACACGCCCATGCTGTCGGGCGAACTGAGGCCGGGTCGCTCGCCGATCAGCACGACGACAGCGCGCGCGCCCAGCAGTTCGCCCGCTTCGTCGCCCAGCGCCACGCGGCCCTGGCGCACGATGCACAGCGGCGCAATGCGCCAGTGCTCCAGCGCCAGGCGGCCGGTCAACAACTGCAGGAACGGCAGCGCGTTCAGTTCGATGGCCAGCGCCGACAGGCCGTCGGCCACCACGATGGCCAGGTCCCACGGCGCGGACGGTGGCGCCAGCGCTTGCAGGGCGGCGCGCGAGGCGGCGTCGAGCCGGCGTCCCAGGTCGGGGCGCTGCAGGTAGACGCCACGGTTTTCCGCGCCGCTGTGCAGCAGCAGCGCCGGCTGCGGCGGCAAATCCGGCAGGCCGGCGGCGAAAGCGCGCTGCAATGCCTCGGCATCCAGCGCCAGGTGGACGGCGTCGCGCGCCTGGGCATGGGCCAGCTGAAAGGCCAGCTGGGGGGCGGTGGGCTGGCTGACCCCGGCGCGGCCCAGG
>CALRYE020000014.1:0-68955 GCA_943372275.1 Janthinobacterium lividum
ACGTCTGCATGGTCGATTTGGCGCGCTGTTCATCCTGCACAAACCACCAGACGTAAAAAAACCGGCCCGAAGGCCGGTCTTTCTCGATGCTTGCTAAATTACTTAGCAGCCGATGCAGCAGCCGAAGCGGCGGTCGAAGCAGCGTCCGAAGCGGCAACAGCAGCGTCAGCAGCAACCGAAGCAGCCGAAGCGGCGGTAGCGGCAGCAGCAGCAGCGTCAGTTGCTGGGGTTGCTTCTGGAGCAACAACAGCAGCAGGTGCGGTCTCAACTACTGGAGCTGGAGCAACAACTGGAGCTTCTTCTTTTTTCGAGCAAGCGGCCAGAGCAACAACCATCAGGGATACGATCAGCAGGGATTTTTTCATGGGATTTTCCTTTAAATTCAGTATTAAATATTATTGCGATGAATAATTACCGGTAATTATCGCTCTTAAGGCATCTCTCGTGGCCGCACAACCAAAGTTGTGAGGCAGCGGGAAGTTCCTGAGCGGATAATATAGCGAATTGGAATGCCACGCAATAGCACACGCATGTCTTTTTGAATGTCGTTTGATTGCTATGTCCTAGTATCTCATTTGCCAAGACCTATTCCAGCGTAAAACGATCACAACGGCCCTGTTCGCCGAATATTATTCGGAAACATGCGCTGCATTCATGATAATCCAGTTGTAACTGAATGTAATCCAGGCAAAGTTTCTTGCCAGATACCTTTAAACCGCTCCAGGCTGAGTTCCGCGGCCGCCGGGGCATCGAACGCTGCCGCGCCCCGCAGATGATCGCAGTGAAAGCGCCGCACGATATGCACGCCGTCGCCGATGCAGAACGAGTCGGTGAGCTGCTGCAGGGTGCGCGGCGTGACGCGGCAGCTGATGCGATGACTGTAGTCCTTCAGCAGGCGCAGGAAGCGCGGATAGTGCTGCTCGATATGGCCGCTGCGATGGGCCGCCAGCTCGATGCTGCCGCCCGCGGCCAGGAAGCGGCGCAGCGCGGCGTCGACTGCACTGCTACCTAATGGAAAGACCGCGTAGTCCGGATCGAACAGCTGCAGCACGGCGCGCGAGCGCGTCAGGCACTCCATGAAGTGCGCCTCGAATTCGGCGCGCGACGAAAACCGCACCTCCCCGGCGCCGGGTAGCGCGCCGGCCGCGTCGCCGCTTGCAGTGTCAACCATGCCCGCTCCTTAGCCTCGTGTCATGCCAGTTCGATCCAGCCGTCCTGGTACCACGTATACAGCGCTTCGCGCACGTCGTCGGAGGCGCCGGCAACCACGCTGCCGGGCAGGGCGCGGGTATTGGCCAGCAAGTCCAGCAGCACCTTGTCGGCGCGGCCCACGGCGAACGATTCGCCGTTGATGAACACGTGCTTGCCACGGTAGAGCATCTGGCTCTTGAGCGACAGCGCGACGCCCTTCTTGACCGCGCTTTCCATGAAGCGGCCCATGGTCAATGGCTTGGCCGGTCCCGTGAAGAACACGTTGTGCTTGGGTTCGGACAAGTGCTCGCCCACGAAGATCGTCACGTCTTCTTCGGTAAAGCGCACCTTGTTCATTTCTTCGGCGATATCGGCCAGCATGGAGCGCGGGATCTCGGCCGGGTTCTTGGTCACTTCCAGGTCGGGATCGGCATAGCGCCCCGGCAGCTCGATCGAGTCGGCCATGAACTGCAGGAACGCTTCGCCCAGCTCCTGGTACGACGGCGAACGGAAGCCGATCGAATAAGTCATGCACTCGCCTTCGGCCACGCCGTCATGGGCGTAGTGGGGCGGCAGGTACAGCATGTCGCCCGGCTCGAGCACGAATTCTTCCTGCGGCGTGAAATTCTTCAGGATCTTGAGCGGCATGCCCTCGACCAGCGACAGGTCTTTCTGGGCGCCGATCTTCCAGCGCCGCTTGCCGCTGGCCTGCAGCAGGAATACGTCATAGGAATCGAAGTGCGGCCCGACGCCGCCGCCATCGGTGGCGAAGCTGATCATCAGGTCGTCCAGGCGCGCGTCGGGAATGAAGCGGAACTGGCGCAGCAGCGCGTCGGCGGCCTTGTCGTGCAGGTTGGCGCCCTGGACCAGCATGGTCCATGCGGCCTGGGTGCGCGGCGGCAGCTCGGGCAGCGGGCCGTGCTGCATCTGCCACTGGCCGTCCTGCTGCGTGATCAGGCGCGACTCGATGTAATTGAGTTTGGCCATCTCGGCCAGCGCGTCGAATTTGAGCAGCGGCTTGAAACCGGGGATGGCCTGGCGGATCAGCAGGGGCTTTTTATGCCAGTAATCGCGCAGGAACTGGGCGGGCGTCAGCTCGCCCAACAGAGGTAGTTTTTTCATGCGCCATTATAACCACGGACGAAACAGGGCTGGGCGGCAGGGAGGTATAATTCGGCCACCACACTGAAAGGAATCACCATGAAGATAGCCAAAAATACAGTCGTTACGGTCAACTACAAGCTGTCCGACGCACAGAACAATCTGATCGAAGACGGCAAGGAGCCGATGGTCTACCTTCACGGCGGTTACGAGAACACGCTGCCGAAGATTGAAGAAGAACTCGACGGCAAGGAAGCCGGCTACGCATCCGTGCTGCAGATCGAGCCGGATGACGCGTTCGGCGACTACGATCCGGCGCTGGTCAAGGTCGAGCCGCGCAACCGCCTGCCGGAACCGCTGGAAATCGGCATGCAGTTCGAAGGCATGCCCGATGGCGTGGGCGACGACGAAGAAGCCATGATCTTCACCGTGACCGACATCGCCGACGACAAGGTTGTACTGGACGGTAACCATCCGCTGGCCGGCATGGCGCTGCGCTTCGAACTGAACGTGGCCAGCGTGCGCGCCGCCACCGACGAAGAGATCGCCCACGAGCACGTGCACGGCGCCCATGGCCACCACCATGGCGACGACGATGAAGACGAAGGCGACGAGGGCGACGCCTTCCGCAGCCATCCGGTGCATTAATTCCCGGTACAGCAAGGTTCCGTAGCGCGCAGCCGTAAGGGCTCGGCGCCGGCGGCATCGATGCCGAGGAGATAGCGGACCTCGAACGTCAAACTACGTCGTCCTCGCGAAAGCGCGGATCCATACTGAGCATATTCGGCATGGATCTTCGCCTTCGCGAGGACGACGTTTCATTTTTGTCGGTGCTAATGCCGTCGCGACCAGGCTGCTGGTGCAACGCTACCGATCCAAGCCTGCCAGTTTTACTGCTGACCCTCGGGCTTGTCGACCACGAACATCTCCTTGGCCCCCGGTTCCACGGCCACCGTCAGCACCTCCGAGCCGATCGACAGATGCCCCACATTGTCGCGCCAGGCGATGGCCGCCTCCGTGCCACTGGCCAGCGGCGCCGTATCGACCAGCAGCACCTTGCCCGTAAAGCGTGTCGCCTGCGTGCCCACCAGCCTGCGCACCGCCGCAAAGCCGTCCTGCGTGGGCGTGGTCCCGGAGCGGCGCAGCCTGGCCAGCAGGCCCGGTTCCTCGGACATGATCTTGATGTCGCCCTCGGAAAACAGCACTACCGCGTCCATGCCGGTACGCCGCGCCGTGGCGAACAGGCGATTGAGCCAGAAACGGTTGGCCACCACGCGGTCTTCGAACTCGTTGTTGCGACCCGCTTCGGGACGATAGTGATTGTTATCGGACGGCAGATTGATGGTCGCATACAGCACCTTGCCGACCACCCAGTGGGCGTTCTCCGCATAGCTGCGGAACTTGGCGCTGTTCGACAAGCGCGACAAGGTCAGCTTGCGCATGCCCAGCGCGGCCGGCTCGGCATAGAACACTTCGCGCAGGCGATTGAGCCGGTCCAGCGCCGCCGGCCGTCCCGCCGACGTGCAGCCGGTCCAGTCGCTGGCCGCCGGCACCACGATGATGGGCCGGCGCGAGTCGTCGAACAGTTCGCGCCGGCGCAGGTACAGCGTGTCGCTGCACGGCTCCTTCGGCCCCTTGATACCGGTGGCCACCACGAAGGCCAGCGACGCCTCGCGCACGCTGGCGATGGCCTGTTCGAGTTGCGGCTCGGCGCCGCCGTGGGCGAAGCTGTGGCCGATCAGCGCGAACTGGTGCGCGTGCTCGGCCTTCGGTTTGGGCTTGGCCTTGGGCGCGGAAAAACCCGGCGCGTGCAGCGCCGCCAGCGCGCCGCACAGCATCCATGCCGTGATGGCGCGCCGTGTCATCGGGCAGCCAGGCGTTTCAACGCGTACAGCTGATCGAGCGCTTCGCGCGGCGTGAGCGCATCCGGGTCCAGCGCCAGCAGCGCTTCGTGCAAGGCGCTGTCAAGCCCCGCCGCCGCGCTGGCCGCGCCGTCGATGCCTTGCGCCTCGGCGTCGTCCGGCTCCACGCAGGGCAGGGCGAACAGGTCCAGCTGCGGCGTGGTGTCGAGCGCCTGCGATTCGAGCCGCGCCAAATGCTTGCGCGCCGCCTTGATCACCGTCTGCGGCACGCCGGCCAGCTGCGCCACCTGCAGGCCGTAGCTCTGCGATGCCGGCCCGGCCTGCACCGCATGCAGGAACACGATGCTGTCTTTGTGTTCGACCGCCGACAGGTGCACGTTGGCCGCACTCGGATGGCTCTCGGGCAGCTGGGTCAGTTCAAAATAATGCGTGGCAAACAGCGTGAAGCTGCGGCTCACGTCGATCAGGTGGCGCGCGATGGCCCAGGCCAGCGCCAGCCCGTCGAAGGTCGAGGTGCCGCGCCCGACTTCATCCATCAGCACCAGCGACTGCGCCGAGGCGCCGTTGAGGATCGCTGCGGACTCCGTCATCTCCACCATGAAGGTCGAGCGCCCGCCGGCCAGATCGTCGGTCGCGCCGATGCGCGTGAAGATGCGGTCGATGGGGCCGATGACGGCGCTGGCGGCCGGCACATAGCTGCCCACGTAGGCCAGCAGCGTGATCAGCGCGACCTGGCGCATGAAGGTCGATTTACCGCCCATGTTGGGGCCCGTGATCAGCAGCAGGCGGCGCTCGTCGTTGAACTGGCAGTCGTTGGCGATGAAGCGCTCGATCTGGTTTTCCACCACCGGGTGGCGGCCTTCGTTGATCACCAGGCACGGCTCCGTGACCAGCTGCGGCGCGCTCCAGCTGTGGCGCAGCGCGTGGGTGGTCAGCGCCACCAGGGTATCGAGCTGCGCCAGGCCTTGCGAGATAGTCTGCAGCTGAGCGATGTGCGGCGCCAGGTCGGCCAGTAACTGCTCGTAGAGCACCTTCTCGCGCACCAGCGCCTTGTCCTGCGCCGACAGGGCCTTGTCCTCGAACACCTTCAGTTCCGGCGTGATGTAGCGCTCGGCGTTTTTCAGGGTCTGGCGGCGGCGGTAGTCGTCCGGCACCTTGTCGGTCTGGCCGTGGGTAACCTCGATATAAAAGCCGTGCACCTTGTTGTACTCGACGCGCAGATTGGCGATGCCGGTGCGGGCCCGCTCGCGCGTCTCCAGTTCGACCAGGAAGGCGCCGGCGTTTTCCGACAGGCCGCGCAGCTCGTCCAGTTCGGCGTCGAAGCCGCGCGCGAACACGCCGCCGTCGCGCACCATGGCGGCCGGTTCCGCCGCCACGGCGCGCACCAGCAGGTCCAGGCACATGTCGGGCGTGGCCAGCGCGGCCTGGATCTCGGCCAGCAGGCAGTCGTCGCCGGGGCGGAAGGTCTGCTGCACGGCGCCGCGCAGGGCAGGCAGCTGGCGCAGGCCGTCGCGCAGGCTGGCCAGGTCGCGCGGGCGCGCCGACAGCAGCGCGATGCGCGTGGTGATGCGTTCGATGTCGGGCACCTCGGCCAGCGTGGTCGAGAGCGCGCCGGTGGTGTCGCTGTGCGCCAGCGCGCCGATGGCGGCATGGCGCAGGCGCGCCACGCGCTGGTCGCGGCGCGCATGGTGCAGCCAGTGGCGCAGCAGGCGCGATCCCATCGCCGTGCGGCAGTGGTCCAGCAGCGAGAACAGGGTGGGCGACTCCTGGCCGCGAATGGTTTCGGTCAGTTCGAGGTTGCGCCGCGTGGCCGCATCGAGACCGATGAATTCGCTTTCAGTCTCGGTGGTCAGGGTGCGCACATGCTGCAGGCCGCGGCCCTGGGTCGACTGGGCATAGCGCAGCAGCGCGCCGGACGCGCCGAAGGCGGCGCCCAGGCCATCGGCGCCGAAGCCGGTGAGGGTGGCCACGCCCAGCTGCTCGAGCAGCGCGCGGTGGCCGCCCACCACGTCGAAGTGCCAGTCGGGCACGCACTGGGTGTGCACGCCGCCGTCGACGTCGCCGAACAATTCGGCCTGGTCGGCGCGCAGCACTTCGGCCGGCGCGATGCGTTCGAGTTCCTGGCGCAAGCGCGTGCCGATGGTGGCCGAGGCGCCCGAGAACTCCATCAGCTTCAAGGCGCCGCTGGCCAGCGACAGCCAGGCCAGGCCCATGGTGACGACCTTGCGCTGGCTGATGATGCACAGCGCAAGCAGGGGGCGTTCGGCCTTTTCGGGCAGCAGGTCGGCGTCGGTCAGGGTGCCGGGCGTGACCACCCGCATGACCTTGCGCTCGACCGGGCCCTTGCTGGTGGCCGGGTCGCCGATCTGTTCGCAGATGGCGCACGACTCGCCCAGGCGCACCAGCTTGGCCAGGTACGGGTCGAGCGAGTGGAACGGGATGCCGCACATCTTGATCGGGTTGCCGTTGGAGGCGCCGCGCGCGGTCAGGGTGATGCCCAGGATGCGCGCCGCCTTTTCGGCATCGTCGTGAAACAGCTCGTAGAAGTCGCCCATGCGGTAGAACACCAGCATGGTGGGGTAGTCCGCCTTGATGCGCAGGTATTGCTGCATCATGGGGGTGTGCTTCTCGGTCACGCTGGCCTTGACGGCAGCGGCGCTGATTTCTTTTGGAACGGTGGTCATTGAGGGCTTTAGGCGGTGCGGATTTCGGTAGAGCGCATTTTACCGCCTCGGGGGACTTGCGTGCCTGTCATTGAGATCAGGCATGGAGCCGCCGGGGAAATGAAGCCCGCCCCTAGGTAGAGCATCCTCAGCGAGCGATTTTTAGATCCATGCGGCAACAATCGAAGAAAATGTCCAATGTTGAGGCCAGGAAAACTGTCGCAAACCAACCGCACGAGGCCCGCACAAACGGGAATATTTTCATTTAAACGCCACACTAATGTTTTCAGCTTTATAATTAGGTAATGTGCTCTGGGTTCAGGGCCGTCCAGACACGGGTTTGTTACCCTGCTTGGCTACTTAGAAGAACTAATTTTTTGGAATGGAATTGAAATGGCGACAGGTATTGTAAAGTGGTTCAACGACGCTAAAGGCTTCGGCTTCATCACCCCAGACGAAGGCGGCGAAGACTTGTTCGCGCACTTTTCGGCTATCAACTCGGCGGGCTTCAAGTCGCTGGCTGAGAACCAGCGCGTTAGTTTCGACGTGACCACTGGCCCTAAGGGCAAGCAAGCATCGAACATCGTACCTCAGTAATACGTCCTTGACGGCCGGCGCCTCGCGCGCCAGCTGCAACGACCACGCGGCCTGCCGGGTTATCCCGTCAGGCCGCTTTTTTTTTGCCCGCGCAATCCTGGCCACATCCGCCGACAGCGCTGACGCCGCGCTGTTCGCTGACGCCGGCACAGTCGATCGCGCTGACGGACGACCCCGGAACTGGATTTTCGTGCCGCGTGCACGTCTGATCGCGCGCAGATAAGCAGCCTTGGCAAACCCTATGCTCGACTTCTCGGGTAGGCATTCGACCGCTCGACTTCGCTCCAGGAGCTGCCATGCCGCTGCAATTGCGCTACGTGCTTGCTGTCTTGCTCGCTGCCCTGCTGGCAATTCCACTGTTCGCAGCGGCCGCGCCGCGCTACAAGGTGAGCGTGGTCGCTGGCGCCGGCAGCATCGCGCGCGACATCAACAACCACGGCCAGGTCGTGGGCCGCTGGTTCGATGCCGATGGCAACCCGCGTGCATTTCTGCACGGCGCTGGCGCGTTCACCGACCTGGGTACCTTCGGGGGCGCGGCGGCCGATGCCATGGCGATCAACGATGCCGGGCAGATTGCCGGCTATGCACACAACAGCATGGGCCACGAGCGCGCCTTCCTATATCAGCGTGGCACACTGACCGACCTGGCTACCCTGGGCGGCACCGACAGTCACGCGTATGCCATCAACCGGTGGGGGCAGATCGGCGGAGGCGCCAGCACTGCCCCAGATTCCGAGGGCAGCTTGTTCAAGGCATTCTCGTACGCCGCCGACAGCATGACGCCCATCGGTGCGTTGCCCAATGGCGATATGAGCGTCGTGTACGGCGTCAACAGCGGCGGCGTCATGACCGGGACCTCGGCCATCAGCACCAACGATCCACCCGAGCATCCGTCGCACGCGTTCATCTATCATCGCGGCACATTCACCGATCTGGGCACACTGGGCGGGCTGTACAGTTCGGGCCGCGCCATCAACGACAGCAATGCCGTGGTGGGGCAGGCCAGCACCGACATCGATTACGGCAGTGGCCACACGGTGCCGCACGCCTATCTGCACCACGACGGCGCGATGACCGATCTGGGCACCTTCGGCGGACTGTTTGCCGCCAGCGAAGCGCTGGACATCAACAACGCCGGCCAGGTGGTGGGGTGGGCCGACACCGAGCACGCGGCCCATGCCTTCCTGTTCGAGGCGGGCCGGCTGACCGACCTGAACACGTTGATCGATCCCGCATCCGGCTGGACCCTGAACGCCGCCATGGCCATCAACGAACATCAGCAGATCGCCGCCACCGGCTGCATGGGCGGGGAGTGCTTCGCGTTGCGCCTCGACCTGGTGACGGCCGTGCCGGAGCCCGCTACCTACGCCATGCTGCTGGGCGGGCTGACGCTGGTCGGCTGGCGCGCGCGGCGTGGCCGTGGATCTTTTCAACGTAGTGCGAACACCGTTTAAGTTCACGGCAGATTCATTTTCAACTCATCAATAAGCTGTGATCTCGCGCAGATCGGTCCGATCGCATCGGCATATGCTTTCGTTAACGAAATTGCAATAAAGACATTTCGTTGCCGAGTTGCGAAATCCGACGGGAGAGCACCATGTCCTCGCGAATGCATAGCGTCCTGGCCGCAGTGGCCTTGCCCATTTTCTTGTCGTTCTCCCTGGTGGTCCTGTCGATGGCGTGCGCCGTCGTCGCGGCACGCGCGCGGCCGGCAGAGCCGGCGCAGCCAACCGGCCACCCGCAGGCCGGGCACCGGCACGAGACCGCGACCGCGACCACTGTCCTTCCCGGCGTCATCCCCTTGTCGCGCCGGCGTGCGTGGACCGATTGCGGGCCATCGGCACCGCCAAGATTCCAAAACACAGCACACACAGATCGCTATCAGCACGCTTGCGCATCGAGCTCTTTGAGTACGCTTAGTCAGCACGTTTCGTACACGCAAGCCCTGTAAGCATGCTCGGTAAGCAAGCTCAGTAAGCATGCTCGGTAAGCAAGCTCAGTAAGCAAGCTCACTAAGCAAGCTCAGTAAGCAAGCTCACTAAACAAGCTCAGCACGCGGCTCAGTGAACACGATCAGCATGTCCCAGCACCCCTTTCACCACCAACCTGATGAGGTATTCGAATGTCCCGCAGATCTGTCAGCACCGCTTTCGCCTGCATCATCGCGCTGCTCTGGTGCAGCAAGTCACATGCATTTCCCCCTTCCGCAAGCGTGGGCGGCGTCACGCCCGGCGAGTCGCACGCGGCCATCACAAAGGCCGGTATGGCGACGATTTACGGCGAGCTGCTCATCACCAGCGTCTCGGGCACGATGTCCGACGCGCGCGGCAAGATTTTGGATGCGAACGCGAATGTGGATAAGCTGTACAAATGCGTCACGGCGTACCACTGCGACGGGGAGAACTTCAACGGCTGCAACTTCGTCATCACCAGCAAGCTGAATGCAGCAGTGCAGGAAATTCGCGAGAACCGGCTGGACGCGGCCCGGGAACACGTCGGCGTCGCGTTGCACACGCTGCAAGACTTCTACGCGCATAGCAACTGGATCGAACTCGGCAACAATGGCTTGCATCCGCAGCTGGGCCGGCCCGGCACGATCGCGTCGATTGCACCGGCCACGGCCAACGGCGCCACCACCAACGCGCCGACCTGCACCGAGACGGCACCCAACCAATCCTGCGCGCGCAATAACCTGGTCACGCCGCTCCTGACCAGCGGCTACTTTTCCGGGCAAGACCGCACCCGACCGGCCGGCAAGTGCCGCCATGGCGGCGCCTTCGATCTGTCCGCCGGCAGCGGCGGCATCAGCAAGGACCTGTCGGCATGCACAGGCCTCGCCGGTGCGCAACCGTTCGATTCGCCGCATAGCGACAGCCATCCCGCCGCTGTCGCGCTGGCGGCGCGAGCCAGCGCCGCGCTGTTGCGCCAGCTCCAGCAGCGCGTCTCGCCACGCCAGTTCAAGGCATTTCTGGGTGTCGGTGCGCCGTTCGCGCTTGCCGTCGACACGACCGGCAGTATGGGCAGTGTCATCGCCGGGGTAAAAAACCAGGTCGACGCCATCATCGCCGCACGCGCCAACACGGGCCAGCAAGCCACGCAGTACGTGCTGGCGCCGTTCGGCGACCCGGACGTGCCGGACGCCCTGGTCACCGACGACGCGGCCGCATTCAAACGCGGCCTGGCTGCCCTGACCGCGGCGGGCGGCGGCGACTGCGCCGAGCTGTCGATGCAGGGGCTGTTCAACGCCGTGGCAGCGGCCGACGCGGGGGCCCAGGTATATCTGTTCACCGATGCCGGCGCCAAGGATGCCGGCCGCATGGGCGCCGCGCTGGATCTGGCGTCCCACAAAAGATCGCGGATCTTCGCGCCCTTGTTCGGCCGCTGCACCAGCTACGACCCGGCGTACTTCGCTCTGGCCCGGCATAGCGGCGGCCAGGTGTTCATCGTCAACCCCAGCGAAGCGGGGCAGGTCACGCGCCTGGCGGAGATGTTTTCGCGCAGCGACAGCGTCGATATTCTGTCGCTCAACGGCACGCTGTCGCCCGCGCTGCGCACCTACCAGTTCCCGGTCGACAGCCGCGTCACGCGCTTGAATCTGTCGCTCGCCACGGTCTCGGGCGCCACGGTCACGGTGCGCCGGCCGGACGGCAGCGTGCTGGGCGCCGCCACGCCCGGCGTCACTAGTATCCCCCTCAGTAACGCCACCGTGTATTCGCTCGCCGCCCCGGCCACCGGCACCTGGAGCGTGACGCTCAGCGGTTCCGGCCCGTTCTCGCTGCTGGTCAACGGCGCCAGCGACCTGACGTTCGCGCAGTTCCGCTTCGTCGAGCAGGGCGGGCGTCCCGGCCACGAGGGGGCGTTCCCCATCACCGGTTCCCCCACAGCGGGCAAGCCCATGGCGGTGCAGGTCAGCCTGGGGCGCCCCGCCACGGCGATCACCTACGAGTTCCGCACGCCCGAGGGGGAACTCCTGAGCCGCTTCGTGCTCGACGGCGTCGATCGGTCCGATCCCCTTGTGCAGAGCGGCCAGGTGATCGTGCCCAGCGTCCCGTTCAAGGTGCATGCGCTGGGCCGCGACGAGGGCCGCAGCGCCTTCCAGCGAGTGATCGGCAACGTGATCAGCCCGCAAACCGTGTCGGTCACCGCGCCCGCTGCCGTGCCGCTGCCGCGCGGCCAGGCGACCACCTACCGCTTCGCCGTCCACAACGCCGGCGCTGCCGACACCTTCGCCTTCAGCGCGCTCGACGACAAGGGTTTCGTGCGCAGCGTGACGCCTACGACCGCCACCATCGCCAGCGGCGACATCGCGCTGGTGACGGTCAGCCTGAGTCCCCCTGCATCGACCAGGTCCGGCACCGTCGATACGCTCACCTTCAGCGCCGCCAGCGTCGCCCATCCGATGGCGCGCAACTACGCTGTGCTGGTCAGTAATGTGCCGCACGCCAGGGTGCTCGGCGACGTCAACCACGACGGGGTGGTGGACTGCGACGACCTGGGGCTGGTACGCGCATCGTTCGGCGCGCGTGCCGGCACGCCCGCCTTCAATCCCGATGTCGATCTCGATTCCAGCGCGCTGGTCGATGCCCTCGATCTGGCCACTGTCGCGCGCCAGGCGCCGGCCGCCACCGTGTGCAGATAGCACACGCAGCACACGCAGCACACGCAGCACACGCAGCACAAACACCGCACCCCCAGAGTACCCACAGCGAAAGGATCATCATGAAACCGATCACCCACTCCTTGTTCGGCATGCTGCTTGCGGCCGGCGTCGCGCTGGGCTCACCGGCACTGGCGCAGCCCACCGTCAGCGTCAGCCCGTCGGATTACTCCCTGCTGGTCGGACAGACGTTCAGCGTCCACGTCGACACCTATGGCATGGCCGACCTGTATGCCTACAGCCTGTCGATGACCTACGATCCGGCGCGCGTGCAGTTCGTCTCGGTCAGCGAAGGCGCGTTCCTGCGCGGCGCCGGCAATACCTTCTTCATCCCCGGCGTCGACAATGGCGCCGGGCGGGTGGAGTATTCGGGCGCGGCGCTGCTGGGCGCGCCGCAAGGCGCCGATGGCCTCGGCACGCTGCTTGAGTTCATCTTCCGCGCAACGGGAGCCGGTCCCGCCACGTTCGGTCTGGCCGACGTGCGTTTCCTGGACGAGTCGCTCAACGATATCGTGGTGATGGCCGAAGCGGCCGAGGTGGACGTGTTTCAGGTGCCGGAACCGTCGGGCATCGCGCTGGCGCTGGTGGCCTCGCTGGCGTTGCTGCTCACCCGTGCCGGGCTGCTGGCGCGCATAAAAAAAGCCGCCCGGTCAGGGGCGGCTTAGCAACCGACAGCAGCAACCGCCGCTGGTCCTGCTGCGGAAAAAACTGCGGCAGCCGCTGATCGTGGCGCTTGCATCATCGCCGATCGCGGCGTTGCAATCAGCGGCAATCGATCAATTGTCGTCGCCGCCGTTGCCGGCGCTTTCAACGAATACCGCTGTGGTGCGTGGCGGGATGGTGAAGGCGCCGCTGGCGCTGGCGTACGCCGCGCCGCGCACCACCGGGTCGGCGGACTTGCGCTGGATCTTGTGCAGCACCAGGCGGCGGCCTTTCAGCTCGCCGATGGTGACCTGGCGCGCCACCTTGTCGACGTTGAACAGCACCGTGACGCTCTTGTACTTGGCGCCTTCGTAGCTGCGCGGCTGCTGGCCGTCCAGGTGCATGGCGATCACGCCGGCCACCTGCTGCGGGCCGTTGTTGTAGAAGCGCAGGCGCTCGATGACGTCCTGCGCCGTACGCAGGCGGAACAGCGAGCTGTCGGCGCGGATGGCCAGCAGATCGAGGAACGCATTGCGCGCGCCGGCGATGGCCGCGCTGCCCGGCTTGATCAGCGGATTAGCCAACACTGGCGAGATCAGACTCCAGGTCGCCTCGTTGGTGCCGAAGATCGGCATGCCCACGCCGAAGTTATTATCCTGGTAGGTGTAATCGAGCTTGTTGAACCAGTCGCCGGCGTTGTAGCTGTCGCGGTCCATCGACTTGGAGCGCAGGATCTCCTGGCCGGCATGGAAGAACGGCACGCCCTGGGCCAGCATGTTGATGGCCGCGCCCAGGTTCTGCACCCGCACCCGGTCGGCCGGGGTGGTATTGACCGGCAGCTTGAACGCGTTCAGGTCGAACAGGGTCTGGTTGTCGTGCGCCTCGACATAGTTGATGGTCTCGGCGGGGCTGGCCGCGAAGCCGGCTTGCTGGCCGAAGTAGTCGATCTGCGCGTTGGTGCGCTGCGCGCCGAAACGGTCGGTGAAGCTGTAGTCGCGCAACGTGCCGGACAGCGCCACCTTGACCAGGTCCGACAGGCGCAGCAGGTCATCCTTGGTCTGGGTGCTGGTGGCGCTCGGATCGGTGAAGGCGCCGTTGATGAAGCCCTGCTGGCTGATCAGCGATGGCCCGTTGTCGCAGCAGCCGCCGCCGCGCACCGCGTCGCGCATGCGGTCGTTGAACGAGCCGATGCCGCTGCCGAACATCCTGGCCTGGCGTGCCTGCACGAAGCGCGCGTCGTTGGCCACGTTACCGAAATTCCAGGCTTCGCCATACAGGTAGATTTCGCGTCCGGCGGCCTTGTCCAGCGCGCTCTTGATGCTCTTGACCAGGGCCAGCGGATGCATGCCCATGATGTCGAAGCGGAAGCTGTCCACTTTGTACTGGGTCGCCCAGGTGACCATCGAGTCGGTCATCAGCTTGGCCATCATGGCGTTTTCTGACGCGGTATCGGCGCAGCAGCTGTCGTTGAAGATCGCGCCCTTGTCGTTCAGGCGGTAGTAGTAGGTCGGCACGATCTTGTCGAGCACGGAGTTCTGGTTCTGCTGCGCGCTGCTGGTGTGGTTGTACACCACGTCGAGCGTGACGCGCAGGCCCGACTCGTGCAGCGACTGCACCATCGAGCGGAATTCGCGCACCCGCACCGCGCCGTCGTTGGCGCTGGTGGCGTAGCTGCCGTCGGGCGCCGTGTAGTGCACCGGATCGTAGCCCCAGTTGAAGCAGTCCGAATTCGCTGCGGCGGTCACGGCGGCCTGCTGCTCGGTGCCGTTCGGCGCGCCGGCCGGAATCGCCGGCGTGGTGCAGCCGGTCTCGTTCACGCTGGCCATGTCGAAACTGGGCAGCAGGTGCACGTGGGTCATGCCGGCTTTCTGCAGGCTGCGCAGGTGGCGCATGCCGTTCGACTCGGTATTGGCGAAGGCCATGAACTTGCCGCGGTGCGGCGCCGGCACGGTCAGGTCGTTGGCCGAAAAGTCGCGGATCATCAGTTCGTACAAGGCGATGTCGGTGGCGTGATCGAGTTTTGGAATGCGCTGGTTATCCCAGCCGGCCGGCTTGAGCGACGCATGATCGAGGTTGGCCACGAAGCTGCGCTTGCCGTTGGCGTTCAGGCTGAACGAATACGGGTCGGTCACCACGTTGCTGACCACCGTATTGCCGGCCCAGCGCGACAACACGTTGACCGTATAGGTGTAGTAGTAGCGGTTGCTCCATGACGCGTCCGGTGCGGTGAAGCTCCACACGCCGCTGGCGCCATCGCGCGCCATCGGCACGCTGGTCTGCGCCGGGCTGTCCGCATCCGCATACAGGGTCAGGGCGACCGACTTGGCCGTTGGCGCCCAGACCCGGAAAGTGGGCACGTTGGCCGCGCTGAAGCTCAGGCCCAGGCGGGCGTCGGCCGCGGCATGCGCGTACAGCGCATCGAGCAGGCCGGACGATTGCAGCGACGTCACTTCGCGGATCGCGCCGCCGGCGTCGTACGTGGCGATGGCGAACTGGCCGCTCACTTTCGACGCGAGCGTGGCCGCGTCGGCGCTTGATAGAGTCAGCGCGGTGCTGCCGGCCAGGTGCGGATAGCGGGCCTGCAGGTCGGCGCTCAGGGCGCCGCCGATGGTCAGGTCCATGCTGCCGTCGGCGCCGGTGACGCCGTCCGGCGACGAACCGAGGCCGCCGTTGGCGGCGTAGAACAGCTTGTAGCTGCCGGTGGCCGGCATGCCGGGCCAGACGATGGTGCCGCCGTTGAGCCATTGGGCGGCGGCCAGCGACAGGTTGCCGAAGCTGATCGGCGGGGTGCTGCTGTAGACCTTGCAGTCGCCTTCCAGCAGCCACACCTGCTGGCCTTGCGCGGCGATGTCGGCGTTGAATGGCGCGTACTGGTCGTCGCCGCAGTTCTTGTTGCCGCTGCCATCGGTGACCAGGAACGACATGCCTGACTTGGCGGTGTTGACGGGGATGTCGACGTAGCCGCCGAAGGCGTCGGTGGCGTTCATCATGAAGCGCCCGCTGATCCAGGCCGGGCTTGGATTGACCGGTCCGTCCCACGAATACACGCCCCACAGATTGGTATCGCGCGCGGCGCGATGGAAGTGCACGCGGATGGTGGCCGGCGCGACTGCGGGGACGCCCGCGTCGACGGCGCTCACGCTGGCGGCCAGCTTGTTGGCCGGCGCGTCGGCGGCGCCGGTGCCGGCGCTGCCGCCACAGCCAGCCAGCAATGCAGCGCTCAATCCGGCCACGGCAAATTGCCGTGCGGATGAAGTAATACTACTAAATAACAACATGTGCAACTCCTTGAGAGGGAATAGCTGGCGCACACCCGGTCCTTGGTTCTTGATTGTTGTGGTGTGGCGAGCTGGAGAGGGAAAACCCTGAAGTAATATTACTACACGGCTTGCCAGTTTTCGTTCTGGCTGCGGAAAAATAGTTTGTTGCGAAACAACACGTGGGCAGTCCGGTAGTACCCTCGACAACGGGCGCGTAGGGTGAGCAGCGATCGTTCGATCGTCAGATCGCTGGATCGTCAGGGCGAAAAAAAACCCACGACCAAGCGTGGGCTGAACTGGAGTTGCTATCGTTCTTGCGATACGTTGTTCGCCTAGAAGGTCTCCCATTCGTCGGCCTGCTGGGTGGCCGGGACAGATTTCGGCGCAGGCCGGGTGGGTGCGGGGCGCGGCCCCGGGCGTGCGGCGCGCGGCGCCGGCAACGCAGCGGGCAGGGGAGCCAGGGACTGCGCTGGCGCCGTCGGCGCACGCGGCGCAGCAACGCGTGCAGCCGGTGCTCCCGCAGTGTTGGACAGCTTGAATTCGCCCACCAGCGCCACCAGCGTGTCGGCCTGCTCGTGCAGGCTTTCGGCCGCCGCTGCCGCCTGCTCCACCAGCGCCGCATTCTGCTGGGTGGCGCCGTCCATCTGGACGATGGCTTGATTGACCTGGCCGATGCCGGCGCTTTGCTCGCCGCTGGCGGCGGCGATCTCGCTGACGATATCGGTCACCTGGCGCACGCTGGTCACCACTTCATCCATGGTGGTGCCGGCATCGGCCACCAGCCGGCTGCCTTGCTCGACCTTGTCGACCGAGTCGGTGATCAGCCCCTTGATCTCCTTGGCTGCCGCCGCGCTGCGCTGGGCCAGATTGCGCACTTCCGAGGCCACCACGGCGAAGCCGCGTCCCTGTTCGCCGGCACGCGCCGCCTCCACCGCGGCGTTCAAGGCCAGGATATTGGTCTGGAACGCGATCGAGTCGATCACGCCGATGATGTCGACCACCTTGCGCGAGGATTCGTTGATCGAGGCCATGGTGTCGACCACCTGCGCCACCACTTCGCCGCCGCGCACGGCCACGCTCGACGCCGACGCGGCCAGCTGGTTGGCCTGGCGCGCATTGTCGGCGTTCTGGCGCACGGTGCTGGTCAGTTCCTCCATCGAGGCGGCGGTCTCTTCCAGCGCGCTGGCCTGCTGCTCGGTGCGGCTCGACAGGTCGTTGTTGCCTTGGCTGATTTCGGTGCTGGCCGTGGCCACGCTGGCCGAGCTGTGGGCGACCCGTTCCAGCACGCTGTTGATCTTGCCCACAAAAGCGTTGAAGCCGTTGCCGATCGCGGCCAGTTCGTCGTTGCCCTTGGTTGCCAGACGCACGCTCAGGTCCGCATTGCCGCTCGACAGATCGGTCATCGCTTCGCTCAGGCGGCGCAGTGGCAGCATCAGGCGCGACAGCAGCGCCACCAGCACCAGCGCGGCCACGACGGCGCACAGGACCGACACCATCAGCGTGTAGGTCAGCACCGAGCGGGCGTCGGCCGTTGCCACGCTCCTGGGGAAACTCAGACGCACGGCCCATGGACCGATTTCGGGGTGCAGTAACAGCGGCTGCAGCAGATGCACCTTGCCGTCGGCGCTGTCGTATTCGAATACTTTGCCTTCCCGGATCGCCGCCAGCCCTGCTGCGGGTATGTCGTCGGCCTTCTTGCCATCGAGCGCCCGGTTCGGATTGCTCGCATACAGGCCGCCGTTGGAGACCAGCGACAGCTGGCCGCCATCGAGCGTTTTGACCTGTGCCAGAATGCCCGCCATTTCGCTGATCTTGAAGTCGCCGTTGGTGGCGCCCTTGAAGGCGCCGTCGATCATGATCGGCACCACCAGCGACGCCATCAGCACGTCGACGCCGTTGACCTTGTAGACGTACGGATCGGTGAAGTGGGTGCGCCCGGTCTTGCGGGGAATCAGGTACCAGTCGTCGGCGCCGGGCGCACCCGTGAACACCGCCGGTTCGACCGTCACGCCGCCTTTGCCATCCTTGGCGTAGTAGGGCACGAAGCGGCCAGTGTCGTCGTACTCGGGCTTCTTGCCGGCGAATTCGGCATCCTTGCCGTCGAATGCATTCGGCTCCCAGTTGATGCCGACCCCCATCAGATCGGCGCTTTCCAGCGCAGCCGCGCTGATGACCTTGTTGATCTGCGCGCGCGACATGGGGGCGTCGCCCGGGGTCGTCGCGCGCGCCATCGACGCCAGCGAGGCGACCGTGGCCAGGCTGGCGGTAATGCGGCCGCCGACCATGTTGGCGGCCTGGCGCGCGGAGCCGCGCGCCGTCTGCATGGACGCCGCTTCCGCCGTGCTGCTGCTCTTGATGCCGGTGACGGCGGCCGTGACGCCAAGACTGATCACCACCAGGGCGGTGGCGGCGGCGCAGATCTTGGTGGTGAGCGAAAACGATCGCTGGGTCGAAGTGGTCATGGGGGTTTTCCTGTTTTCCGGTTGGGCGGTGTCGGTCGGAGCGGTATCGGTCAGAACGTGCGGCTGGCCGACAGCACCAGCGTGGTCTTCATGGGATCGGAGGTGTGCAGCACGCCGGCGCTGTCGGGTACGCCCGTGCCGTAGTGGTCGTAGATATCGGTGGCGCCGCGCGCGCGGGTCAGGGCGGCCGCGCCGCTCCAGCCGCCCTCGAAGGCTTTGGTCAGGCCCGCCTTGGCATCGCGCCAGTTCCAGATGGCGTTGCCGGCGCCGGCCACGCGGGCATCGCCCACGTGCAGGTTGAGCGTGTAGCCGCTGCCCAGGTCGTGGTTGACGGCCACGTCGAGATAACCGGTGCCGCGCGCGTTGGTGATGCCGAAGAAGTCGCGCGAAACGGTGCGGTAGTACTTGAGCCCCAGTGCGCGCCAGCTGGCACCGAAGGCCAGTTCGGCGTAGTTGAATTTGGTGCCGGTGGCCGAGATGACGGCGCCGGGGTAGCGGTAGTAGTACAGCGTGGCGCTCAGGTTCACAGGTCCCGCACTGGCGCCGTAGCCGCCGTAGAAGTCCCATTCAACGTTGGCGTTTTCGATGAAGCGCGAACTGACGGTGGAGACCCAGGTGCCGGCCGACCAGCCGCTGGCGTGCACGGCATCGATGCCGAACTGCGCGGCCGGCCGGCCCCAGCTCTGGCGCGTGCCGCGCGAGACATATTGCGACGCCACGGTGGCGCTGCCGGTCATGCTCCAGTCTTGCGCTACGGCGCTGCCGGCGCACAGGCACAGGATGGCAGGGGACAGCCGTGACAGGCTGTGAAAGGGTGGCGTGAAGAACATGGTGAGGCGATCGATGGCTGACAGATAACAGACGGGAACCAGGCTGAGACGTGCGCGTGCGACGTTTCAGTGAAGGAAAAATGGTATACCGCGAGGCGGCGTAAACACGTCAATTACTTGTTTTGCGTGCGACAAATTCGGCGAATTTTGCTGCAAAACAACACTGTCTTGGCAGGCTGTCAGCAGAGTTGCCGCTCTGTCAGCGACAAGATTGGCAGTTCGTACATTGGCAAACAGGCAGGCTTGTAGAGCGAATGTCTTGACGATCCGTTATCCCATTTCAGCAGGACAGGAGCGGAGGAAGAAGCGAGGAAGTGGCTGCCGCCGTGACCGTTCAGCATGGACTGCCAGGCAGTGCCAGGCAGTCCACGCTGAATGGTGACGCAGCTGGATCGGTGAGCTGGCGGCTTAGCCTTCTGCCACGCGCGCTGCAATGTGCGCCAGCGCTTCATCGACCTGGTCGATCAGGATCAGGCACAAGTCGCCTTCGCCCAGCCGTGCCAGTGCCTTGTCGATGGCGACGAACTCGCCGTTGATTTCGTCGACGTGCGTGGTGCGCCGCGCATCCTGCAAGCCCTGGCGCAGCAGTGCCACCACTTCGCCGTCGGCGCGGCCGCGCTGGCACTGATCCTGGTACAGCAGCACGTCGTCGAAGGCGCCGCCCAGAATTTCGGTCTGCTGGCGGATATCCTCGTCGCGCCGGTCGCCCGCGCCGCTGATGACCACCGAGCGGCGCTTGGCCGGCATGGCGTCCACCGCAGACACCAGCGCCTGGATCGCGTCCGGGTTGTGGCCGTAGTCGGCGATCACGGTGGCGCCGCGGTAGTCGAACACATTGAAACGCCCAGGCGCATTGTCGGTGGCGCCGGCGAAGCTGCTCAAGCCGGCGCGAATGGCGTCCCAGCTGGTGCCCACGGCCCATGCGGCGGCCACCGAGGCCATCACGTTATCGACCTGGAAGCCGACCGTGCCGTTGCGCGTGATGGGAATCTGGGACAGGGCGATGGTCTCGGTGAACTTGCCCTCGGAGGCGACCAGCTTGCCGTCCTTGACGTAGACCACGCGCTGGCCCTGGGCGCTGTGGGTGGACATGACGTGATGCTCGGGGTCGGACGTGAAGAAGGTCACGCGTCCGCGGCAGTTGTCGGCCATGGCCACCACCACCGGATCGGCGGCGTTGAGCACGGCCATGCCGCCCACGGCCACGTTCTGCACGATCACTCGCTTCAACACCGCCAGGTCGTCCAGGGTGGTGATGTAGTTCAGGCCCAGGTGGTCGCCCGCGCCGATGTTGGTCACCACCGCCACCTGGCAGCGGTCAAAGGCCAGGCCTTCGCGCAGCAGGCCGCCGCGCGCCGTTTCGAACACGGCCGCGTCCACGTCGGGGTGCAGCAGCACATTGCGCGCGCTGCGCGGCCCGCTGCAGTCGCCGCTGTCGATGCGGCGGCCTTCGATGTACACGCCGTCGGTGTTGGTCATGCCGGTGCGCAGGCCGCCGGCGGCCAGCAGATGGGCGATCAGGCGCACCGTGGTGGTCTTGCCGTTGGTGCCGGTGACGGCGACCACGGGAATGCGGCCGTCGTCGCCGTCGGCGAACATCGACGCCACGATCGCCGCGCCCACGTCGCGGCCTTTGCCGAACGATGGCGACAGGTGCATGCGCAGGCCCGGTGCGGCGTTCACTTCCACCACGCCGCCGTTCTGATCTTCGATCGGTTTCAACACGCTGTCGCACACCAGGTCGACGCCGCAGATGTCCAGCCCGACCATGTGAGCGGCGGCGATCGCGCGTGCGGCCACTTCGGGGTGCACGTCGTCGGTCACGTCGGTGGCCGCGCCCCCGGTGGACAGGTTTGCGTTGTTGCGCAGGATGACGCGGCGGCCCATGGGCGGCACCGACTCGGCCACGTAGCCCTGCTTGGCCAGGCTGGCCAGCGCGATGTCGTCGAAGCGGATCTTGGTCAGCGGAGTGGAGTGGCCGTTGCCGCGGCGCGGGTCCAGGTTGACCTGCTCGACCAGTTCGCGCACATTGTGCTTGCCGTCGCCGACCACGATGGGCGGGTCGCGCCGTGCCGCGGCGATCAGCTTGTCGCCGATGACCAGCAGGCGGAAGTCGTTGCCGGGCAAATAGCGCTCGACCAGGATGTCGTCGCGGAACTCGGACGCCGCCACGAACGCCGCTTCCAGCTGTGCGCGGTCGGTCACGTTGACGGTGACGCCCTTGCCCTGGTTGCCGTCCTTCGGCTTGACCACCACCGGCAGGCCGATTTCCAGCGCGGCGGCCCAGGCGTCGGCGGCGTCGACCGCCACGCGGCCCAGCGGCACCGGCACGCCGGCCGCATGCAGCAGGCGCTTGGTCAGTTCCTTGTCTTGTGCGATGGCTTCGGCAATCGCCCCGGTGCGGTCGATCTCGGCGGCCTGGATCTTGCGCTGGCGGCTGCCCCAGCCGAACATCACCAGGCTGCCGTCGGTCAGGCGCCGGTACGGGATGTTGCGGTCCAGCGCCGCCTGCACGATGGCCCCGGTGCTGGGGCCGAGGCGCACGTCCTCGTCCAGGTCGCGCAGTTCGGTCAGCGCGGCCTGCAGGTCGAACGGCGTGTCGGCGCAGGCGGCGCTGCACAGCTGCTCGGCCAGTTCCAGCGCGCGCCGTCCCACGGCTTCTTCGGAGTATTCCACCACGACCTGATAAATACCCGTTTCGGTGGTGGCGGTGGTGCGGCTGAAGGTGACGGGGCAGCCGGCTTGCGCCTGCAGTCCCAGCGCGGCCAGTTCCAGCACATGCGCCATCGGGATCGAGTCGTCGTGGCCGGTCGGCTGCAGCGGGCTTAACGCGGGAAAGCGCGCGCGCAGGCGCACTTCGAATTCCTGCAGCGCGCCGACGCATTGCTCATCGCCCTGGCAGGAGACGATCGCTTCGACCGATGTGTGCTGGCTCCACAGATTGGGGCCGCGCAGGGCGCGTACGCGAGATACTTCCATAAACCTTCAATCCTCGATGTGGGCGCAGGCGCTATGCGCTTTGAATGCCCGTGCGCGGAACGGAACCGCTCCGCGCACTGTGGTTGATCTGACTCTCAGCTGGCTCTTTTACTGCTAATACTTGGATTTCTTGGCCTGCGTGTCGAAGGCGCGCAGGCCGGCGGCGAGGATATCGGCCGGCACCTGCAGCGCCCACACGGCGGCCACCGCCGCCAGCACGTTTTCAGGATGCTTGGCGGTGCCGGGGCGCAGCGAGTTCAGCGCCAGCACCACGCTCTCGCTGGCGCCGTCGGCCAGCACGATTTTACCGTCGCGCAGGATCACGGCCCGTCCGCCTTCGGCGCGGTGCGCCACGATCATGGCGTTGTCCGGATCGGCGGCGTAGAAGATCACTTCGCCGTCGCACAGCGAGGCCATGTCGGCCACCGCCTCGATGGCGGCGTTGAGCACGGCCACGCCGTCGGGCAGGATCACGTCGATCTGGGTGCGCACTACGTTGGCGATGCCGTCCTGGTCGGCGATGTAAAATTCGGCCAGCTGGTCCGCGCCTTCCAGGTCGGTGACCACGCCGACCGCGCATTTGTCGTAGGCCAGGCCTTCGGACAGGATCATGCGCGCGTCGCTTTCGAACACGGCGGCCTGCACGGTGCGGTTGATCAGCAGGCGCTGGCCGGCCTCCCAGGTCATGGCATTTGCGCTGGTGACCTGGCGGTGGTCCAGGTACAGGCCCTGGCCGCTGGCCACGCCCGTGTGCTTGCCCGACAGGTGCAACAGGCAGCCGACCAGACGCGCGATCAGGCTGGTGCCTTGCGTGCCGGTGACGCCGACGATGGGAATGCGGCCGTTTTCGCCCGGCCCGAACAGGTGGGCGATGATGGCCGTGCCGACCGGGCGCGGTTCACCCGATGCCGGTTTCAGGTGGGCCAGCAGGCCGGGGCTGGCATTGACTTCGATGATGGCGCCGCGCTGCTCCTCGAGCGGGCGCGAGATGTCTTCGGCCACCAGGTCGACGCCGGCGATGTCCAGTCCCACCACGCGCGCGGCCAGTGCGGCGGCGTAGGCGACCGACGGATGCACCTTGTCGGTGACGTCGAAAGCCACGTTGCCGTTCGGCTGGATCAGCACCTTCTGGCCGGCCAGCGGCACTGAGTAGGCGGTCATGCCCTTGCGCTCCAGCTCCAGGATGATTTCGGCGCCGTGTTCGGGCGCCAGCGCATTCAAGGGCGCGTCTTCGTTGGTGCCGCGGCGCGGGTCGGTGTTGATCTGGCTGTCGACCAGCGCGATGATGTTGGCCGCGCCGTCGCCGGTCACCCACAGCGACTCGCCCTTGGCGGCGGCCACCACGTGTTTGCCCACCACCAGCAGCCGGTGTTCGTCGCCGGCGATGTAGCGCTCGACCAGCACGCTCTGGCTGTCGCCCTTGCGCGCGGCCAGGTGATAAGCCTTCTCCACGTCGGCCTGGGTCATCAGGTTGAGCGAGACGCCGCGGCCATGGTTGCCGTCGTACGGCTTGACCACCACCGGCACCCCGATGTCCTCGGCCGCTTCCCAGGCCTCTGCCGCGCTCTTGACCAGCGCGCCCTCAGGTACAGGCACGCCGCACGACTGCAGCAGCGTCTTGGTCAGGTCCTTGTCGCTGGCGATGCTCTCGGCGATCGCGCTGGTGCGGTCGGTTTCGGCGGTCCAGATGCGGCGCTGGGCGGCGCCGTGGCCCAGCTGCACCAGGTTGCCGTCGGTCAGGCGCAGCGACGGGATCTTGCGCTCGGTGGCGGCGTCGACGATGTGCGCCGTGCTGGGACCGAGGCAATGCTGGTCGACCATGTCGCGCAAGCCGGCCACGGCCCCCGGCAGGTCGAACGGGGTGTCGTCGATGGCCGCCATCAGCAGGTCGCGGCCCACGGCCAGCGCGGCCATGCCCACGTGCTCCTCACGCGTGCGGAACGCCATCTTGTAGACACCGATGTCGGACGTGGAGCGGGTCTTGCCGAAGCCGGTGCGCATGCCGGCCAGGTTTTGCAGCTCCAGCACCACGTGTTCGAGCACGTGGCCCGACCAGGTGCCTTCGCGCAGACGCTCAAGAAAGCCGCCCCGTTCGCCCACGCCGCAGCGGTGCTCGATCAGGCCGGGCAGGTACCCGACCAGGCGCTCGTACAGGCCGGGCAGGGTGTTCGAGGGGAAGTTCTCCAGCGCGCCAATATCCAGCACCGCCTCGATGACCGGGCGGTAGGTCCAGATGTTGGGGCCGCGCAGGTGAGTCGTCCGCAGAATCCCGATGTCTTTCTTCTTTGTCATTTAGTTATTTCTTGATAACAGAGCGTGGCACTGTGCGCGCTCAACGTCTCTGGTCAGTCAGTTTGAACCGGTTCATGTTGTATACTTGCTGAGACGAAGCTTACCGCGCTGCACCGATTTCTGCCAGTCTGGTTCCTGAATCAAGCGCCCCTCGCGCCACGCCTCACGCTGCAACGACAACCCCATACGATGACAACTGAACAATTAATTTCCCCTCCGTCTGCTGCGGCCAAGCCGGCGCCATTGTCGCCGCCGGCATTGCCCGCGCAGTGGAGTGCCGAGGTGGAAAAGAAACTTGCACATGGGGAAAACGTTCTCAGTGCGGTTGAGGTTGACCTCGATGCGCGATTACGTTTCGTCAAGGGCATTCTGATCGTCACCGAACGGCGCCTGCTGGCGCGCGCGCCGGGCGAGGCCGAGTTTCGCGAGTGGTCGTACCGGCCCGGCCTGCAGCTGAGCCATCACGACCATGCCGGCGTCGGTCACCTGGTGCTGGTGGACGACCATGGCTTGCTGGCCGAATGGCGTTTTACCCTGGGCCAGAATCTGCAGGCCATCCGCGTGCTGGACCAGTTCCGCGAGCGGCTTTCCAGCCATCTGTCGGGCCAGCCGGTCAGCGTGCCGGAGCAGGATGTCTGCCCCAGCTGCAAGGCGCCGCTGGAGCCGGATCAGGATGAGTGTCCGATCTGCACCAAGGTGCTGTACACGCCGCCGTCGACCTGGACCCTGTTTCGCCTGTGGCGCTTCGCCAAGCCGTACAGGGGCCAGCTGGGACTGGGTTTCGGCCTGATGCTGGCCAGCACGGCGGCCCACATGATCCCGCCGTACCTGACCATGCCGCTGATGGACAACGTGCTGATCCCGTTCCAGAACGGGCAGCCGGTCGACCAGCAGCTGGTGTGGATGTACATGCTGGGCCTGTTCGGCTCGGCCGTGCTGGCCTGGGTGCTGGGCTGGGGCAAGACGTATGTGCTGGCGCTGGTGTCCGAACGCATGGGCGCCGACCTGCGCTCGGCTACCTACGAACACTTGATGAAGCTGTCGCTGGAGTTTTTCGGCGGCAAGCGCACGGGCGACCTGATGAGCCGCATCGGCAGCGGCAGCGACCGCATCTGCGTGTTCCTGTCGCTGCACTTGCTCGACTTCGCCTCCGACGTGCTGATGATCATCATGACCGGGGTGATCCTGTGTTCGATCAACCCGACCCTGGCCGTGATCACGCTGGTGCCGTTGCCGTTCATTGCCTGGATGATCCACATTGTGCGCGACCGCCTGCGCACCGGCTTTGAAAAGATCGACCGGGTGTGGGGCGAGGTCACCAACGTGCTGGCCGACACCATTCCCGGCATCCGCGTGGTCAAGGCCTTCGCCCAGGAAGCGCGCGAAGCGTTTCGCTTTCGCGAAGCCAACCGGCACAACCTGGCCGTCAACGACAAGCTGAACCGGGTGTGGTCGCTGTTTTCCCCGACCGTATCGTTCCTGACCGAGCTTGGTTTGCTGGTGGTGTGGGTATTCGGCATCTGGCAAGTGTCCAAGGGCGAGATCACCGTCGGCGTGCTGACCTTGTTCATCACCTACAGCAGCCGCTTCTACGGCCGCCTCGATTCGATGAGCCGGATCGTGTCGGTCACACAAAAGTCGGCCTCGGCCGCCAAGCGCATCTTCGACATTCTCGATCACGTGTCGAGCGTGCCGGAGCCGGCCAATCCCGTGAAGCTGGACAAGATCGAAGGGCGCATCGACCTGCGCGAAGTCGGTTTCCGCTACGGCAACCGGGCCGTGAACCGCGGCATCAACCTCAACATCAAGGCCGGCGAATTCGTCGGGCTGGTCGGCCACAGCGGTTCGGGCAAGAGCACGCTGGTCAATCTGATCTGCCGTTTCTACGACGTGTCGGAAGGCGCGATTCTGCTCGACGGCGTCGACATCCGTTCGTTCGCCGTGTCCGATTACCGGCGCAATATCGGCCTGGTGCTGCAAGAGCCGTTCCTGTTCTTCGGCACGATTGCCGAAAACATTGCCTACGGCAAGCCGCACGCCACCCGCGCCGAGATCATCGCCTCGGCGCGCGCCGCGCACGCCCATGAATTCATCCTGCGCCTGCCGCAAGGGTACGATTCGATGGTGGGCGAACGGGGTCAGGGCTTGTCCGGCGGCGAGCGCCAGCGTATTTCGATCGCGCGCGCCCTGCTGATCGATCCGCGCATCCTGATCATGGACGAAGCCACCTCGTCGGTGGACTCGGAAACCGAGAAAGAGATTCAGAAAGCGCTGGACAACCTGGTCCAGGGCCGCACCACCATCGCCATCGCGCACCGCCTGTCCACCCTGCACCGGGCCGACCGCCTGGTGGTGCTGGACCGGGGCGTGGTGATGGAAGAGGGCAGCCACGACGAGCTGATGGCGCGCGAGGGCGCGTATTTCCGCCTGTACGAAGCGCAGGCGCGCAATGTCGACACCGACATGGACGACAAGGACGGCGAATAATGGCCAGTACAAATTTTCAACTGGCGCGCGACAGTTTCGGCAAGCTGATATTGACGGCCGACGATGGCCAGGTGCATGCGGGCGTGGCGCCGGTGCGGGCGTTTCCCATCCAGGCCCCGGACCAGGGCATTTCGCTGGTGCTGGGCAATGGTCAGGAAGTGGCGTGGATCGACGACCTGGCCGCGCTGCCCGAAGGTATACGCGCGCTGGTGCAGGACGAGCTGGACGGGCGCGAGTTCATGCCCGAAATATCCAGCATCGTCAGCGTCAGCAGCTTTGCCACGCCCTGCACGTGGTACGTGCGCACCGATCGGGGCGACACGGAATTCACGCTCAAGGGCGAGGAAGATATCCGCCGCATCGGTGAGACGTCACTGCTGATCGCCGACAATCACGGCATCCATTTTTTGATCCGCGACATGTTCACCATCGACAAGAACAGCCGCAAGATCCTGGACCGGTTTTTGTAACGGCGTCTTTAGTTCTGCCACTTTGTTTTTCACGGAGCCTGCATGCACTTTCTGATGTTCTATGACTTTACCCCCGACTACCTGGAACGCCGTGGCGAATTCCGCACCGAGCATTTGCAGCTGGCGTGGGATGCCCACGCCCGCGGTGAACTGGTCATTGCGGGGGCCATGTCGGACCCGGCCGATATGTCGGCACTGATGTTCAGCTGCGAAAGTGCCGACGTGGTCGAGCGCTTCGCCAAGGCCGATCCGTACGTGACCAATGGACTCGTAACCAAGTACACGATTCGCCAGTGGAACACCGTGGTGGGCGAGGGCGCACACACGCCCATCCGCTCGTAAACCAAGTCCTGCAGGCACTGCGTAGCTGCTAACCCAAGAGATACGACAGCGGTCGCATCAAAGGTGTCAAGCGGCTTGAAAGGGCCTCGAAGAACCGTAGCGAGCGGTTCGCTGTCGCATCGAGTGGCGGAGCCGTACGAAAGTACGGTGAGCAACGCAGATGCGACAGCGGACCGCGCAGTAGGTTATGCGAGGTCCCGCCGCATAGCGGTGATTTCAAGATACTCGGCTGGCACGCGCGTCGTGCCATCGGTGGCGGTGTTGGCCGCTGTCCATAGCTGGGTCAGTTCGCCCCGCAGGTCACCCTTGCCGGCATCGTCCAGCGCCGCCATCGCCCGCACCGTCGGCCCATACTTGGACAGGAACAGCTCCACCACCTCGGCCGGCCCGAACGGGTACTGCATGGGATACAGCCGCCGCACCGCCTGCACCTGCTCGGTGCCCTCGCGCAATCGTTCGCGCGCCACTTCCTCGTCGCCCCACAGCATGGGCGAAGGCATCAGCGGGGGCGGCGGCACGTGCTTGCCGATAATCTTGAACATCTGACCCACGTGGCCCGCCGGGGTCCAGTTGGCCATGGCGATGCGCCCGCCCGGGCGCGCCACCCGTATCAGTTCGGCGGCCACGCGCTCGGGACGGGGCGCGAACATGGCCCCGATCAGGCTCACCACCACATCGAACTCGCCGTCGGGGTAGGGCAGCGCCTCGGCGTCGCCCACATCGAAACTGGCGGCCAGGTGTTCGCTGGCGGCGCGCCCGCGTGCGTGCTCGATCAGGTTCTCGGCGATGTCGACGCCTGTGACCTTGACCCCGGCGCGCGCCGCGGGGATGGCGATCTGCCCGGCGCCACACCCCACGTCGAGCAGGCGTGTACCCGGCGCCAGCGCCAGCCGGTCCAGAAATTCCAGTGCGCCCGCTTCCATATAGCGCGCGAAGTCGGCGTAGTCGCCCGACATCCACGTTGCGCGCAGACGCTCCTTGAGCGCTTGCATCTCAGCTGTCATGGTGCTCATCGTTGTTACCCTCCTTTGCTTGTCAGACCGGCAGGGCTCAGCGAAGTTCCAGGACGCCGGGGTTGCTGGTGCGCCGCTGGTGCGCCGCTGTTGCACAATCAACGACACGGCGCCAAATAAGTGCAAACACCCTTGAGGCGTTTCTATGCGTCAAGCTAATATGAATAGCGCATGTCACAAACGGTCTCGTGGCGCGCATCGTCTGCGGAGTTAAAGAATTAACATTTCACCGACCCATGTAGTGGTGGTCACGATCGGCTCGGCAGGCGACCTGTTCCCGTTTCTGCGCCTGGGCCTGGCTCTGCGCGCGCGCGGGCACCGGGTCACGCTGGCCGCACCCGCGCTGCAGGAGCCGTACGTGCGCGCCACCGGCCTGGCCTTCCACGGCTTGCCGGCCGACCCGGGCGTGCTGGCCGACGCCGACCTGTGGGATCCGCGCAAGGGCTTCGGCGTGGTCTGGCGCGCTACCCGGCCCGCCATGCGCGAGCTGGTCCGCTTCGTCGGGGCGCTGCCGCAGCATGAGCCGCTGGTGCTGGTAGCCCACCCGCTGGCGCTGGCCGAAGCCGACCTGTGCCGCGCCGGGCGTGCCGACGTCAAAATTGTCGCCGCCTACCTGGCGCCGTCGAACCTGCGCACCGAATACGGTCCATTGTCGATGGGGCCGCTGGCGCTGCCGGCCTGGACCCCGCGCCTGTTGCGCCGCCTGTTGTGGAATCAAGTCGAACAGCGCATCGTGCACCCGGCCGCGTTGAAGGACATTAACGGCGCGCGTGCCGTGCGCGGTCTGGCGCCGGTCGCCAGCGTGCTGCACCACCTGCACGCGGTGGCCGATCTGACGGTGACCTTGTTTCCCGACTGGTTCGGCCCGGCCCAGCCGGACTGGCCGCGGCCGCTGGTGCAGGGCGACTTTTCCCTGTACGACCCCAACCCGGATGCGCCCCTGTCGCCCGAGCTGCTGGCGTTTCTGGCGGCAGGAGAAACGCCGCTGGTGTTCACCCACGGCACCGGCAACACCCAGGCTGCCGGATTCTTCCGGGCCGCACTGCAGGCGGGCGCCAGCCTCGGCCGCCGGGTGGTGCTGCTGACCCCCGAGCGCGCCCAGCTGCCGCCCCATTTGCCCGCGTCGGCGCTGTGGCAGGCGTATGTGCCGCTGCGCGCCTTGCTGCCGCGTGTTGCAGCATTGATACACCATGGCGGCATCGGCACCACCGCCGAAGCACTGCGCGCCGGCATTCCGCAGCTATTGGTACCGCTAGCGTTCGACCAGTTCGACAACGCGGCGCGGGTGGCGCACTGGGATGCCGGTTTGAGTATCGCTCATGCCCGAATCACCCCTTCTTCATTGGCGAAAACGCTAAATAAACTGCTTACCTCACCGGCCATCCGGCACGGCTGCGACGCTGTCAGGAACCAATTCCAATGTCCTTCCAGCCTCGATCATGTTTTTCAATCAATACATTTATTGATATCGGAAACCTCAAAAAATTGATTGGATTGATTGTAGTCCGATCCCTAAGATTGGCCCTCAGAGCACAAAAGTGCCTGTCGCGTTACGCAAAAGCATAAAACTAGAAATCAACAGGAGAGACCCCATGACCCCCACCGCATCCGGCCGCCCGGCCCATTCGACACGTCCGATGACCCTCAAGCTGACCGTGGCCGCCCTGGCCGGCGCCGGCATCCTGAGCAGCGCATCGGTGTGGGCGCAGGAGGCCGCTCCCGCAGCGCCTGCGGAGCCGTCCAGCATCGTGACCGTGAGCGGCGTGCGCGCCGCCGCGCAGAGCGCCCTGAAGATCAAGAAGGATTCCGACAACGTCATGGATTCCATCGTTGCCGACGATATCGGCAAATTCCCGGACAAGAACGTTGCTGAAATCCTGGGCCGCGTGCCTGGCGTGCAGATCGTGCGCAGCGGCGGCGAAGCCGGGTCGGTCGTCATCCGCGGACTGGGCAGTGTGGTCACCCTGCTCAACGGCCGCGAGATGTTCACCGCCGCCGGCCGCAGCCTGGTGCTGTCGGACGTGCCGGTGTCGATGCTCAACCGCGTCGACGTCATCAAATCGCAAAGCTCAGAAATGGTCGAAGGCGGCACCGCCGGCGTGATCGACGTGCGCACCTACCGTCCGTTCGACTTCAAGGGGGCGCAAACGGTGTTCAACGCCCGCGCCGAGAACCGCGACAAGTCCGGTGCGACCGACCCGAACGTGTCGGCGTTGCATTCGAACCGCTGGAAGTCCGACAGCCTCGGCCAGTTCGGCGTGCTCGGCAATATTTCCTACCAGCGCGGCCGCTGGCACGATGAAACCGCATGGGTGTCGCCACCGACCATCGTCGACACCAAGACCGGCGCCATCGGCGGCGATACCAATGGCCGCACCATGGGCCAAGGCGACCGCAAGCGCCTGGCGCTGAACCTGGCCGCCCAGTGGCGTCCGAACCAGGACATGGAATTCTTTGCCGAGAGCTACAGCACCAAGATCAAGCACGACGCGCAAAGCGTGTTCTTCCTGGGCGGTTTGCCAGATGCCAACGATCCGGGCAACGTGGTCACGCTGCAGCCGGGCACCAAGTTCCTCGACACCCTGACCAATCCGAGCGCCGACCGGTTCACGCTCAGTTCGACCCAGGCGCGCCGCGACGATTCCGAAGGTCACCAGGGCGCCATCGGCGGCCGCTGGACGGTATCGCCCAGCGTCAAGCTGACCACCGAACTGGCCCGTACCATCAGCACCTATACCCAGCAAAACCCGATCCTGGACGTGGTGCGTCCGGGCGCCAAGGCGGTCGTTGCCAAGATCCGCGACGGCGGCGGCTACATCGATTTTCCGGGCACCGACATGGCCGACCCGAAGGCCTGGAAGCTGTTCGGCTTCTTCGACAACTTCAACCGCGCCAAGGGTACCTCGACCGACTGGCGTACCGACATCAACTGGGATGCCGATCGCGGCATTTTCAAGACCGTCGAAGCCGGCGTGCGCGTCGCGCGCCACTATGCCACCTACGCCCACGAACTGAATGGCTACAGCGCCAACCCGGGGTTCGATCCGGCCCTGTCGGTCTCGGCCAGCGGTCTGCCCGGCCTGACTTGCCTGTCGCCGAAAACTTCGGCCGACTATGGCATCAACCAGTACTACGCGCCGTGCTACAAGTACATGCTCGACAACACGGCCGAAGTGCGCAAGTTCGTCACCGGCCGCACCGCGCCGCGCGACGAAGATCCAAGCTCGGTCTACACCGACCACGAAACCACCTCGGCGTTCTACGCCAAGACCAGCTATGGTTTCGATGCCGGCACCTTGCCGATCGATGGCCAGTTCGGCGTGCGCGTGGTCAAGACCAAGCAGACCATCGACGGTTTCTCGGGCCGCTACGACGGCAATGGCAATGCCCTGTTCGACGCCGTGGGCAACCAGCTGTACGATCCGGTCAGTGTCTCGAGCACCACCACCGACGTGCTGCCGAGTTTCTCGATGCGCGCGCACCTGCGCTCCGACCTGATCGCCCGCGTCGTGTACGGCAAGGCCATCGAACGGGCGGCATTCGCCAACTACAATCCAGGTCTGCAGCTGCGCGCGGCGACCCCGAACGTGCCCGGCGGCGGCTCGGCCGGCAATCCGAACCTGAAGCCACAGGAATCGAAAAACCTGGACTTGAGCCTGGAGTGGTACTTCGCGCCGTCGGCCTCGCTGTCCGGTACGTTCTTCGATCACCGCTTCACCAACTACCTGACCTCCAGCACCAAGGCCGAGGTGTACGGTGGCAAAGAGTATCAAGTCACGCGCCCGTATAACGCGGCCAGCGCGAAGCTGACCGGGTTCGAAGGCTCGTACCAGCAGTTCTACACCCAGCTGCCAGGGTGGATGAGCGGCCTCGGCCTGCAAGCCAACTTCACCTACACCAAGGGCGGCTTGATCGGCCTGGACGGCAAGGAAACGGACACGCTGGTGGGCATGTCGAAATTCTCGTACAACCTGGTCGGCCTGTATGAATACGGCGCCGTGTCAGCCCGCATTGCGTATAGCTGGCGCGACAAGTTCGTCGATACGTACGACTACCGCGCCCTGACCCCAAGCTTCGATCTGATTGTCGCCCCGATCAAGACCCTGGATGCGTCGGTCTCGTACAAGGTCAACAACAACCTGACGGTGACCCTGGACGGCGTGAACCTGACCAACACGACCTACCACGACTACCACGGCGTGCCGGAGGCACCGCGCGACATCCGCCGCTACGACCGCGCCATTGGTCTGGCCGCACGCTACAAGTTCTAGCACTACGTTGGAAAGCGGCATCTGCATCACTGAGCAATTGCAGGGCGAATTGCAGGATGAATCGCAGGACGAATCGCAGGATCAACCACAGGTGTAAACGAAGGGGTGCTACCGGTTCGCTGGCAGCACCCCGTCGTCTTTGACAGGAACAATAATGAAAACGCAAACACTCTCGCCGCTGGAAAAAACCGCGTTCGGCGCGGGCGACATGGCCCTGAACGTGGTCATCTCCTCGATGATGCTGATCATCACCTTCTTCTACACCGATATCTACGGCCTGAAAACCACCGACCTGGCGCTGCTGTTCGTGCTGGTCAAGGTGGTCGGTGCCGTGTCCGACCTGGCGGTCGGCCAGATGACCGACATGTTCACGTCGAAATACGGGCGCTTCCGTCCGTGGCTGCTGCTTCTGGCCGTGCCCTACGGCGTGTCCGTCTTCTTCGTCTTCACCACCCCCGACTGGGGCTACGACGCCAAGCTGGTGTGGGCCTACGGCACCTATATCCTGATGACCATCATGACGTCCGGCGTGGGCGTGCCCTACATTTCGCTGATCAGCGGGCTGACCAACGACCCCAAGGAGCGCCTGTCGGCCAACGGCTACCGCCTGTTCTTCGCCAAAGTGGGCGCCTTCATGGTGACCATCATCGTGCCGATCCTGGCTGAAAAGTGGGGCGCGGGCAATCCGGCCACCGGCTACCAGGCCGCCATGGCCGTCATGGCCGCCATGGGCGTGGGCCTGTTCATCTTTTGCGTGCTGGGCACCACCGAGCGCGTCATCCACGTGGTCGAGCGCCAGTCGCTGGCCACCCAGTTCCGCCTGCTGATGCGCAACGACCAGTGGCTGATCCTGGCTGGCGCCTGCATCACCGGCACCATCGGCTACGTGGTGCGCGGCTCGGTGGCGCTGTATTACGCCAAGTACTACCTGGGCGGCGACACCGCCGTGCAGTCGGCCTTCCTGTCGGTCGGCGTGGTCGCGGCTATCCTGTCGATGATCGCCTCGACCTGGATTACCAAGGGCTACTGCAAGGTCAAACTGTTCCGCAACACCCAGATCGCCGTGGCCCTGATCAGCGTGCTGATCTACTATGTGGTCAAGCCGGGCGACATCATGCTGGCCTTCGTGCTGTACTTCGTGCTCTCGTTCGTGGTCGACCTGCACGCTCCCGTGTTCTGGTCGGCGATTGCCGAAACCATCGACTACGGCCAGGTCAAGACCGGCAAGCGCGTCTCGGGCCTGGCCTTCGGCGGCATTTCCGTGTGCCAGAAGGCCGGCATGGCGGTGGCCGGCGGCCTGGTCGGCGTGCTGCTGACCTATTTCCAGTACGTGCCCAACCAGCAGCAGTCGCCGCTGGCCATGAGCGGCATCGCCCTGATGCTGACGGTGATTCCCGGCTTCTTCCACTTCGTGATGGGCCTGCTGATGTTCAAGTACCGCATCAGCGACGACTATTACGGCGAAGTGAAGACCGAAATGCGCAGCCTCGGCTACGTGGCCCACTGATTACTACCTTTAATCGATCAAGATCATGACTATTAAGACGACGACCCTCAACACCGCCGAGCAAAAACTTACGCCTCTGATCGAGCAGCGCGCCGACCCGTACATCTACAAGCACAGCGATGGCTATTACTACTTCACCGCGTCGGTGCCCCTGTACGACCGCATCGAGCTGCGCCGCGCCAGCACCATCGACGGCCTGGCCACGGCCGAGACCGTGACGGCCTGGACCAAGCCGGACACGGGCGCCTACAGCGAACTGCTGTGGGCGCCGGAAATCCACTTCAACCATGGCGCCTGGTACGTGTATTTCGCCGCCGCCCCATCGCGCGAGATCAAGAACAAACTGTTCCAGCACCGCATGTACGCAGTGCGCAACCAGAACGCCAACCCGCTCGAAGGCGAGTGGGAATTCATGGGCCAGATCGACACCGGCATCGACAGCTTTTGCCTGGACGCGACCACCTTCACCCACAACGGCGTGCTGTACTACCTGTGGGCGCAGAAGGACGAAGCCATCGAAGGCAACTCCAACATCTATATCGCCCCGATGAAGACGCCGTGGCAGCTGGACAGCGCGCCCGTCATGCTGACCAAGCCCGAGTTCGACTGGGAAATCCGCGGCTTCTGGGTCAACGAAGGCCCGTCCGTGGTCAAGCGCAACGGCAAGATCTTCATCAGCTATTCGGCCAGCGCCACGGACGAAAACTACGCCATGGGCTTGCTGTGGGCGCGCGACGATGCCGACCTGCTGGACCCGTCGTCGTGGACCAAACTGGACAAGCCGGTCCTGCAAACCTGCTACGAACATGGCATTTATGGTCCAGGACACAATAGTTTTACGGTATCGGAGGATGGCGAAGGGGTCATGCTGGTTTATCATGCACGTACTTATACGGAAATCGTCGGCGATCCCCTGTGGAATCCCGACCGACATACGTACGTCAAACCATTACGCTGGGACGAACACGGTATGCCAGTGTTCGGCCGGCCCTCGGTCGCTTGAGCGAGGATTACCAGAGGACTATAGTGCAAGCTAGCATCACCACTTCACCGTTCGGCCAGCTGCCGGACGGCCGCCCGGCCACCCTGTACACCCTGACCAATCCGAACGGGGTGGTCATCAAGATCACCGACTTCGGCGGCGTCATCACCGAAATCCACGTTCCCGACCGCGACGGCCAGCTGGCCGATATCGCGCTCGGCTTCGATACCCTGCAGCCGTACACGGCCGACTCGCCGTACTTCGGCGCGCTGGTGGGCCGCTACGGCAACCGCATTGCGCAGGGCCGCTTCGAGCTGGACGGCAAGACCGTGCAGCTGCCGATCAATAGCGGCGAGCAGCACCTGCACGGCGGCACGGCCGGTTTCGACCGTCGCCTGTGGACCGCCTTGCCGTTCCAGGAAGGCGACTCGGTCGGCCTGACGCTGATGTACCGCAGCCCCGACGGCGAAGAAGGCTATCCGGGCAACCTGGATGTGACGGTGGTGTACGAGCTGACCGCGGGCAACGAGCTGGTGCTGGCGTTCGACGCCGTCACCGACAAAGCCACCCCGATCAACCTGACCCAGCACGCGTATTTCAACCTGGCGGGCAAGGGCGACATTCTGGGCCACGAGCTGACCATCGCCGCCGATACGTTCACCCCGGTGGACGTCAAGCTGATCCCGACCGGCGAGTTCAAGCCGGTGGACGGCACGCCGTTCGACTTCCGCCAGCCGCGCGCCATCGGCGCACTGATCGACACCGACGACGAGCAGCTGCGCTTTGGCCAGGGCTACGACCACAATTTTGTGCTGAACCGTCCGCAGTCGGGCTCGACCCGGCGCGCCACCGTGCTGGCCGCGCGCGTGCGCGAGCCGGTCTCGGGCCGCGTGCTGGAGCTGTACACCGAGGAACCCGGCGTGCAGTTCTATAGCGGTAATTTCCTCGACGGCAGCCTGAGCGGCAAGGGCCAGAGCTACGCCTTGCGCAGCGGCTTCTGCCTGGAGCCGCAGCATTTTCCCGATTCGCCCAACCAGCCGAACTTCCCCAGCACCATTTTGCGTCCGGGCGGGGAATATGCGACCGTGTCGCGCTTCAAATTTTCAGTGGAGAAATAATGCTTGAAATCGTGGTCGATGCCGGCAATCAGCTGGGCGAATGCGTCATCTGGTGCGACAGCACCCAGCGCGTGCTGTGGACCGATATCCTCGGCGCCACCCTGTACGCGATGGACCCGGCCACGGGCGAGACGGCCAGCTGGGCCATGCCCGAGCGGCTGGCCTCGTTTGCCCTGACCAACAGCGACGACCGCTTGCTGCTGGGGCTGGCTTCGCAGCTGGCGTTCTTCGATTTCTCCACCGGCGCCATCACCCCGATCATGGACATCGAAGCGGCATTGACGACGCGCCTGAACGATGGCCGCTGCGACCGCAACGGCGATTTCGTGTTCGGCACGTTCAATGAAGTCGAGCCGCGTTTGCCCATCGGCAGCATCTACCGCCTCAACGCGGCCGACCTGAGCCTCGAGCGGCTGGCCCTGAAGCACGTGGCCATCGCCAACAGCATCTGCTTCAGCCCCGACGGGCTGACCATGTACTACGCCGACTCGCCCGACAAGGCCATCCGCCGCTGCGACTACCCCTCGCTGCAAAACGATGCGGTGTTCGCCGAATGCGTGGGCGAGGGCGAGCCGGATGGTTCCTCGATCGACGCCGACGGTTACCTGTGGAATGCCCAGTGGGGCGGCAGCAAGCTGGTGCGTTACACCCCGGAAGGGCGCATCGAACGGGTGCTGGCCTGCCCGGCCGTGCAGCCGAGCTGCACCGCATTCGGCGGCAGCAACATGAATGTGTTGTTTTCAAGTAGCGCGAAAGTGGGGCTGGCCGACCCCATGCCGGCCGACGGCGCGCTGCTGGCCATGACGGTCACCGGCATCCGCGGACTGCCCGAGACCCGCTTCAAAGGCTGAAACGTGCTAAAAAATGCCGAATTCGGATGGTTTTTGTTTAGTAACTGACCACTAAACGTTCACATCGACCTTGGTGCGCAGGCGCCGGGATTGCTTGCTCGCACTCGGGCAGCCAGTCCCGGCGCCTGTTCTGTTATGGGATATCGAAAAAAGTATCGTATATGCCAAAAAATTGATTGGAAAGGCATCATGAGAATCTTTAGTATTCGAACTCAAGGGCTGCCCGGATGACGACATGAATCTGAGGCAGCGACCAGAACAATCAGGGAGGAAAACATGTCCGAGA
Source organism: Janthinobacterium lividum (assembly GCA_943372275.1). Lineage (GTDB taxonomy): Bacteria > Pseudomonadota > Gammaproteobacteria > Burkholderiales > Burkholderiaceae_D > Telluria_A > Telluria_A lividum_A. Next base: position 37,864 of record CALRYE020000014.1, read on the forward strand.
CTAAAAAAACGAAGCTGCGCTCTGCCGAGTGGTTCGGCACGCAAGATAAGAACGGCTTCATGTATCGCAGCTGGATGAAGAACCAAGGCATCCCTGATCACGAATTCCAAGGCAAGCCGATCATCGGCATCTGCAATACCTGGTCCGAGCTGACCCCGTGCAACGCCCATTTCCGCCAGCTGGCCGAGCACGTCAAGAAGGGCATTCTGGAAGCGGGCGGTTTCCCGGTCGAGTTCCCGGTGTTTTCCAACGGCGAATCGAACCTGCGCCCCACCGCCATGCTGACCCGTAACCTGGCGTCGATGGATGTGGAAGAATCGATCCGCGGCAATCCAATGGACGCCGTCGTGCTGCTGGTCGGCTGCGACAAGACCACCCCGGCGCTGCTGATGGGCGCCGCCTCGGTCGACCTGCCGACCATCGTCGTCACCGGCGGCCCTATGCTCAATGGCAAGCTCGATGGCAAGAACATCGGTTCCGGCACCGCCGTGTGGCAGCTGCACGAGCAGATGAAGGCCGGCACCATCACCCTGCATCAATTCATGTCCGCCGAGTCGGGCATGTCGCGTTCGGCCGGCACCTGCAACACCATGGGCACTGCGTCGACCATGGCTTGCATGGCCGAGTCGCTGGGCACCTCGCTGCCGCACAACGCCGCCATCCCCGCAGTCGATTCGCGCCGCTACGTGCTGGCCCATATGTCGGGCATCCGCATCGTCGAGATGGTGCACGAAGACCTGCGCCTGTCCAAGATTCTGACCCGCGAAGCGTTCGAGAACGCCATCAAGGTCAACGCCGCCATCGGTGGCTCGACCAACGCCGTGATCCACCTGAAAGCCATTGCCGGCCGTATCGGCGTGCCCCTGGCCCTGGAAGACTGGACCAAGATCGGCAAGGGCACCCCGACCATCGTCGACCTGATGCCGTCCGGCCGCTTCCTGATGGAAGAGTTTTATTACGCCGGCGGCCTGCCGGGCGTGATCAAGCGCATGGGCGAGGGCGACCTGCTGCCGAACAAGAATGCACTGACCGCCAACGGCAAGACCATCTGGGAAAATTGCCAGGACGCGCCGATCTACGACGACGAGTGCATCCGCACGCTGGACAATCCGCTGATCGCCGACGGCGGCATCTGCATTTTGCGCGGCAACCTGTCGCCCAACGGCGCCGTACTGAAGCCTTCCGCAGCCTCGCCGCACCTGATGCAGCACACCGGCAAGGCCGTGGTGTTCGAGAACTTCGACCACTACAAGCAGCGCATCGTCGATCCGGACCTGGACTGCGACGCCAATTCCATCCTGGTGATGAAGAACTGCGGCCCCAAAGGGTATCCGGGCATGGCCGAAGTGGGCAACATGGGCTTGCCGCCCAAGCTGCTGGCGCAAGGCATCACCGACATGGTGCGCATCTCGGACGCGCGCATGAGCGGCACCGCCTACGGCACCGTGGTGCTGCACGTGGCCCCGGAAGCGATGGCCGGCGGCCCGCTGGGCATCGTGCAGGACGGCGACCTGATCACGCTCGACTGCGCCAACGGCGCGCTGAACCTGAACGTGTCCGACGAAGAAATCGCGTCCCGCCTGGCGAACCGTGTCGAGACCGCGCCGCATGCCATGAAGTCCGGCTATCAGCAGCTGTACATCGACCACGTGCTGCAAGCGGACGAGGGCTGCGACTTCGACTTCCTGGTCGGCAGCCGCGGTTCGGCCGTACCACGCCACTCGCACTAAGTGCCGGACCCGGGTTCACCGCCTTTCGCATGCTGCATGCGGACGCGGTGAACTTGTTCGTTTCCGGGTTGGCGCGTTGCGCGTTCGGTCATGCCACATCATTCAAGCACTCTGGAGATCTCCATGTTAATCGTACAATTCAAAAACGACGCCGGCGTGCGCCGCATCGGCCTGCTCGAGCAGGACACCATCCGCGAAATCGACGGCTTCGACAGCACCTACGCGCTGGCCCAGCAAGCCATCCGCAGCAAGACCCCGCTGGCCACGCTGGCGCTGTCGTCGGCTGGCGCGACCAATCATTCCTACGAAGCGGTCGCGACCGCAGGCCGCCTGCTGGCGCCACTGGACCACGCCGATCCGGCCCACTGCTACGTGACCGGCACGGGCCTGACCCACCTGGGCAGCGCCGACACGCGCGACGCGATGCACAAGAAAATCGGCGGCGACGCCGAAGCGCTGTCGGACAGCATGAAAATGTTCCGCATGGGCGTGGAAAACGGCAAGCCTGCCGAAGGCCAGCGCGGCGTGCAGCCGGAATGGTTCTACAAGGGCGACGGCTCGATCGTGCGGGCCTCCGGCCAGACCTTGCCGATGCCCGAGTTTGCGCTGGACGGCGGCGAAGAGCCGGAGATTGCCGGCCTGTACGTGATCGGCGACGACGGCCAGCCTTACCGCGTCGGCTACGCGATCGGCAACGAATTCTCCGACCACATCACCGAGCGCCAGAACTACCTGTACCTGGCCCACTCCAAGCTGCGTACCTGCGGCGTCGGCCCGGCCCTGCTGGTGGGCGAACTGCCAGCGCACGTGCAAGGCACCTCGCGCATCATCGATGCCGCCGGTAAGGTCCGCTGGGAAAAGGCATTCGTGAGCGGCGAGCAAAACATGTCGCACACCATCGCCAACCTGGAATACCACCACTTCAAATACGGCCTGTTCACCCGTCCGGGTGACGTGCACATTCACTTCTTCGGCACCGCCACCTTGAGCTTCGCCGAGAACATCAGCGTGCAAGCGGGCGAGACGTTCGAGATTCAATCCGACGTATTCGGTCCGGCGCTGCGCAACAAGCTGGTCGTGGAAGAGAGCACTTACACCAAGGTGAATACGTTATGAGCACGGACGTGACCATCACCGGCGAAGCGCTGATCGGCGGCGTGGCCGTCAAGGGCGCGGGCGGCTCGTTCCAGGCCTTCGACCCGGCGCTGCGGGCGCCGCTCGAGCCGGCTTTCCACATGGTCGACGCGGCCCAGATCGATCAGGCTTGCCGCCTGGCCGAAGCGGCCTTCGATCCATTCCGCGCCACCTCCAACGAAGAGCGCGCCGCGTTCCTCGAAGCCATTGCCGCCCAGATCCTGGCCATCGGCGACGCGCTGATCGTGCGCGCCATGGCCGAATCGGGTCTGCCGCGCGCGCGCCTGGAAGGCGAGCGTGGCCGTACCGTGGGCCAGCTGAAACTGTTCGCCGACCTGCTGCGCGAAGGCTCGTGGGCCGACGCCCGCATCGACAGCGCGCTGCCCGAGCGCGCGCCGGTGCCCCGTCCCGACCTGCGCTTGCGCATGATCGGCCTGGGTCCCGTTGCCGTGTTCGCAGCCAGTAACTTCCCGTTGGCGTTTTCCGTGGCCGGTGGCGACACCGCCGCCGCGCTGGCGGCCGGCTGCCCGGTGGTGCTCAAGGCCCACTCGGCCCATCCGGGCACGTCCGAGCTGGTGGCGCGCGCCGTGGTGCGTGCGGTTGCCCAGTGCAATCTGCCGGTAGGCACGTTCGCGCTGTTGACCGGCACCGGCAACGGTATCGGCCAAGGCCTGGTGGCTCATCCGTCGATCAAGGCGGTCGGCTTTACGGGTTCCCGTTCCGGTGGCACCGCGCTGATGGCGGTGGCGGCGGCGCGCCCGACGCCGATTCCCGTCTACGCCGAAATGAGCAGCATCAATCCATTCTTCCTGATGCCGAATGCGCTGGCCAACCGCGGCGACGCCATCGCCACCGGGTTCGCCGCGTCGATGACCATGGGCGTGGGGCAGTTCTGCACCAACCCGGGTCTGGTGCTGGCGATCAAGGGTCCGGAGCTGGACCGCTTTGCCGCCAAGGTCGGTGAAGCGCTGGCCAAGGTGGAAGCCTGTACCATGCTGACCGCCGGCATCGCGTCGGCGTATCAGACGGGCGTGCACAAGCTGGGCGTGCATGAGGCGGTCACCGCCATTGCCAACGGTACCCATGGCGATGGCAAAGGTGCGCCAGCCTTGTTCCAGGCCAGTGCCGAGTCGTTCATGAACGAGACCGCGCTGCATGACGAGATTTTCGGACCGGCGTCGTTGATCGTTGCGTGCGACGACATCGAGCAGATGCGCGCGATTGCCGAGAAGCTGGAAGGCCAGCTGACCGCAACCGTGCAGATGGATGAAGCAGATACCGAGCAGGTGCGCGCGCTGATTCCCGTGCTGGAGCGCAAGGTTGGCCGGATTCTGGCCAATGGTTTCCCGACTGGCGTGGAAGTGTCGACCGCGATGGTGCACGGTGGTCCGTTCCCGGCCACGTCCGACGGGCGCAGCAGCTCGGTGGGCACGGCGGCGATCCAGCGCTTCTTGCGGCCGGTGTGCTACCAGAACCTGGCGCAGAGCTTGTTGCCGCCGGTGTTGCAGGATAGCGCGGCGGGTACGGTGTGGCGCCGGCGCGATGGCGCGCTGACGCGCGATTGATACGTGAAGCGCTGGCACGAAGTGATCGCTGGCGCTCAAGTGATCACCTTGTGCAGCGTCCTGATTAGTCAAACGCAAGACCGTCATCCCCGCGGTCGCGGGGATGACGGATAGAAGTGCGCTGGTGCTAACAAAGCCGCAGCGCTGCCGAAGTAACAAAGCCGCATCACGGCCGTAAAATTAAAAACCCGCAAGTCGGCAGTCCATAAAAAGCAGGAGACAGTATGAGTAAGCAAGCCAATTTCCCCAGCCTCGCCGGCAAGGCCGTGTTCATCACGGGCGGCGGGACGGGCATCGGTGAATCGATGGTCGAATCCTTTGCCGCCCAGGGCGCCAGGGTCGCCTTCGTCGACATCGCCCGCGAAGCCAGCGAAGCGCTGTGCGCGCGCGTGGCCGCAGCCGGCCATCCCGCACCGCTGTACCGCTACTGCGACATCACCGATATCCCCGCATTGCAGGCCATCATGGCCGAACTGGTCACCGTCATCGGCGACGACTTCGACGTGCTCGTCAACAACGCCGCCAACGACCAGCGCCACCAGGCCGAAGACGTCACCATCGACTACTGGAACGAGCGCATCGCCATCAACCAGCGTCCCATGTTCTTCACCTGCCAGGCCGTGTACGCCGGCATGAAGCGCAAGGGCAACGGTTCGATCATCAACATCAGCTCGATGTCGTGGCACGTGAAAAACGCCGGCTACCCGGTCTACGCCACCACCAAGGCCGCCGTGCTGGGCTTGACGCGTGGTCTGGCGCGCGACTTCGGCGCCCACGGCATCCGCGTCAACACCGTCACGCCAGGCTGGGTCATGACCCAGCGCCAGATCGACCTGTGGCTGGACGATGCCGGCCGTGCCGAAATCGCCCGCTCGCAATGTCTGCCCGGCCAGATGATGCCCAAAGATATCTCGGCCATGGTGATGTTCCTGGCTGCTGACGACAGCATCATGTGCACCGCGCAGGAATTCATCGTCGACGCCGGCTGGTGTTAAGCCTTCGTCGCTTATCGTTGTAAAAGGAACGCCGCCCGAGATCCTCCGCCCGGGCGGCGCTTCCCCATTCGCGAGTACTTATGATCACGAGCAAGCACGGTTCCGTTCTGACGTTTTCTCCCGCACTGGCGGTCCTGTTGTCGCTGGCGTGCGCCCCCGCACTGGCCCTCGACAGCCCTGACAAACACATCCGCGTCAAGGTCGAACTGACCCCGCAACATACGCTCGCGTACTCGGTCTGGCTCGACGCCAGGCCGGTGCTGCTGTCGTCCAGCCTGGGCCTGCAGCTGGAAGGCGCCGATCTGGCCAGCAACCTGAAGCTGGCCGCACCTTCCGCTATCAAGACGGTGACCGACAAGTACGAAATGTTGACCGGCAAAAAGCGCCACATCAGCTACCGTGCCAACGAACAGGTCTTTTCCGTCACCAACGCGGCCGGCAACCAGTTCGACGTGGTGTTCCGCGTCTCCAACGATGGCGTGGCCTTCCGCTACGTGGTGGTCGACAAGAAACTGGCGCGCAAGCAATTTAAATCCGAAGCCACCAGCTTCGCCTTCGATGCCAAGGCCAAAGCCTGGCTGCAACCCATGTCGGTCGCCCAGACCGGCTGGATGAACACCAATCCTTCGTACGAAGAACACTACCAGCGCGACATTGCTGTGGGTACCGTGTCGCCGATGGCGGCCGGCTGGGTCTTTCCGGCATTGTTCCGCAGCGGCGACACCTGGGTGGCCGTGACGGAAGCCAACATGGATGGCAGCTTCCATGCCTCGCGCCTGCAGGCTGAGTCGCCCAACGCCACCTACAGGATCGGTTTGCCGGCCGCGCCGGAAGTATTCACCGGCGGCAAGCTGCTGGCCGACGTCACGGGCGAGCTGGTTACGCCATGGCGCATCATCGCGCTGGGCAGCCTGGGCACCGTGATGAACTCGACACTGGGTACCGACCTGGCCGCACCGGCCATCGCCTTCGACAAGGCCAAGATTCAGCCGGGCCACGCTTCGTGGAGCTGGGCCTTGCTGAAAGACGACGCCACCGTCTATGACGTGCAGAAAAAGTTCGTCGACTACGCCGCCGACATGAAGTGGGATTACACCCTGGTCGACGCCGACTGGGACCGCAAGATCGGCTACGACAAGATGAAGCAGCTGGTCGACTATGCGGCCACCAAAAAGGTCGGCGTGCTGGTCTGGTACAACTCGTCGGGGGAGTGGAACAAGACCGAGTATTCGCCGAAAAGCGCGCTGACCAAGCGCGACAAGCGCGTGGCTGAATTCAAGCGCGTGGCCGACATGGGCATCAAGGGCTTGAAGATCGACTTCTTCGCCGGCGACGGCGCGTCCATGATCAATTACTACGTGGAGATTCTGGACGACGCCGCCAAGGCTGGCCTCTTGGTCAACTTCCATGGCGCAACCTTGCCGCGCGGCTGGGCCCGCACCTATCCCAACCTGATGACGGTGGAAGCCATCCGCGGGCTGGAGTTCACCACCTTCGGCCAGGAAGACCAGGACAAGATGGCGCGCCACGCGGCCACCATCCCGTTCACGCGCAACCTGTTCGACGTGATGGACTTCACCCCCATGGTGTTCCACGAAGTGCCGAACCTGAAACGCGCCACCCGCAACGGCTTCGAGCTGGCCGAGTCGGTGCTGTTCCTGTCGGGCATACAGCACTTCGCCGAGGTGCCGGAAGGCATGGCCACCGTGCCGGCCTACGTTAAGACCCTGCTGCAAGAGTTGCCGCGCAGCTGGGATGACAGCAAATTCATCACCGGCTTTCCCGGCACCCATGTCGTGATCGCCCGCAAGTCCGGCAACAGCTGGTATGTGGCCGGCCTGAATGCGGAGGAGGGCGACAAGACGCTCGAACTGGACCTGTCTTTCCTCGGCAAGCGCAGCGGCACCGTCATCACCGATGGCGCCGGCGCGCGCGAATTCGCAACAAGCGCCTTTAAAGGCGGAAAGACCAGTATCACGATGAAGGCACACGGCGGTTTCGTGGCCGTCTTCAAATAATTTTTAATTGCTTAACGACGCCTCTACCTAAAACAGCTTCATTCAATAAATCGATCTACTACAACAAGCATCAGGAGACCACATGACGTACTTGAAACGTAGCATTGCAGCTTTGTCGATTGCAGCCATCGGCATCATTCCAGCCGGCGCGGCCTTTGCCGCCAACCAGGTCAGTGTGTCGATCGACGCCGCAAAAGCCGGGCCGGTGATTAACAAGAACGTCTATGGCCAGTTTGCCGAGCACCTGGGCACCGGCGTCTACGAAGGCATCTGGGTCGGCCCGAAATCGAAGATCCCCAACACCAAGGGCTGGCGCAACGACGTGGTCGGCGCCCTGAAGCAACTGCAGGTGCCGCTGGTACGCTGGCCGGGCGGCTGTTTCGCCGACGAATACCACTGGCGTGACGGCATTGGCGCGCGCGAAAAGCGCCCGACCAAGGTCAACACCAACTGGGGCGGCGTGGAAGAAAGCAATGCCGTCGGTACCCACGAGTTCTTCGATCTGGCCGACATGCTGGGCGCCGACACCTACGTCAACGGCAACCTGGGTTCGGGCACCGTGCAGGAAATGAGCGACTGGGTTGAGTACATGACGTCCGACAGCAAGTCGACCCTGGCCAACCTGCGCCGCAAGAACGGCCGCGACAAGCCGTTCAAGGTCGACTTCTTCGCCATCGGCAATGAAGCCTGGGGCTGCGGCGGCAATATGTCACCTCAGTACTACGCTGATCTGTATCGCCAGTACAACTCCTTCCTGAAGGCGCCGGCCAAGTACCGTCCGAAGATGATCGCCAGCGGCGGCCACTCCGAAGACACGCTGTGGGCCGACACGCTGTCGAAAAGCCTCAAGGATATGACGCACGGCATCAGCTTCCACTACTACACCATCCCGACCGGCAAGTGGGAAGGCAAGGGCGCGGCCACCGGCTTCAAGGAAAACGAGTGGATTTCGACCATGTCCAACACCCTGCGCATGGATGGCTTCATCAAGAACAATATCGCTGTGCTGGATAAGAACGACCCCGAGAAGAAGATCGGCTTCCTGGTCGACGAGTGGGGCACCTGGTACGACGTTGAACCAGGCACCAACGCGGGCTTCCTGTTCCAGAAGAACACCTTGCGCGATGCGGTGGTGGCGGCACTGAACTTCAACATTTTCCACCAGTACGCCGAGCGCGTGACGATGTCCAACATCGCCCAGATGGTCAACGTGTTGCAGGCCATGATCATCACCGACAAGGACAAGATGATCCTGACGCCAACCTACTACGCGTACCAGATGTACGTGCCGTTCCAGGACGCCACCTCGCTGACCACCAAGATCAGCGACAACACGACCTACAAGCTGGGCGAGCTGTCGGTGCCGGGCGTATCGGCTTCGGCGGCGCGTGCCAAGGATGGCAAGGTGTATGTGGCGCTGGTCAACACCAATCCGGGCGCGCCAGTCGAAGTGAACCTGAACGTGGTGGGCACCACCGTGACCGGCGCCAGCGGCAAGATCCTGACGGCACCAACGATGGACGCGCACAACACCTTCGCCCAGCCGCAAGCCATCAAGCCAGCGGCCTACAGCGTAAAGGCGGCCAACGGCAAGCTGAACCTGTCGCTGCCGGCCAAGGCAGTGGTTGTGGTCGCACTCGAAGGTTAATTTTTGATGGTGCTAGGTCGATGGTGAAAACCATCGACCTTTCGTTCATGCTTTGGTTTTAGGTACCGGATGAAAAAACTACGCAACATCGCTATCGCAGCGACCGCACTGGTGTTTAGCACCAGCCAGGCAAGCCAGGTCGGCGTGCACGACCCGGTCATGGCCAAAGAGGGCAACAAGTACTACGTCTTCAGCACCGGCCCTGGCATCAGCTTCTACAGCTCGACCGACATGATCAGCTGGAAGAGCGAGGGCCGCGTGTTCGCCGGTCAGCCCACATGGGCCAAGTCGGCCGCGCCAAGTTTCGACGGCCACATCTGGGCGCCGGACATCTACCGTGCCAACGGCAAGTATTATCTGTATTACTCGGTATCCGGCTTCGGCAAGAATGCGTCCGGCATCGGCGTGACCACCAACACCACGCTCGATCCAACAGCCAAGAATTACAAATGGCAAGACCAGGGCATGGTCCTGAAATCCATCCCCGGCCGCGACGACTGGAACGCGATCGACCCCAACATCGTCGAGGACGACAAGGGCGAGCCATGGATGTCGTTCGGTTCGTTCTGGGGCGGCATCAAGCTGGTCAAGCTGGCGGCCGACCGCATCAAGCTGGCCGAGCCGCAACAGTGGCACACCATCGCCCAGCGCGCACGGCCCGCCTTTACGGTTGAATCCGATGCTGGCCCGGCGGAAATCGAAGGCCCGCACATCCTCAAGAAGAACGGCAAGTACTACCTGTTCGTCTCGTGGGGGCTGTGCTGCAAGAAAGCCGACAGCACCTACCACGTGGTGGTCGGGCGCGCCGACAGCGTGACCGGACCGTACCTGGACAAGGACGGCAAGAACATGGCCAAGGGCGGCGGCTCGCTGGTGATCGGCCCGGACAAGGACTGGCGCGGCGTCGGCCACAACAGTGCCTATACTTTCGACGGCAAGGATTACATGGTGCTGCACGCCTACGAAACGGCCGACAAGTTCGAGCAAAAACTGAAGGTACTGGAAATCAAGTGGGACAAGGATGGCTGGCCTGTCGTCGACCCGCAAGACCTGAACCGCTATCAAAGTAAAAACCTCAGCAAGGGCCAATAACCCATGAACAAACTACTGGCCGGCTTGCTGCTGGCAACATTCGCAATGTCGGCACAGTGGGCGGTAGCTGCGGCGCGTTTCCCGCTGGCCGACGTGCGCCTGGGCGCGGGCCCGTTTCTGGAAGCGCAGACGACCAACCGCAATTACCTGATGTCGCTGGACCCGGACAAGCTGCTCGCGCCATTCCTGCGCGAAGCCGGCTTGCCGCTCAAGCAGCCGAGCTACGGTAACTGGGAGTCGAGCGGGCTGGACGGGCACATGGGCGGCCATTACTTGTCGGCACTGGCGCTGATGTATGCCTCCACAGGCGACGCCGACGTGCTGGCACGCCTGAACTACGTGATCGCCGAACTCAAGCGCTGCCAGCAAACCAACGGCAACGGTTATCTGGGCGGCATTCCGAAGGGCAGCGAAGCGTGGCAGCAAGTCGCGGCCGGTTCCATCAAGGCGGACAATTTTTCGGTCAACGGCAAGTGGGTGCCCTGGTACAACCTGCACAAGCTCTACGCGGGCTTGCGCGACGCGCACCAGTACGCGGACAGCAAGGATGCGCGCACCATGCTCATCGGGATGTCCGACTGGGCACTCAAGCTGACGAGCGCGCTCACGGCCGAGCAGATGGAAGCGATGCTGCGCAGCGAGCATGGCGGCATGAACGAAGTGTTCGCCGACGTGTTTCAGATGACGGGCGATAAAAAGTACATGGACCTGGCGGTGCGCTTTTCGCATCAGGCGGTGCTCAAACCCCTGGAGCGCCAGCAGGACCAGCTGACCGGCTTGCATGCCAACACGCAGATTCCTAAGATCATTGGTTTCGAACGCATTGCCGAACTGACAGGCGAAGCCAAGTATCACGACGCTGCGGCATTCTTCTGGCGCACCGTGCACGACAACCGCACGGTGGCCATCGGCGGCAACAGCGTCAAGGAACACTTCCACAGCGACAAAGACTTCTCGTCGATGATCAACGAGGTGGAAGGTCCCGAGACCTGCAACACCTACAACATGCTGCGCCTGTCGGAGGCGCTGTTCCGTCGCGATCCGTCGGCGCGGTACGGCGACTACATCGAGCGCGCGCTGTTCAATCATATTCTGTCGTCGCAGCATCCGGACACGGGCGGGTTCGTGTATTTCACGCCCATGCGGCCCAATCACTACCGCGTGTATTCCAAAGCCGATCAAGCCATGTGGTGCTGCGTTGGATCGGGCATCGAGAGCCAGTCCAAGTACGGCGAGTTTATCTACGCGCGTGAAAAGGACGCGCTGTATGTCAACCTGTTTGCCGCCTCCACCGTCAACTGGCGTGAAAAGAACGTGCGCATCACGCAGGCGACCGTGTTCCCCGACGCCGACAGCAGCCGTTTGACAATAGCCGGGGCAGGGAAGTTCACACTCAAGCTGCGCTATCCATCTTGGGTCAAACGTGGCGCGATGCAGGTGCGGGTCAATGGCAAGTCGATCCGCATCGCCACTTTGCCGGGCGGCTATGTCAGCATCGACCGCCAGTGGCGCACGGGCGACAAGGTCGACATCAAGGTGCCAATGAGCACGACGCTGGAACAGATGCCGGACAAGTCGAATTATTACGCCGTGCTGCGCGGACCGATCGTGCTGGCTGCCAAAACGCGGCTGTTTGCCGATGAAAAGCTGAACATGGTGGCCGACGATTCGCGCATGGGGCATATTGCATCCGGACCGGTATGTCCGCTGGAAGCCGCGCCGCTGTTTGTCAGCGACACGCGCGACTTCGTCAACAAGTTCAAGGCGGTGCCGGGGCAGCCGATGACGTTCACGGCGCCGGGGCTGATCCAGGGCAAAGACGCTGCGTCGCTCAGACTGATTCCGTTTTTCCGCCTGCACGATTCGCGCTACATGGTGTATTGGCCGTACTCGACGCCGTCTGCGGTTGCATCCACGCGCATTGAGACTGGCAAGGCGGAAGCGGAACGTCTGGCATTGGATGCCCGTACGATCGACCAGGTAGCGCCGGGCGAGCAGCAACCGGAATCGGATCATGGATTCCAGGCCGAAGGCGGCGATGCCGGCGTGAATCAAGGGCGGCACTGGCGGCATGCGACCGGATGGTTCAGCTATGTGCTGAACGACAAGAAGCAAGAAGCAAAAGTGCTGCGGCTGACGTTTGCCCGGGGCGATGCGGGACGAAAGTTCGACGTGCTGATCAACGGAACAGTGGTAGCAGAAATCGACCTAAGCGCTACCGCCAAATCCGCGGTTCCCGCGCAGGCGGGAATCCATGGCACCGGCGCGCAGAGTTTCAGTCCGCCAGCTTTCTACACGTATGATGTCGTCGTGCCAACGGAAGTTGTAGCGGCATCGAACGGCAAACTGACAGTAAAATTCGCTGCCAAGCCCGGTTCAATTGCAGGCGGGCTGTACGGCCTGCGTTTGCTGAAAGACTGAAGAAAAAAGTGGACCCGGCACAGCTAGCCCGGCGAAATATCGTCAGGCTGGCTACGGAGAGACGTCATTTCCTGTCTTTCTCTTCGGGGAACACGTGCGACGCTCTTGAACTCGTGTTGAACAGTTTTTCAAATTCCGCTTTCGTCCACCGCTCCCGTCCATCCGGCGTTCCGTAGACCAGGTCCGCAAAGTCGATGGAGGTTTTGCCTTTGCCGAAAATCTGCCATTTTCGGTTCCAACTGAGTGCCTTCAGTGTCGGCTTGCCGCTCGCATCGATATCGTAGACGCGATGGAACACGTCATGGGCGATGAGCGGCCAGTGATGAGTGTCAAGGCGATTGTCGTCCACTGCGGGCTTTGACCCTGGCCGTGGCTGCCGCCATTTCTCGACAGTGATCAGGCGTACTACCTTTCCCTTATCGTCAAGCTGCTCATGCCGTGCCACATAGCCACCGATCATGTAGTAACGGTGCTGGGAGAGATGCTCATTTGGCTTAAACAGTTCGTAAAGTCGAGTGACGCTACCTTCCACGTAAGTCTGCCGCCGTCTCAACAGCTTGTAGAGCGCGTCGATATCGGTCAATACGTTGATCGAAACTGGGGGGAGGGGAAATGTGTACGTTGATCCATTCCAATGCCCAAACGGGTCCAACACCGTATTTGCCACGTTGTCGTCCCGCTTACCCATACTTGAGCCGTAGATCTCGTACACGCCCTTTTGCGAATTGACGTTCGCGTGTCCGCTAGGTGCGTTTGGCCCTGTCCCGATTTGAAACGGCGACCACTCCTCGCGCCAGCTGCCATCTTTGTCACCGAGATGGTGTTGCTGTGTGATTTCGGGAATTTTCTTGCCCGTAAACTTGTCGTATTCAAAGCGCCGCCATGTGTCCCGAATATCCGGCTGCCCTGCAGGACAGATCTTCGTCACCCCTGGACTCACAGCCATCAAAACACGGTCGTGGGAATCATAGCGGCGACAGAGTAGATCTACCGGTGTGGCATTTGGAGCATCGAAACTAGCTTCCGATATTCGCTCAAATCGACCTTTACTATCGTAAAAAAACATTTTCGCAGAAATTGCTACACCGTTAGCTGAAATCGTTTTTAGGACGGAATTTTCACCTGCATGCCTAGCAGTTGCAGCGCGCGACGCGTCAGTACGAGTTGAAGAGTGAGTAGACGGCGGCCACCATAAGTCGATTCTGCACAACCGATAGCCATTTCTTAAATCAGGTTCGTAGTACGAGACATAGTTCACTTTGTCGCTTGTAAATTTTGGCGACGTTAATGCGGCGAGATGCGCTGAAGGTAATGGTGCAGGAAAAACTCTATTATGTTCGGTAGCGGAATTGTTACCCATACCTTGATACTCACCTTGCTCGAAGTCTACAAGAATTTTGATACTATCACCAGGTGGCTGGAGCCAGTCGTAATTCCTGTTGCAGTCTTGATTCGCGTGGGCGTCAATGCTGGTACACGCCAGAACAAAAATAAATGATCGCGCACGGTAATGCGAGTTCATGCTGTCATTCCTCCAGTGGGTGCTAGCGCAATGTCCACCCCCACGCCGGTCGCCTTGGAAGGATTGCTTTTGACGGGCTGACCACGCCCCCAATCGAGCGGTGCAAGTGTAAAAAAACCAGTGATCTTCTGCAAGGCGAGAATGGCCGCCTCTACGTTATGAATTACGTTGCCCGGGTAAAGTTGCTGTCTTCGCCAATAATTTGGCTCGCGAAGTGCCAACTGTTGGTGAGGATGAAGTGAGGCTGTCATATATTGTGATTTGAGTGCTGGAGGAATTACCCCGCCAAATGTCTCCGCACCCAATCGCTCAAGACCACCAACGGCGACAATCACTCCATCGGAACGTCCGTCTTGTTCTATATTGGTAGAGAGATGATACGTCGCAGGCGATTTTGTTCCGTGTTTATGCTTGAGAATTTTCAAATCGTCTTCAGCGAGGCGATAAAGTAGGCTTCCCCTCCCGTTGTATGTTGCCGCGTAGGGAACGGAATAGTACTTCATGCTTGCGATCTCCTCAAGCGTCGCTATGGAGTTTCGTGCAGTATGTGAAAATACCGACTCATAGATGTCCGAGTTCGTTTTGGCGATATTTTGGATTGCTTGAACTGAGCTTGGAGCGCAAGGCTGATCTAGTATTTTTTGCCATGATGAACCTCGTGCAATTTTATCGAAGACTGCTTCATTCATTGCTTCACGAGGCGGATAAGGAATTTGTTCAGGCACTGGTATTTTTTTTCGCGATGCTCTGTTTGTTGACCTGAAATAGTCGGCGTCTTCGTTGCTTACCTTATCGAAAAAACCGAAGTGTTTCTTCCACAAACTGCGACGCAGTTCTCGAGCAAATTTCCGGGTTTGGACTTTGAAAGCGGGCGCCCCCAAATCGCTTAGTTCGACTCCCTCAATGTCTACAACTACAGCTGCAATTTCGGTGTCCCCATCTCCAGAAAGACTGCGATCGTTAATGTTGGCGCTTCCCACAATGGCAACGGCATCATCGATGATCAGTAGCTTAGAATGGATATAGATCTGCTCAGTCACTACATACCTGCCGATCTCGCGGCTATAGTCTTCATCAAAGGTACCTGGCTGACGCGCATACATGACTGTTGCACCATAGTTCCGCATATTGAGCACCGTGAGGTATTCAGGCCAACATTTACCGTCGCGGCCCGCAAACATCAGTGACTGCTTGATCTTGTTGACGAGGCTGTGGGTGCCATGTTTGATAGTTGACTGAGCAAGCCAATGCTGCTTCCATGTTGCTTCGTCGGTCAGCAATCCCTCGGGGTAAGTGGGGATGACCAAGTACACATGAAAAGGGTGTGGATTTTTAGCTCGAATATGCTTGTCGATGCACTTCGCCAGTTCGTCCACGATAGTATTTTTGATCCCCTCATCCCGATTCCCCATGCGTTCGGAGCTGTAAGCCCCCGCAGTGCCAAAGGTCGAGATAAAGAACTGGGTCTCAATGTAGATGTAGTTCTGTGCACCGCGAATGCAGTTCACCATCGCGTTAAGGATGTTCGGCTGGTGGTGCGTCTGCCAAGCTGTGAGGCATTCGCTCCACATTGCTCGCTCGCGCACGTTGCGGTGCAAAAGTAGGTCAGCGGGGGTGGTGCCTTCGCCTTGCAGATGAGAAGAGGACACTGACCGTACGATTTGAACGTGGGCGCCTCCCTTATTGCTCTGTTGAGCTACGGCGAGCCGCTCCCAAGCACCGATGGACTCGAGCCACGCCTGTGTGATTGGCTTTTTCGTTAGCAATTTGTTCGCCAGGGAGCGAATGACAGTACTCGCGATGCCGTAGTCTTGAGTTCCGGGGGCGTTGCGTGTTCTAATATTCCACCGTCTGACGAAGTTGCGATGTATGTCGACAACCGAGGGTCCTTCGATTTTGACATGCACGTCCTGAAACGGCATGCGCGGCTGACAGCCTTCGTCGATCAATTTATCGCCATACGGGCCGACGAATTTGTATTTCTCGATCTTCTCCAATTCCGCTGTCGTGGCCTTGCGGATCTTGGTTTGACACGGGTTATACATCTCGTTGAGGATAAACCGTTCGGGATCGACCACAACATCAAATCGGGGTGTCTCCCACCGTCCGTAGCTGATGTCGATTCCTCCGATGAAGCCGACATTACCGTCTACGACGACAAATTTCTGATGATGCGAATAGTCGTGGGCGTCAAGCTGATTCGTCGTGGGCCCCTGCAACATCACGGCTACAGAGCCAGGATACTCAGGCTTGTTCAACGAGTTCAGTCTATCCGCCACCAGCCCATCGAATGTGCCGGGAAGTTCATCTTTCACGGATCGGTAGAGAATGATCCGTATATGCACTTTTTTCTTGCTGATGATGTATGCGATCACGTTGTGCAATCTACCGGGGGAATCCTTCACACCGCGACTGGTCAGTTCGACGTCGCACGCCATCTGCCAATCAGCAATCCAGATGAAACTTTCAGCTTTCATCATCGCGTCGTGAATCTGCTGTAGTGCGTCCTGACCGCTGGAAAGTATCGACACCTTGTTGCCCGGCCGGGGTAACGCAAATGGCTTGGAGTTGCAAAAAAACTGGCCAGTGATGTGGGATGCCGTGTCGCTGTACAAGGACACCTTTGCATCGAGCGGTAGCGGGCTGTTCATCGGTTCACACCTTGGTGTCGGTTTTAAGATCGCTGGATAACTTGGCGTTGTAGTCTTGTTCAACCCAGTGTTTCAGTAGTGTTTTATGAACTTGGTCCAGATGGTCTTCCGAGACGCCATAATTGAGCGCGTCAATCACCGTGCGGTCACTCTTTTCGGAGGCACTGGTTGTACATTTCGAGAAAGAAATCGGAATCGCATTGGTACCGGACACGATGCAGACGGAATTCGGGTACCGCTGGACGATTGACCACAGCTTCGGCTTGTCCTCGTCCGTCAGCATGCATTCACCCGTGCCGTCGCTGATACCGGTGAAGAGAGTCTTGCGCCATTCGCGTGCGTCGATGGGGTCGCTGGTTGCGCTCTTAAGGAGCACAATATCCCACGGCCGGTCCGGCAATGGTAGCCCGTGCTTTCCCGGGATATCGGACAAAATCAATTTAAAGTTGACGGGTTCTGTAAGCGGTTCGCTGCTAGGCATCACCGGAAGCGGATAGCTCGTTTTGGCCGGGCCAGTCAGACTGTGTTTGCCAGCATGAACCATAATTTTGCCCGGACACTGCACGATGATGTCCCCGCCGCTGATAGTGATGTTCGCCCCACCCGAAGTCGACATGCTGATGCTCTTGGCAGCAGCCCAGTCGATATGCGCATTAGCGCTGATCACGCTGACCAGATCGCGCGCCTGCACCTTCATCAGATCCGCCTGAGCCTGCACATCGACGTCATCCTGCGCCGCGATCAATTGCAAGCCGAGCCCGTTGTCGCCCGCCGCCATGGCGCCGCCCAGCACCCCAATCGCCTGGCCGGTATGCACCCGCAACTTCCCGGCAGCGACCATTTCACTGTCCTGACCGCTCATTAACGTCACCATCTCGCCACTGGCGAGCTGCATATCTTGCCCGGCACTCACGCCGAGCCCCGCCTGCGCAGCAATAGCGACAATCGGATCGGTAGAGTGGGGCAGCTTGCCGTCAGCCGGCGCGGTCGCCTTCGCGCCGGCGTCGGCGCGCGCACCTTTCAGGCTATCTCCGCTGAGCATTCCGGATGCCGCCGTCAGCAACGCTTTCAGAGGCGATTCCTTGTCATCCAGCACGCTGGTGTTGACCTTCTCGCTTCCCATATGGCTGGCCAGCCCGACCGTCAGATGCGTCACCGCCGTTTGACTAAAAGTCTCTGCCAGCTTGGTGGCCTGCTTGAGCATCGCGATCCCGGCCGCGTTGTCGCCTGCCGGATCGCGCGCGTTACCCGCATGCCGCATCTTGTAGCTGCTAATCAGCAGTCCCGCCCCGGCGCGCACGCTGCCGTAGTCATCCGTGCGCAGTTCCGCGCCCGTGCCGCGAAAGCTGCCGCGGTAATTGTCCGCGCCGTGAATCAGGTGGCCGAGATTGAGTTCGCTGCCGGCATGGGTGCTCCGCAGCTGTACGCGTCCCTGTTCATCGGTATCGTCGAACAGCAACTGGTTATAACCCCGGCCGCCGAACTCCTTGCTGCGCACGCCCCACAGCGCCGCCTTGTTGCTGTGCCCGGCGGTACCGGGGGAGGCGCCGTGCCACACCGGACTGTTGCCGCTGGCAAGATTGCCCTGGCCCGACGCGGCATGGTCGTGCGCGCCCACGAATGCCTGGTCGTCACTCTCGCCACATCCGTTGTACAGCGCGCCGACCACAACCGGCCGGTCGATATCGTTCTCGATGAACTGGCCATGCACTTCCATGCCGATGCGCGGAATGAACTGCACGCCCATGCCACCGCCCGCCGAACGCTGCGCCACCCGCACCCAGGTGCCGGCGTTGCTGTTCGGGTCTTGCCAGTGAAAACGCACGCGGATGCGCCCCAGCGCGTCGCAATACACTTCATCGGCGCCGCTGGGGACTGTTTCGCCATCGCGCCCGACCACGATCGCGCTCTGGCTTCCCCATGCGGTCGGTGTGGGGCAGGTGTGTTCCACGCCTTCGGCATCGCCATGCATGGGCCGCCACGGCGTGTCGCTGATCAGCGCGTCGAACCAGTTGGCGTAGCCGCTGTCCGTGGCCTGTCGAATGGCCCGCTCCAGATACTCGGGGTCGGCCGTCAGCAGGGCTTCTCCCAACAGCTCGGGGATGGCGCCGAACAGTTCCGCCAGCCCCTCGGCGGCCAGCGTGGGCAGATTATTGACCCCGATGCTGCGCACCCGCCACACCATATATGTTGGCGCCGCACCGTCGCGGGTGAACGGGCAGTCGTTCAGGGTGAAGTGGGTGCCGCAGCGCAGCGTGCGCACGGTCGAGCGGAATTGCCACGTGGCGGCGCGCGACTCCAGCGCTTCGGCTTGCAGCAGTGCATGGCGCTCTGCCTGGCTGGCATTGGCGAAGGCATACTGGCCCGGTGCATCAAAATACTCCATATGCGGCATGTTCTTGCCGGCGGCCATTTTGGTGGGCACGCTGGCCTTGACGATTTTCTTGGCTTTGTAGTCGTAGCTGAGCAAGGTACTGGTGCCCGCCATGATGTTGCGGTGGGTAGTCATCGACTGGATGGTGTCGCTCGCTTCGCCCAAGTGCGCTGCGTGGTAGCGGATCCCGCCACCATCGGCGCTGCTGGGGTCCTCCGGCACGGCGCTCAACTGGCCGCTGTCGGCGAAGATCACCAGCCGGTGCCCGTCCTCGATATCCTCGAAGCGCCAGGCCAGACCCTCTTCGGTCAGCAACCGGGTAACGAAATCCAGATCCGTTTCGCGGTATTGGCAGCAATAGCTGCGCGGCATGCCCGCATCCATGAACGGCCCCACCTCGTCGCTCCAGCGCCATTGCGCCTGGGGAGAATAGGCCTCGAACACGTCATCGACGATCTCAATGACGGTCTTTTCTTCCCACGCGCGGCTGTTGCGCACCTGGCTCAGTTGCCACAGCCATGGCTGCACCCGAATCCGGTACCGGGTCAATCCGCCGTTACTGCCCAGCATGCACGCTTGCGTGATCAAGCCGTGAAAGCCGGTACGGCTGCGATTGGCCAGACTGATCTGCAACCGGGCCACCTGCCCCAGCAGCGAGGCGGGGGCGATGAAGGCGTCGGTCGACAGGCAAATGATGTCGCGGCTGCCGGTGTGCTGGAGCTGCTCGTCGGCCGCGAATGCTTCGACCAGCAGGCGGCCTTTTCGTTCCTCACCCACGGTGAGTTCGTACAAGCGG
Organism: Janthinobacterium lividum; assembly: GCA_943372275.1. GTDB lineage: Bacteria > Pseudomonadota > Gammaproteobacteria > Burkholderiales > Burkholderiaceae_D > Telluria_A > Telluria_A lividum_A. The sequence continues at coordinate 57,810 of CALRYE020000014.1, forward strand.
CTGCTGGCCGTAAACGTGAGCAGCGCGTCGCGCACCTGATCGATCAACGAGGTCGGCATGGAAAATTTCCCTGACTGTGGGCAACACTGTCATGTCAGCTTAGGAGGGAAGGGCGGGCGCGTCGCCCTAGCTGAATCGATAGGATGTATGAAGTACGCGACAGTTCCGTGGCCCGCCGGCGTTACAGCCGCTTACCGTTGATCGGCCGTGAACATTGGCTGCGATGCTAATCTTGGGATGCTTCCACAGCGAAACTCACGTTCGTTGTCAGCATGGTCAGACGCGACATATAAAAAACGATATCGATAGTGTCAAAAAAAAGATTGGTTTGCTATGTCGCTTTCTCCTACCATAGTGAAATAAGTGTAGGTATAAAAATTCAAGGAGATAGAAACATGGTCAATACCCGTAGACTGCTGCTCGGTTCTGCCCTGGCCGGCGCGCTCGCCGCCAGCTTTCCCGCCATCGCTGCCGCCCCCCTGGTGATGGGTTTCTCCCAGGTTGGTGCCGAGAGTGAATGGCGTACCGCCAACACATCCTCCATCAAAGATGCCGCCAAGAAGGCCGGCGTCACCCTCAAATTTGCCGACGCCCAGCAGCGCCAGGAAAACCAGGTCAAGGCCATCCGCTCGTTCATCGCCCAGCGCGTCAACGTGATCGCCTTCTCGCCGGTGGTGGAATCCGGCTGGGAAACCGTGCTGCGTGAAGCCAAGGCCGCCAAGATTCCCGTGATCCTGACCGACCGCGCCGTCAACGTCAGCGATCCGACCCTGTACGCGACTTTCCTCGGTTCCGACTTCGTCGAAGAAGGCCGCCGCGCCGGCCGCTGGCTGGTGGAACGTGCCGCCAAGGAACCGAACCGGACGTTCAACATCGTCGAACTGCAAGGCACGGTCGGTTCCGCGCCCGCCCTTGACCGCAAGAAGGGTTTCGAGGAAATCGTCTCCAAGAATCCCAAGCTGAAGATCACGCGCTCGCAGACCGGCGACTTTACCCGCACGAAGGGCAAGGAAGTCATGGAAGCGTTCCTGAAAGCCCAGGGCAAGAGCATCGACGTGCTGTACGCGCACAACGACGACATGGCCATCGGTGCGATCCAGGCGATCGAAGAAGCCGGCATGAAACCGGGCAAGGACATCCTCGTGATTTCGATCGACGGCGTCAAAGGCGCGTTCCAGGCCATGATCGCCGGCAAATTGAACGTGACGGTCGAGTGCAACCCGCTGCTCGGCCCGCAACTGATGGCGGTCGCCCGCGACGTGGTCGCAGGCAAGCCGGTGCCGAAGCGCATCACGACGGTCGAGGGCGTTTTCCCGGCCGAAGTGGCAGCCAAGGAACTTCCTAACCGTAAGTACTAAGCTGCGTACTCATGAATCAGGCAACTGCACCACATGCCGCCGCTCCCGTCCTGGAGCTGCGCGGCATCAGCAAGCAATTTCCCGGTGTAAAGGCGCTTAGCGACGTTGCCTTGCGTCTTTTCCCCGGCGAAGTGCACACCCTCATGGGCCAGAACGGCGCGGGCAAGTCGACCCTGATCAAGGTGCTCACCGGGGTCTACACCCCGGACGGCGGCACCATCACGATGGAAGGGCAGCAGATCCGCCCGAGCTCGACCCAGGACGCCCAGCGCCTGGGCATCAGCACCGTGTATCAGGAAGTCAATCTCTGTCCGAATCTGTCGGTCGCCGAAAACATTTTCATCGGCCGCTATCCGCGCCGCTTCGGCATGGTCGACTGGCGCACCATGCGCGCCGAGGCTGCCCGTCTGTTGGAACAACTGGAAGTGCGCATCGATGTGACGGCGCAACTGTCGTCGTTTCCGCTGGCGATCCAGCAGATGGTGGCCATTTCCCGCGCCCTGAACATTTCCGCGCGCGTGCTGATACTGGACGAACCCACCTCCAGCCTCGACGAAGCCGAAGTGCAATTGCTGTTTCGCGTGCTGTCCAAGCTGCGTTCGCAAGGCATGGCGATTCTGTTCGTGACGCACTTTCTGGACCAGACCTACGCCATCTCCGACCGCATCACCGTGATGCGCAACGGCCAGCTGGAAGGCGAGTACCTGTGCAGCGAGCTGTCGCGCCTGGCGCTGGTCAACAAGATGATCGGCGTGGCCGACACCAGCGATGCGCTGGCGCATGTCGACTATTCCACCAAGCACAATACCGGCGCCGTGTTGCTGGAAGCCGAGGGCCTGGGCCGCAAGGGCGCGCTCAATCCGCTCGACCTGAACATCCGCGAAGGCGAAATTCTGGGCCTGTGCGGCTTGCTCGGGTCCGGCCGCACGGAAACGGCGCGCCTGCTCTTCGGCGCCGACAAGGCCGACAGCGGCACCATCCGCATCGGCGGGCGCGCGCGCAGCTTCAGCTCGCCACGCGACGCCATCGAAGCGGGCATTGCCTTCTGCTCGGAAGACCGCAAGCACGAGGGCGCCATTCTCGACCTGTCGGTGCGCGAAAACCTGATCCTGGCCATGCAGGCCAGCCAGGGCATGCTGCGCGCCATTCCGTTCAAGCAGCAGCAAGAGATGGCGGACAACTACGTCAAGTGGCTGGGCATCAAGACGGCCAGTATCGAAACCCCGATTGGATCGCTGTCCGGCGGCAATCAGCAAAAGGTGCTGCTGGCACGCTGGCTGGTGACCAACCCGAAGATGCTGATCCTGGACGAACCGACGCGCGGCATCGACGTGCGCGCCAAACAGGAAATCATGGATTACGTAAGCGGCCTGTGCCAGAAGGGCATGGCGATCCTGTTCATCTCTTCCGAGCTGCCTGAAGTGCTCCGCTGCAGCGACCGCCTGATGATCATGCGCGACCGCAAGGCGTGCGGCGAATACCAGCGCGGCCAGCTGGACGATACAACCGTGCTGCAAGTCATTGCCGGCGACAGCGTGGGAGCATCAGCATGAGTATTGTGCAATCTTCCGCAACGGTAAGAGCGGAATCCGGCTTCTCGCCCGGCGCCCTGGTACGCCACTCCTTGTTCCGCCCGCTGGCGGCGCTGGCCGTGCTGCTGCTGATCGATTTTATCTTCGTGCCCGGCTTTTTCAATCTGACCATCAAGGATGGTCACCTGTACGGCAGCCTGGTCGACATCGTCAACCGCGCCGCCCCGCTGATGCTGGCCGCGCTGGGCATGACCTTGGTCATCGCCACGCGCGGCATCGACATTTCCGTCGGCGCCGTGGTGGCCTTGTCCGGCACCGTTGCCGCCATGCTCATCGGCGGCGGTCCGGAAGCGGAAACGCCGATGCTGTGGGCCATTGCCGCGGCCATGGGCGCGGCCGTCCTGTGCGGGCTGTGGAATGGCGTGCTGGTGGCCAGCCTGGGCTTGCAGCCGATTGTTGCCACCCTGATCCTGATGGTGGCGGGCAGGGGACTGGCGCAGCTGTTCACGGATGGCCAGATCGTCACCGTCTACCATGAACCGTTTTTTGTGCTGGGTGGCGGCTACCTGTTCGGCCTGCCGTTCTCGCTGACGGTGGTCGCGCTCGTGTTCGCCCTGATCGCCTTCATGATGAACAAGACCGCGTTGGGCCTGTTTATTCAGGCCGTGGGCATCAACCCGGTCGCGGCGCGTCTTGCCGGCCTGAAAACGGCGGCCCTCATCATCTTCGTCTACGTGTTCTGCGCGGCCTGCGCCGGTCTGGCGGGCCTGATGATCAGCTCCAACATCAAGAGCGCCGACGCCAACAACGCCGGCCTGCTGCTGGAACTGGACGCGATTCTGGCCGTCACCCTGGGCGGCACCTCGCTGGCTGGCGGCAAGTTCAGCCTGGTCGGCAGCGTCATCGGCGCGCTGATCATCCAGACCCTGACCTACACCATTTATTCGCTGGGCGTGCCGCCCGAAGTGAACATGGTCGTCAAGTCGGTGGTGGTATTCCTGGTGTGTCTGTCGCAATCGGCGGAATTTAAGCAAATGTTTGCGCGGAGAACCGCATGAAGTCCCCTTACTTTACTTCGCTCGTCACGGTGGCCCTGCTGATCGCCATGCTGGGCATCGGCGGCTACGCCTACCCGGGTTTCCTGTCGACCCAGGTGATTTTCAACCTGCTGATCGACAACGCCTTCCTGCTGGTGCTGGCCATCGGCATGAGCTTCGTGATCCTGTCCGGCGGCATCGACCTGTCGGTCGGGTCGGTGCTGGCACTGGCCACCATGATTTCCGCCTGGCTGTTGCAGGTGGCCCAGTGGCCGCCCGTGGCCGTCATCGCCGTGGTGCTGGTGCTGGGCGCCGGCTTCGGCGGCGCCATGGGCGCGCTGATCCATTACTTCAAGCTGCAGCCCTTCATCGTCACTCTGGCCGGCATGTTCCTGGCGCGTGGCCTGTGCTATCTGATCAGCATTAATTCGATCACCATCGAGGACCCGCTGTACCTGGCCATGTCGCAGACCCAATTGCCGATGCTGGGCGGGTTCATTTCGCCCAGCGCTCTGATTGCCTTGGTCATGCTGGGGCTGGCCATGTACCTGGCCCACTTCACGGCCTTCGGACGCGGCGTGTACGCCATCGGCGGCAATGAGCAGTCGGCCCTGATGATGGGCTTACCCGTGGCGCGCACCAAGATCCTGGTGTACGGCTTTTCCGGCTTCTGCGCGGCCCTGTCCGGCGTGCTGTTCTCGTTCTACATGCTGTCGGGCTATGGCCTGCATGCGCAGGGCACCGAACTGGACGCGATCGCCGCGGTCGTGATCGGCGGCACCTTGCTCAGTGGCGGCTACGGCTATGTGGCCGGCGCCCTGTCCGGGGTGCTGGTGCTGGGCACGATCCAGACCCTGATCGCCTTCGACGGCACGCTCAGCTCGTGGTGGACCCGCATTGTGATCGGCGCCTTGCTGTTCATTTTTTGCGTGGTGCAGCGCCTGATGGCCATGGGCGCGGCGCGCCGCGCGGCCTAGCAACCAGTATCAAGATTCACACCAGACGCGAAAAAATCGCGCAAAGAAGTTAGTAGTACGCCGAAAAAAACATAACAACCGACACACCAACAGGAGAGACCCATGTTCAAGAAAACACTGTGCGCCGCGGCGCTCGGCGCTGCTGCATTGTCCAGCGCTTTGCCTTCCTACGCAGCCAACCCGTTATTCCGCGATATTTTCACGGCCGATCCGGCCGCGCTGGTCGATAACGGCCGGGTCTACCTGTACGTGGGACACGACGAAGCAACGGCGGAAGACAAGGACTACCTCATGAAAGAGTGGAAAGTCTATTCCACCTGCGACATGAAGAACTGGACCGACCACGGCTCGCCCCTGAACGTGACGGCCTTTAAATGGGCCAAGAAGGACGCCTGGGCTGCCGACATCGTCAAGCGCGACGGCAAGTATTACTTCTACGCCCCCGTCGAGCACGCGACCATTCCCGGCAAAGCCATCGGCGTGGCCGTGTCCGACAGCCCGACCGGCCCGTTCGTCGACGCCGCAGGCAAGGCCATCATCACCAACGACATGACCAAGCATACGGATATCGCCTGGGACGACATCGACCCGGCCGTGTTCGTGGACGACGATGGCCAGGCCTGGATTTACTGGGGCAACCAGGTGATGAAGTACGCCAAGCTGAAAAAGAACATGATCGAGCTGGACGGACCGATCATGTCGCACAAGCTGCCGGACTTCACCGAAGCGCCGTACGTGCACAAGCGCAAAGGTACCTACTACATGTCGTACTCGCGCTTCTTCCCTGAAGAAATGGTCTACGCCACCAGCAAGAGCCCGGCCGGACCGTGGGAGTTCAAGGGCTTGATCATGGAAAAAAATGCCAACGTCAAGACCATCCACCAGGCCATCATCGATTTCAACGGCAAGTCGTACATGATTTACCACAACGCCAAGCTGCCCGGCGGCGCCGAGTACCGCCGTTCCGTGGCCGTGGAAGAGTTCACATACAACAAGGATGGCTCCATTCCCTTCATCAAGCAGACCGACGCGGGGCCGAAAGCCAACCCCACGCGCGCCTGCAAGTGATATCCAGATCGATATTATCCATTCCTAACTGATATTGATCGGGGTATGATTCCATGATGGACACGCTCAACCCCAACTGGTTCCTCAAGGCGCGCTTGAAAACGCGCCAGCTGCTGCTGCTCATTGCCTTGGACGACCATCGCAATATTCACCGCGCGGCCGAGGAACTGCACATGACCCAGCCGGCGGCATCGAAACAGATCAAGGATCTGGAAGAGATGCTGGACGTGCGCCTGTTCGACCGGCTGCCACGCGGCATGGAGCCGACCATGTTCGGCGAAACCATGATACGCCACGCGCGCATGGCGCTGACCAGCCTGGCGCTGGCGCACGACGACATCCTGGCCCTGAAGGCCGGCCTGGCCGGCCAGGTCGAGGTGGGCGTGATCATGACGCCGGCCATGGCCCTGCTGCCGCGCGCCATCGCCAAGGTCAAGCAGCAGGCGCCCATGCTGCGCATCGGCGCGCACCTGGAAAACAGCAATATTCTGCTGGACCGGCTGCAGCACGGGATGCTCGACTTCATGATCGGGCGCATTCTGGAAAAAGAGAATTCCGCCGGGCTGATCTATGAAGAGCTGACGGAAGAACCGGCCTGCGCCGTGGTGCGGGTGGGCCATCCGATGCTGGCCGTCAAAAAGCTGGAACTGAAGGATATCGCCAGCCAGCCATGGATCCTGCCGCCCAACGGCAGCATCCTGCGCCACCGCTTCGACATGATGTTCCGCCGCGCCGGCTTGCCCACCCCCGTCAACGTGGTCGACACCACGGCGCTGCTGCTGATCACGGCGCTGCTGCAGGGCACCGATTCGCTGCATGTCATGCCCACCGACGTGGCGCAGTATTACGCCTCGCTCAACGTGCTGTCGATCCTGCCGATCGAGCTGCCGTGCAAGATGGATGCGTTCGGCATCATCCGCCAGCAAGACCATCTGCTCTCGCCTGGCGCAGATTTGCTGCTGCGCGCCGTGCGCGAGTCGGCCAAGGAAATGTATCTGGACGTTGCCCCTCAGGGCGCGGCCGCCTAATAACCCAAGGAACCTCCCAAGGAACCACCCAAGGAGTAGCCGCATGAGCCATCAAGACGTCGTTGTCCGCCCCCGCGAAATCACCCTGCGCTTTCTGGCCGAACCCACCGATGTCAATTTCGGCGGCAAGGTGCACGGCGGCGCCGTGATGAAATGGATCGACCAGGCCGGCTATGCCTGCGCGGTGGGGTGGAGCGGATACTACTGCGTGACGGTGTATATCGGCGGCATCCGCTTCTACAAGCCGATCTTCATCGGCCAGATCGTTGAAGTGAAGGCGATGGTGGTCCACACCGGCAACTCCAGCATGCATATCGCCATCGATGTCTCGGCCACCGAGGCCAAAACGGGCGCGCGCAAGCGCACCACGCGCTGCCTGATCGTGTTCGTGGCGGTGGACGGCGCCGGCGACACCGTCACCGTGCCGAGCTGGAAACCGGAGAGCGAAGACGATAAACGGTTCGAGCAATATGCCATTCATATGGCGGCGCTGCGCAAGCAGCAAGAGGCCGAATTGCTCGCTACCGAAGGGCAGCCTGACGTTTAAACGTGAAAAAACAACAAAAAGTGTTGTTTTTTTGCGATTTCCAATAGTTCCAGAACGTTATGTTCGCTATCGTACGGAGCCCGAGTTGGCAATGGGTAATAGTTCAGTCTCAGTCAGGCAGCAAAGTTCTGACGAGCTACCCTTCACCATACAAACAAGAGAGAAACAAATGAAAATTGCAAAACACATCGGCACCCTGAGCGTTCTGACCCTGTCCATGCTGGCAGCTCAAACGGCCAGCGCAGCTGACGAACAGTTCGTGAACCCAGAATGGGCAAACAGCGCGACCTACATCGGCGCCGGCATCGGCCGCACCGACACCAACTTCAAGGCCCGTGAAATCCTGGCGCCGCTGAACACCCCGGGTCAGACGATCCGCGGCTACAGCGCTGATGAAAAAGACGTCGGCTACAAGCTGTATGTCGGTAAGCAACTGAACAAGAACTTTGCTGTTGAACTGGGTGCATTCGACCTGGGCGAATTCAGCTACGCCACCAACACGTTCCAAGGCGGCACCCTGAACGCCAACGTCGGCTACCGCGGCGTGTTCGTGGACCTGGTTGGCCAGCTGGCCCTGACCGAGCGTTTCTCGGTCATGGCACGTGCCGGTATGAACTATGCCCGCGCTAAGACCGAATTCACCGGCTCCCGCGTCGGTTCGTTCGCTCTGCTGAACGAGCGCGAAAAGCGTTTGAACCCAAAGGTCGGCCTGGGTCTGGAATACAAGCTGACCGAAGCGCTGGCCGTGCGTGCTGATGCTGAGCGCTATCGTCTGGACGACGCGATCCGTAACAACGGTCACGTCAACATGTACTCGCTGAACCTGGTCTACAAGCTGGGCCGCCCAGCTGCCAAGCCAGTGGTCTACACCCCGCCGCCAGCGCCAGCGCCAGTGGTTGAAGCGCCAGCGCCAGCACCGGCTCCAGTACAAGCTGCTCCAGTGCCAACGTCGGAAAAAGTATCGTTCGCCGCTGAAGCCCTGTTCGACTTCGACAAGTCGGTCGTAAAAGCAGACGGCAAAGCCGCTCTGGACGATCTGCTGATGAAGCTGCAAGGCATGAACACCGAAGTGATGATCACCGTCGGCCATACCGACTCGGTCGGCTCGGATGCGTACAACCAGAAGCTGTCGCTGCGTCGTGCTGAAGCTGTCAAAGCGTACATCATCACCAAAGGCGTCGAAGCATCGCGCGTGTACACCGAAGGCAAGGGCGAGTCCCAGCCAGTTGCTGATAACAAGACCGCCGAAGGCCGTGCCAAGAACCGTCGCGTGACCGTTGAAGTTGTCGGTACCCGTACCGTCAACAAGTAATACACCTTGCCTGCGTGCCCGTCACGCAGCAGGTCGCTAAACAATAGTTAGAATAAGAACTAGAACGTTTAGGGGTAGGACGAGAAAACCGTCCGGCGCAAGCCGGGCGGTTTTTTTTACGTGCGCGCCGCGGTTAGGGGCGGCCAGCTGCGTCGCCGCGACGGGGCGGCGCTGAATTGGTGCCGATGCTTGAGCTGACCGGACAAAGCTGCCGCGGGGTGTGCACAGCACCGCGAACAAGGCTATCGTACGGGAGATGGATGACAGGGCGATGACCTGGCCGGCGCGATGACGGTCGGCTCAGGTCGGTAGGGCGAAGCGCGGCAGGTCGATGGTGAAGATGCAGCCCACCCCGGCCAGATTGCGCACCGTTGGCAGACCGCCTGATCAAGAACTCGTACATCATGGTGAACCTCCGGCTGCACTCCGTGCGTCGACCACGCTAACGACGCGACACGGTATCTGTTCACTGAGCAGCGTTGCAGTTTATCACCAATTGATAAGTAAACTAAATGACGGAAAGTTGGTGCCTCGATCAAAGACGTAGCGCGAAGTTACTATCGGTTGTAAATGTATATGTCTAATAGTAGTTACGAACCTCGCTTGCCACGGGCTGTGTGGTATGGTCGATTTGACCGGCGCGTTGCACCTGACCCGCCGGTTCACCCATCACCTTGTAGCTCAGAAAGCACTTCATGAACCAACTCGACCACCACAGCCACACCCTGGCGCTCAGCATCCTGGCCAGGGCCGCCGATCTGACGCTGGCCACGCTGCGCCACGACGGCTCGCCGCACGCCTCGACGGTCAATTTCGCCAGCGACGACCTGACCCTGTATGTGGCCATCGCGCTGGACAGCCACAAAGCCCACGATGTGCGCGAACATGGTCAGGTCGCACTGACGGTCAACGCGCCCTACAGCAACTGGCACGATATCCAAGGGATGTCGATCGATGCGCGCGCCGCCATGGTGACCGATCCCGCCGAGCTGGAGCTGGCCAGCAGCCTGTTGCTGCGCAAGCTGCCGGCATTCGCGCAAATGATCAGCGATCCGGCCACGCTGCCGTGGCCCGGCATGCTGTTTCTGCGCATCGACCCGCTGGCCATCCAGCTGCTCGACTACACGCGCAGCTTCGGCCACACGGAATCGTTCGAACTTCGCGAGCGCTTGCCCGCTTCCGTGTAATACCGAACGGTAGTGCCTGGCAACTAGCGGTGTAATGGCGGCATTGCATCGAACCGGGCCTTACCATGCGCAACAAATCCGATCCGGCGCCTGCCGCCACCGCCACCTTGGGTGCCACCGCCACCGCCAGCACGGGTGCCACCGCCGCCACGGGTGCCGCCACCGTCGCCGCGCCCACGGCCCGCGCCGGCTTCGTGCAGGTGCGCGGGGCGCGCGAACACAATCTGAAGGACGTCGACGTCGACATCCCGCGCGACGCGCTGGTGGTGTTCACCGGCGTGTCCGGGTCCGGCAAGTCGTCGCTGGCCTTCGGCACCCTGTACGCCGAAGCCCAGCGGCGCTACCTGGAGTCGGTCTCGCCCTACGCGCGCCGGCTGTTCCATCAGATGCCGGTGCCGGAAGTGGACGACATCGTCGGCCTGCCGCCGGCGGTGGCCCTGCAGCAGCAGCGCGGCTCGCCCACCACCCGTTCGTCGGTGGGCAGCGTCAGCACCTTGTCCAACTCGCTGCGCATGCTGTACTCGCGCGCCGGCGACTATCCCGCCGGGCAGGAATTGCTCTACGCCGAGTCGTTTTCACCCAATACGCCCGAAGGCGCCTGCACCGAGTGCCATGGCCTGGGGCGGGTGTACGAAGTGACGGAACAGTCGATGGTGCCGGACGACAGCCTGACCATCCGCGAACGCGCCGTGGCGGCCTGGCCCACAGCCTGGCACGGCCAGAACCTGCGCGACATTCTCGTCACGCTCGGTTACGACGTGGACACGCCGTGGCGCGAGCTGCCCAAGAAAGTGCGCGACTGGATCCTGTTCACCGACGAGCAGCCGACCGCCCCCGTGTATGCCGGCTTGACCCCGGAAGAAACCCGGCGCGCCCTGAAACGCAAGGAAACGCCCAGCTACCAGGGCACGTTTACCGGCGCGCGCAAGTACGTGCTGCAAACCTTCGCCACCACCGAGAGCGCGTCGATGAAAAAGCGCGTGGCGCGCTACATGGTCAGCGCCGAGTGCCCGCTGTGCCGCGGCAAGCGGCTGCGCCAGGAATCGCTGTCGGTCACCTTCGGCGGCTACGACATCGCCGACATCTCGCGCCTGCCGCTG